>JAEWNN010000209.1 GCA_023457035.1 Verrucomicrobiota bacterium
GCGCTCTTTGTCCGCCCGACATGTTCAGCCTCGCCAACGCCTCCCGCAGCTCGCTCGTCGCCCTCCTGGTCGTCGTAGTAGTCGCCTGCGTGCCGCGAGGGGTCTGAGCAGGTACTCACGATTTTCGCCCCCTCCGGTACCGCACCGGAGGGGGCTTTTCGTTTTCCGAGGCTCCGTCGGGTGCAGAACCGGGGAGGGCGCCACCCAACGCCAACCACCATGCAACACACCGGAGCCACCATCCTGCGCACTCTGCTCGAGCGCCAGGGCATCCACACCCTCGCCGGCATCCCTGGCGGCGCGATCCTGCCGTTCTACGATGCGCTGCACGAGAGCGGCATCCGCCACATCCTGACCCGCCACGAGCAGGGCGCGGGCTTCCTCGCCCAGGGCATGGCGCGCGTCACCGGCCGCGCCGCCGTCTGCCTGGCGACCTCGGGACCGGGCGCGACCAACCTGCTCACCGCCATCGCGGACGCGCGGCTGGACTCGATCCCGCTTGTGGCCATCACCGCGCAGGTGCCGCAGGCGTTGATCGGGACCGACGCGTTCCAGGAAGTGGACACATACGGTCTCACGTTGCCGATCACCAAGCACAACTTCCTCGTGCGCTCGATCGAGGAGCTGCTCGAAACGATCCCGCTCGCCTTCACGCTCGCCGAGTCGGGCCGCCCCGGCCCCGTGGCGGTCGACATCCCGAAGGATGTGCTCAACGCCCGGGCGGAGATCACCGCCTGGCCGGAGCCTGGCCGGCGCCGGGCGGCGCTGCCCTGCAACGCCACCGAGATCGAAGCGCTGGCTACGTTGCTCGCCGGCGCGCAACGGCCGCTGCTCTATCTCGGCGGCGGCGTGATCGGGGCCGGTGCGGCGGAGCTCGCCCGCGAACTCGCGCACCGCATCGACGCCCCGGCGGTGACGACACTCATGGCGCTCGGCACGCTCGCCGCCGACGATCCGCTGAACATGGGCATGCTCGGCATGCATGGAGGGAAGGGGACCAACCTGCTCATGCGCGAGGCCGACGTGATCTTCGCCATCGGCGCGCGGTTCGACGACCGTGCCACCGGCAAGGTCGCGGAGTTCTGCCCGCAGGCGACGATCGCGCATCTCGATATCGACCGGGCAGAACTCGGCAAGATCCGCGCCGCCACGCTCGCGCTCGCCGGCGACGCCGCCGACACGCTCACGCGCCTGCTCCAGCGCCTGTCCGCACAGGCCCATCCGGCGTGGCGTGCCCGGGCGGCGGAGTTGCGCGCCTCGTATCCGCTGGTCCATCCCTCGCCGACCCGGCAGCCGCTGCATCCGGTCAACCTCTGCCGGTTCCTCGGCGAGACGTTGCCGAGCGATGCCATCGTGACCACCGACGTGGGCCAGCACCAGATGTGGGTGGCGCAGGCGTTCCCGTTCAACCGCCCGCGCACGTTCCTGACCTCGGGCGGACTGGGCACGATGGGCTTTGGCCTGCCGGCGGCGATCGGCGCCGCACTTGCGGCGCCGGGGCGCCGCGTGGTCTGCGTGAGCGGCGACGGCTCGATCCTGATGAATATCCAGGAACTTGCCACGCTGGTGGACCTCGACCTGCCGGTGGCGGTGCTGGTGTGCAACAACGCCCACCTCGGGCTCGTGCGGCAACAGCAGGAGTTGTTCTACGGCCGGCGCTACTCGGCCTCCCGTTTTCAGTCCTCGACGGACTTCGCGGCCATCGCGCGCGGCTTCGGCCTGCGCGGCGTGACGCTCGATCCGGAGGATGATCCTCTCGGCCAGCTCGCGTCCGCGCTCGCCGCGCCCGGCCCGGTGCTGATCGACATCCCGATCCACGAGACGGCCAACGTGCTGCCGATGGTGCCGCCCGGGGCCGCCAACCACCTCACGATCACCGCAACCGAACCCGCCACCGCCCATGCCTGACACGAAGCTGCCCGCCACCACTGTCCTGGAACTCCGGGTGCGCAATCATCCGGGAGCGATGTCGCACATCACCGGGCTGTTCGCCCGGCGCGCCTTCAACCTGGAGGCGATCGTCTGCGTGCCGGAGGCGGACCATGCGACCAGCCGCATGCTGCTGCTGGTCGCGGACGATCCGAAACTCGAGCAGATGCAGCGCCAGCTCGAGAAGCTGCACGACGTGCTGCAGGTGCGACACCGCGGCGACATCGGCGCCGGGTATTTTGCCGCGTTGCGCTGGTGAGGAGACGCTCGGCTCCGGCCACATTGCCCTCGTCATGAGGACAGGGCGCACCGCGAGCGGCGGACTCGATGGGCTCACCCTCATCGCTACGTGGGTTTCCGTGGCGACGTTCGTGAGAACGTCGATTCCGGAGCGATCCGCCGGCAGTGAGCGAAAAAAAAGCCCCGGTCGAAGGACCGGGGGCTTCCAGAAGTATGGAAAAACTGAGGGCAGATTACTGCTTGATGATCACGAGCTCGACGCGGCGATCCTTCGACATCTCTTCGCCGGTGGCGTTCTCCTTCGCATCGAGGTCGCCCTTGGAGAGGGGCTCGAGACGGACGACTTCGACGCCGAGCTTGGCGAGGTAGTCCTTCACGGCATTGGCGCGACGGTCGCCCAGGCCCATGTTGTACTCGGCGGTGCCGCGCCAGTCGCAGTGACCTTCGAGGAGGATCTGCTTCCCCTTGTAGTCGGCGGCGATCTTCTTGGCGGCCTCGTCGAGCTTGGTACGCTCACTCTGCTTGATCGCAGAGCGGTCGAAGTCGAAATACACGGTGGGGAGCACGCCGCGCTCGAGATTGGCCGGATCGAGGTGGCCGGCGGCAGCGGTGTTGCCCTCAAGTCCGTTGGCAGCGTCGGCGCCGAAGTCGACATCAGTGGCGTTGAGGCCGCCGGGGCCCATGCCCGCTTGTGTCGCGCTCGGGTCGGGGCGCTTCGGTTTCTTCGGGCAGCCGGCGAGGAGGACGGCCGAACCAATCAGGATGAAACAGACGAGTTTCGAGAGCTTGTTCATGGAGAAAAGGGCCTATGCGTTGCGGAGCGCGGTTATCCGTAAAGCGCTCTGCTGGCGCAAGAAGAATGTCGGCCGGTGCAAGGCCGTGTCCGAGGTCAACTCGGGGTGTGCGGCCGCGTTGGGTCAGCGGGCTCCACCGGGCGGGAGCGAGCTGCGGTTGTCGACCAAGCCGATCTCGATCGCGTACCGGGTGAGACTGGCGACGTCGTGCAGATCCAGCTTGCGCATCAAGTTCGTGCGGTGGTTGTCGACGGTCTTCACGCTGATGCCGAGCTTGGAGGCGATCTCCTTGGTGCTGTAGCTCTCGGCGACGAGCTGGAGGATTTCGCGCTCGCGGTCGGTGAGCAGGTCGTGGCTCGACGCGGCGGACGGGTTGGTGACGACGTTGAGAAGCAACGCCGCGACGGCCGGTCCGAAATAGGTGCCGCCGTTGGCAACGGTCTGGATACCCTTGCGGAACTCGCTCAGGCCAGCGGTCTTCTCGACAAAACCATGGGCGCCGGCTTCGAGCATCTCGCGGACGAGCACGGGGTTCTCGTAGCCGGAGAAGACAAGATAGCGGGTGTTCTTGAGCTGCTTCGCCAAGCGGCGGAGGAGATCGACGCCGTTGAGCCCGGGAAGCTTGGCATCGAGGATGGCAAGGTCGGGCTTGGTCTCGAGGCACAGCGTGTAGGCCTGCTGGCCGTCGCCACACTCGCCGACGATCTTGAAGTTCGGGTCGTTGCGCAGCATTTCCGCGAGCATTTCGCGGATGGCGGTCTGATCCTCAATGATGACAACGCGCTTCATCTTGCTAGGGGTGGAGACGGTTTGCCGGTCTGCGGACAACTGTCGTTCGAGAACGGAGGAAGGTTTATCTTGAGGGATCATCAGGGGAAACTCCGGATATGGCCAGAGGATCTATCGGCTCATCCGCAGAAAATTTCGCGAAATCTTTGGGGAGGAATGCCCAAAGCGCTCCGAGCGAGTCTCCCGAATGAGCGGCCCCGCGAACCGGTCGCTGAGTGCACCGGCGCGAAATTTGGTGGGTCGACCGGGATTCGAACCCGGAACCAACGACTTAAAAGGACGCTGCTCTACCGTTGAGCTATCGACCCGAAAAATGAAGGGAAGTTAGTTGGTGGCCCGAACTTCCGCCGGCAAGCAGAAAGCGGAACGGCGATCGGACCTTGGGCGCTGGAGGCATTGCTCGCATTCGCGAGCCCGTCGCGCTTGCGTCACGAGATCGGATGTTCGGGACGGCGGTGATTCCGGCGTTCGGAGTTGGTGGTTCCCGATGCAAGGCCGTCTCTGACACTCGATCTGTCTTCGAAGCAAGGTGACGCTGTACCTCCTGCCGCGGGGCTGTTCATCAGCGCTTGCCGTGACGGCGGAGTTGGGCGCTTGCGCTGTCGCCATGCGATCCACGGAACCTTCGGCCTCGATGGTTTTCTATGGAGCCATGCCGATGATCGCGGACTCCCCGGTCAGCTTTGGCGCAACGCGTTGGCGTCGCGCCGGCGTCGGCATTGGGGTGGAGCGTTGCGCGCCGCCGCCGGGGGGCGGAAGGCCCCCGCTTGACCACTGCGGGCCGCGGCCCGAATGTGCCGGCCACTAAAGCTCCGCCGAGGCCAACACCGTGGGAACATTCAAAGAGTACGTGAGTCGCAACGAGGTTGAACGCATGTCAGCCAAAGCACAGGAAGTTGCACTCGACCGCCTGCTCGTCGACCGGATCAAAGCCGGCGACGAAGGCGCGTTCAACGAGATGGTCGGCAAGTATTGGGACCGCATCTACTCGATGGTGCACCAGCTCCTGCGCAACCAGCAGGACGCCGAGGAGGTCACCCAGGACGCGTTCATCCGGGCCCACCGCGGGCTCGGCAATTTCCGGGGCGACGCCGCCTTCTCGACCTGGCTCTACCAGATCGCGACCAACCTCGCGCGCAACCGCTACTGGTATTGGTGGCGCCGCAAACGCGACAAGACCGTCTCGTTCGATCAACCATTGGGTGAGGACAGCGACAGCGCCACGCTCGCAGAGATCATCCCGGCCGATGTCGAATCGCCCGACGACATCTCGGTGACCAGCGAGTTCACCGAACGCGTGGCCACCTGCATGGAGAAGCTCGGCAAGAAACACCGGGAGATTCTCGTGCTGCGCAACGTACAGAATCATTCCTACGAGGAGATCGCCGAAATTCTCGGCATCAGCGTGGGCACCGTGAAGAGCCGGATCGCCCGGGCCCGCGAGGCCCTGCGCGAGCTGCTCGGGGAGGACTTCAAATGACACACGAAAAATTCATCGAACTGCTGAACCTCTACCTCGACGGGGCGCTGCCGCCAGCGGAGGCCACCGCCCTCGAGCACGACATCGCCGGCAACCTCGAGCATCGCCGGATCTACCGGCAGTATTGCCAGATGCAGAACGCCTGCGGCGAACTCGCCGAGCGGTTCCGCGAGGAGGCCTCGCCGGCGCCGTACTTCCGGAAGGGCGCAGTGGTCGAACTTCCGGCGCGGGCGCAGGGCGGTTGGTTCCGCTCCGTCGCGCTCATGGCCAGCGGTGCGCTGGCGGCCTGCGTGGTGTTTGTCGCCGTGCAACAGATCGCGCCGGACGCCGCCACACCCGGAATCGCCCAGAACCAACCGGCGGCCACCGCCGCCCCGGCGACCATCGCGTCGCAGCCGGTGCCGTACACGATGACCGTGGCGACCGGCGCCAATCCCGCCGGGTTCCGCAACCCCTGGGCGGCGACCGATCGCACCGTGGTCGACTTCAGCCGTCTTCCGGCCACCACCACGCCGCTGCTGCCGGCGACCCTGGCCGCTGCCCCGGCCGGGGAAGAACTCAAGGTCGAGCTGCAACCCTACGGCCAAGCTCCGGGCGCGGCGTTGCAGATGGAGCAGATCGAGGCCGCCGCCTTCCAGTTTCAGCGGCAATAACCGTCGCGCCCCGACGGTGTTTTTTGCGAAGCGCTCGCCGTCAGGTGAGCGCTTTTTTGATGAGCGCCTCGGTCGTCGCGCTGGCGCCGAGCGCGGCTTGGGCCTTGCGGATGGCCTTGTCAGCGTCCGGTGGGCGATAACCGAGGGCGACCAGTGCCGCCACGGCGTCCGCGAGGGCGGACGGCGCAGCACCGACCGGCGAGCCGGCGGCAACGCTGCCGGCGGGCACGATCGCCGAGACGGCGCCCATCTTGTCCTTCAGGTCGAGGATGATCCGCTCGGCGGTCTTGCGGCCGACGCCCGGGCACTTCGAGAGCAGTTCGGCGTCGCTGCCAGCGATGGCGCCCTGGAGCGACGGGAGCGAGAGATGGCTCATCAGCGCCATCGCGACCTTCGGGCCGACGCCGCTCACCTTCTCGATGAGCAGACGGAAGAAGTCGCGCTCGGCGGCGGTGGCGAAGCCGTAGATGGCCTGCGAGTCCTCGCGGTACACGACGTGCGTATTCAGGAACGCCGGTTGGCCGACGGCCGGGAGTTTCTCGGCGGTGGTGATCGGGACGTTCACCTCGTAACCGACTCCCGCGACCTCGACCACGGCATGGAGCGGCGTGGCCGAAAGCAGGGTACCGCGCAGGCTGGCGATCATTGGGCGGACTTGGGTAGGCCGAGCACGTCCTGCATGTCGTAGAGTCCGGCCGGCTTGCCGAACACCCAGCGGGCCGCGTGCAGGGCACCACGGGCGAGGATCGCCCGATCGCCGGCCTTGTGGGTGAGCTCCACGCGCTCGCCGAGGGCGGCGAACAGGACCGTGTGGTCGCCGATGACGTCGCCGCCGCGCAGCGCATGGACGCCGATCTCGCGCTTGGTGCGCTCGCCGACGATGCCGTGGCGGCCGTGGCGCAGATCCGCTTCGCGGAGCTCGCGGGCGCGCATGAGGATCTCGAGGAGACTGGCGGCAGTGCCGCTGGGTGCGTCCTTCTTGAAGCGATGGTGCATCTCGATGACCTCCACGTCGAAGCTGTCGTCAAGCACGCGGGCGGCCTCGGCGACGAGGTGGAAGAGGACGTTGACGCCGACCGAGTAGTTGCTGGCCCAGACGGTCGGGATCGCGGTGGACGCACGGGCGGAGAGCTTCGCGCGTTCCTCGCTGGAGTGGCCGGTGGTGCCGACGACCAGGGCCTTGCGGTGGCGGATCGCCAGATCGATCACGTTGGTCGTGACCGTGTGGTGGCTAAAATCGATGACGATGTCGCACGAGGGAAGCGCGGCGGCGAGATCATCGCCGATGTCGATCGCAGCGGCGACGGCAAGGCCGGCGTCCTTGGCGGAAGCGAGGAGCGCCTGCCCCATGCGGCCCTTCGAGCCGTTGATGAGAATGCGTGGTTGGGACATGGGGATCAGCGGGCGAGAGCGGCGAGGGTCTTTTCGATGAGGGCGCGGTTGGCCTCGGTCAGCTCGCAGAGCGGGAGGCGGACCTCCGGCGAGGCGATGAGGCCGAGCTTGGCCATGGCGTATTTGGCCGGCACAGGGTTGGGTTCGACGAAGAGGTTCTTGAAGAGCGGCTGGAAACGGTGGTGGAGGGCGCCGGCCTCCGCGCGCTTGCCGGCGAGGGCGAGATCGCACAGTTGCGCGACCTCGGCGGGGAAGAGGTTGGAGGCGACGGAGATCACACCCTTGGCGCCGAGCGAGATGAAGGGGAGGGTGAGGCCGTCGTCGCCGCAGAGGATGGTGACGGAGTCGCCGCAGGCCTGGCGGAGCTGGTCGACGCGGTCGCAGGAGCCGCCGGCCTCCTTGATGTGGTTGACGTGCGGAAACGCAGCGCGCAGGCGGGCGACGGTCTGGACGCCGATCTCGATGCCGCAGCGGCCGGGGATCGAGTAGAGGACGATCGGCTTGGCGGTGGCCTCGGCAATCGCGCTGAAATGCCGGTACAGCCCTTCTTGGCTGGGCTTGTTGTAGTAGGGGGCGACGACGAGCATGGCGTCGGCGCCGGCGGCGTCGGCCTTCCTGGTGAGCTCGACGGCTTCGCGGGTGGAATTGGAGCCGGTGCCGGCGATCACGGGCACGCGGCCAGCCGCGCGGGCGACGACACGGCGGATCACCTCGATGTGTTCCTCGTAATCGAGCGTTGGCGACTCCCCGGTGGTGCCAACGGGCACGAGTCCCTTGATGCCGCCGGCGATCTGGGCGTCCACCAGACGCTCGAGGTCGTCGTGGGCGATTTGGCCGTTGCGGAAGGGCGTCACAAGTGCGGTGATGGCGCCGGAGAACTCGCGCGGATTGCTCATTGCTAAGGGATTTTTGATTGCCGGTTTACGAAACGATACCTTGAGGAGAATTGCAGCGGACGGTAGCTAAAATCCATCCCATTTTGCCCAACGGAACGTGTCCATGCGGAAACAAGCCCCAGCCTAAATGCACACCCAGATTTTCAACGAGTTGCTCAAGCTCGGCGTCGAGACCGGAGCAAGCGATTGCATCATCAAAACCAACAAGGTCGGCTACCTCCGCATCAGCGGTCGGCTCAAGCCGGTGGATATGGAGCCGATCCCGCGGCACATCATCCAGGCGTTCGTCGACGAGTATGTGCCGTTCGTCTTCAAGCCGCAGTGGGACACCGACGGGCAGATCGACTTCGCCTACACCGCCGAGAACATCGGGCGGTTCCGCGTCAACGCCTTCCAGCAGCGCGGCTCGATCTCCGTGGTCTTCCGCCACATCAAGAGCCACATCCCGACCTTTGCCGACCTCAACCTCCAGCCCGATCGCCTGATCAAGCTTGCCCAAGTCAAGGACGGGCTCGTCTTGGTCTGCGGCCCGACCGGCTCGGGCAAGAGTTCGACAATGGCCTCGATGCTCAACTGGATTAACCAGAATCTGGAGCGCCACATCGTGACGATGGAGGACCCGATCGAGTTCACGTTTCAGGATGGCAAGTCGATCTTCAACCAGCGCGAGATCGGCATCGACACCCCGAGCTTCTCTCTGGCCGTGCGCTCAGTGCTGCGCCAGAACCCCGACATCATCCTCATCGGTGAGATGCGCGACGCCGTTTCGCTCGAGACCGCGCTGTCCGCCGCCGAGACCGGCCACTTGGTCATCACGACCCTGCACTCGGCCAACGTCCAGCAGTCGATCAACCGTATCTTCGAGTTCTTCCCGCACGAGCAACACGAGCAGATCCGCCGGCAGATCTCCGCGGTGATCAAAGGCATCGTCTGCCAGAAGCTCGTCCCCGCGCTGGAGGGAGGCGGGCGTTACGCCGCGCAGGAGGTGCTCATGGTGGACTCGACCGCCCGCAACCTCATCCTCGAGGGCCATTTCGACAAGGTGCAGGCCCTGCTCGAGGCGACCACCGAGACGAACTCAATCTCCTTCAACAAGGACCTCTACCGCCTCATCAAAGAGGGCAAGATCGCCAAGAGCGACGGGTTGCGCGTCTCGCCGAACCCGCAGTCGCTGGAGATGAACCTCAAGGGCATCTTCATCCGGACGTAAACGGTCCGGACCGCCGCGGCGGACCGTGTGGGCGCTTTTGCACGGCGCAGCGCCCGCCGGCCGCAGAGTACGGTTTGGCGAGATCCGCCGCGTGCGGCACTCGTGCCAGCGGTTCCGGTGGCCCGGTGTGGGCGGCCGGGCCAACTCCCCCGCTCGCCAGTCGGGCACAGGGTGGGGGAGTCGGGACCTCCCACGGTTGCGGACGGCGGAATCGCGGCCCGAACTTCGGACTTGGTTTTTGGGAAGCCGGCCCATTTCCTCCCCCTCTCTCATGTCACTCGCCCTCATTTTCTCCGGTCAAGGAGCCCAAAAGGTCGGCATGGGCAAAAGCCTCGCCGACAACGCCGCCACTGCCGCGCGGATCTATGCCCGCGCCAACGAGGTGCTCGGTTGGGACTTGGCCAAGATGTGTTTCGAAGGTCCCGACGAGCTTCTTGTCCCGACCCGCGTGTGCCAGCCGGCGCTCTTCGTGCACGGCTACACCCTCTACTCGCTGCTCCAGGAGCAGGGACGCCTCGCCAACCTGACCACCGTGGCCGGTCTGAGCCTCGGAGAGGTCACCGCCCTGACCGTCGCCGGCGTGTTCGATTTCGACACCGGTCTGCGTGTCGTCGCCGAGCGCGGCCGGCTCATGCAGGTCGCCTGCGAGGCCACCCGCGGCGGCATGGCCAGCATCATCGGCGAGGACCTCGCCAAGATCAGCGACCTCTGCCAAGAGTTCGACATCGAGGTCGCGAACCTCAACTGCCCCGGCCAGGTGGTCGTCTCCGGCGAGAAGACCAAGGTCGACGCCTGTGTGACCGCCGCCAAGGAGCGCGGGATGAAAAAGGTCATCCCCCTCAATGTCGCCGGTGCCTACCACAGCCGCCTCATGGAGCCGGCCCGCGCCGAGTTCGCCCAGTTCCTCCAAACCGTCCCGTTCAACGCCCCGAAGCTGCAGGTGCTCACCAACGTCACCGGCAAGCAGGTCACCGAGCCGGCCGTCATCCGCGAGATGCTCGTCAGGCAGGTCGTCTCGTCGGTGCGCTGGGAGGATTGCATGCGCGAGGCCGCCGTGCTCGGCGTCACCGAGTACTGGGAGTGCGGCCCGGGCGCCGTGCTCGCCGGCTTGGCCCGCCGCATCAACAAGGAGTGGCCCACCAAAACCTTCAACGAGTACGCCGACCTCGCCGCGGTCTGACGCCCGATCGCTCCCGCCCCCAGCATGGACGTCTCCCTCAAGCGCAACTTCTGCATCATCGCCCACGTCGACCACGGAAAGACGACGCTCTCCGACCGGTTGCTCGAGTACACCAGCACCGTTTCCAAGCGGGTGCTGCAGGCGCAGCATCTCGACTCGATGGATCTCGAACGCGAACGAGGCATCACCATCAAGTCGCACCCGGTCACGATGCAGTACACGGCCAAGGATGGTAAGACCTACCAACTCGGCCTGATGGACACCCCCGGCCACGTGGACTTCAACTACGAGGTCTCGCGCAGTCTGGCGGCCTGCGAGGGGGCGGCGCTCCTGATCGACGCCTCCCAGGGGGTCGAAGCGCAGACGGTGGCCAATGCCCACCTGGCGTTCGGCCAGAACCTCAAGGTCGTGCCGGTCATCAACAAGATCGACCTGCCCAGCGCCAACCTCGAGCTCTGCCTGCGCCAGATGGAGGACATCCTCACCATCTCGCACGACGAGGCCATCCTCGCCAGCGGCAAGTCCGGCATCGGCATCGAGGACATCCTCGAGGCCGTCGTCGCCCGCGTGCCGCCGCCGCGGTGGACCGATTACCCGGCCGCGCGCATCCTGGTGTTTGATTCGATGTACGACACCTACCGCGGCGTCATCGCCTATGTCCGCGTGTTCTCTGGTTCCATCAAGGCCGGCGACTTCGCCCTCCTCATGTCGAACAACGTCAAGTTTGAGGTGAAGGAAGTCGGCACGTTCACGCCGAAGATGGAGGTCACCGACATCCTCGAGGCGGGCGATGTCGGCTACGTGGTCTGCAACATCAAGACCGTTTCCGAGATCCGCACTGGCGACACCATCACCTTGGCCAGCAAGCCCGCCGCCGAGATGCTCCCGGGCTACAAGGAGGTCCGGCCGATGGTGTTCAGCGGCATCTATCCGATCGACACCTCGGATTTCGAGAAGCTGCGCACCGCGCTGGGCAAGCTCCAGCTCAACGACTCCGCCTTCCAGTACCAGGCCGAGAGTTCCGTCGCCCTCGGCTTCGGTTTCCGCTGCGGCTTCCTCGGGCTGCTCCACATGGAGATCGTCATCGAGCGCATCCGCCGCGAATACGACGTCGACATCATCTCCACCTACCCGAGCGTCATCTACCAGGTCCGCCTCGAAGGCGCCGACAAGCCCATCGAAGTCGACAATCCGGTGCAGTTGCCCGACGTCTCCAGCATCGCCGAGATCCTCGAGCCCACGATCAAGGCCACCATCCACATCCCGAACTGGGCGCTGGGCGACGTGCTGGGCATCGTGCAGGACAAACGCGGCACCTGCGACCACACCGACACGCTCGACGACACCCGCGTGATGCTCACCTGTACGCTCCCGCTCAACGAGATCCTCGTCGATTTCCACGACCGGTTGAAGAGCGTCACCCGCGGCTACGGCTCCATGGACTACGAGCTCAGCGGCTACGTCGCCTCCGACCTCGTCAAGCTCGACATCCTCGTCAACGCCGAGCCCGTCGACGCGTTCTCCTCGATTTGCCACCGCTCGAAGGCCGAGGGCAAGGGCCGGGCGCTGTGCGAGAAGCTCAAGGAGATCATCCCGCCGCAGATGTTCCAGATCGCCGTCCAAGCCGCCATCGGTGGCAAGATCATCGCCCGCGAGTCCGTGCGCGCCATGCGCAAGGACGTCACGGCGAAGTGCTACGGTGGCGACATCTCCCGCAAGCGCAAGCTCCTCGACAAGCAGAAGGAGGGAAAGAAGAAGATGAAGCAGATCGGCTCCGTCTCGATCCCGCCCGAAGCCTTCATCCAGGTGCTCAAGACCACCTGAGCCCGGAACGCCCCGCCAACCCGCCATGTTCAGCTTCCTCCTGACCCAGGCCGCGCGCGCGCGGCGCGACGCGACCAACTGGCTCGAGGTGGCCGACAAGGTCTACCATTACCGGCGCGATCTGCTCTCCGAAGCCGAACTGGCCGAGCTCAACCAGCGCCGCGCCGAACTGAAGGCCAGGATCAAGGCCAAGGCCGACGCCGCCCAGCTCAAGCTCGCCGTCGAGGCGCTGGAACAGACGCTCCACCGCACCGGCGGCCGCGTGTATCCGAAGGGCACGCTCGCCGACAACGTCGAGTTCTTCCTCGCCGCCGCGATCGTGATCCTCGGCATCCGCGCGTTCTTCGTGCAGCCGTTCAAGATCCCGACCAACTCGATGTGGCCGACCTATTTCGGGATGAAGCACGAGGTCTTCGTGGACCCGCAGTCTGCGCCCGGTCCGGTCGCCCGGGCCTTGCGGTTGGCCGCCTTCGGCGCCACCCGGCGAGAGGTCGTCGCGCCGGTCGATGGCGAACTGCGGATCCCGTTTGTTCCGGGCGAGAGCCGGCTCGTGGTGCCATACTCGCTGGTGCCCGGGCGCAAGTGGCTCGTCGTGCCCACCACGTTGCGCGAGTACACGCTCTTCGTCGGCGAGGCGCCCGTGCCGGTGCGTGTCCCGGGCGATTTCGATTTCGATACGCTCGTGATGGATACCTATCTCGATGGCCAGTATCACGGCCGCGAGACCCTCGAGGCACTGCGCAAGGCGGGGCGAATCCAGGAGACTGTCATCGCGCTCAATGACCGCGGCCAGCGCAAGAGCATGCGCACCCTGATGCTCGGCACCGGCCGGAAGGTCCAGCGGGCACAGGTTGCCCTGAGTTTCGATGTGCTCACCGGCGACCAGCTCTTCGTCGACCGGTTCAGCTACAATTTTTTCCGGCCCGAGGTGGGGCAGGGCTTCGTTTTCCGCACCGGCAACATCGCCGGCATCGGCCAGGACCAGTACTACATCAAACGACTCGTCGGCACGCCGGGCGACACCTTGGAGGTCAAGGAACCGGTGCTGTTGCGCAACGGGGCGCCGATCACCGGGGCCGAGGCATTCGGTCTCAATGCCAACCGCACTGGGCTTTATCACGGCTACCAAGCCGGCGGCCTGCTCGCAGCGGGCCAGAAAGTGACTGTCGCCGACGGCCAGTACTTCGCACTCGGCGACAACTCGTTCAACAGCGCCGACGGCCGCGTGTGGGGGTTCGTGCCCGCCAAGGACGCGATCGGACGGCCGTTGTTCATCTACTATCCGTTCACCCGTCGCTGGGGTCCGGCGCGATAACTGCGCCAGTGGCTGGCTCAGCCGGGGCCGGAGCCGTCCGAAGCGGCCATGGGAACGCAGACCGCGCCCAGCGGAGGTCTCAGCTTGGGGCCATCTCAGGGAAAAGCATCATGGTGCACAATAGGCATTATGTCTAATAAGTGACGGACAGATTGTTGGTGCTGAATCGGGCCTTCCCCCGCCGCTGTATCCGTGCATTCTTCCCACCGCGCATGAGCTCATCCACCGCTCCGCTGTTCAACTGGCTCGATCACCGGGCCGCAGGCGTCCTCCTTCACCCCACGTCATTCCCCGGACCGCATGGCATAGGCACTCTCGACGGCCACGCCACCCGGTTCCTCGAGTTCCTCGCTCGCGCCGGGTTCAGCTACTGGCAAACCTGCCCGCTCGGCGCGACCGGCTACGGCAACTCACCGTACCAATCCTTCTCCGCCTTCGCCGGCAACCCGTACCTGATCGACCTCGACCCGCTGGTGACGGCCGGTCTGCTTGAACCCGGTGAGTTGGCCCGGCTCGCCGCCCTCGATTCCGCCCGGGTCGATTTCGGCGCAATCTGGACGCACAAATGGCCCGTGCTCTTCGCCGCCGCCGAACGCTTCCAGCAGAACCCCGTCGCGTTGCCCTACGGCGATTTCCTGGAGTTCTGCGCCTCCCATTGCGACTGGCTCGACAGCTATGCCTACTTCCTCGCCCTCAAGGACCACTTCGCGGGTCGCCCTTGGTGGGAATGGCCGGCCGAGCAACGCGATTTCGAGAAAGCCGCCAAATCCCCGCTGCGCCGCACACTTTCCGCGCGAATCTTCGCGCACCAGTTTCTCCAGTACCTCTTCTTCGGCCAGTGGCGCCGGCTCCGCGCCAACGCGGACACGCTTGGGATTCGGATCATCGGCGACGTGCCGATCTTCGTCGCGCAGGACAGCGCCGATGTCTGGGCGAACCCCGATCTGTTCCTCCTCGATCCATCCACCCGGCGCCCGACCTTTGTCGCCGGCGTGCCGCCCGACTACTTCTCCGCCGACGGCCAGCTCTGGGGCAACCCGCTCTACGACTGGTCGGTGCATCGCCAGACCGGCTACGCGTGGTGGTTGCGCCGCCTCGCGGCCACCTTCGATCTCTGCGATGTCGTCCGCATAGACCACTTCCGCGGGTTCGAGAGCTACTGGGCCGTGCCGGCCGGGGCTCCGAATGCCCGCCGGGGGTCTTGGGAGCCCGGTCCGGGGCTCGACTTCTTCCGCGCGGTGCGCGCGGCCTTCCCCGAGGCGAAGATCATCGCCGAGGACCTCGGCGTGCTCACCCCTGAGGTCGCCGCCCTGCGCGACGCCACCGGGTTGCCCGGCATGGCCATCTCGCAGTTCGCGTTCGGCGGCGACGCCCGGAACCTCTACCTGCCGCACAACCACGTGCCGAACTGTGTCCTATACCCTGGTACGCACGACAACGACACAACCCGCGGCTGGTACGGCTCGGTCGACGAGCTGACCCGCGACCATGTGCGCCGCTATTTCCGCATCAGCGGCACCGAGATCCAGTGGGACTTCATCCGCGCGGCCTACGCCTCGCCCTGCCGTCTCGCGGTCGTCCCGCTCCAGGACCTGCTCAACCTCGACAGTGCCGCCCGCTTCAACACCCCCGGTGTTCCCGACGGCAACTGGGAGTGGCGCTACAACTCCGCCCAGATCGAGAACCTCGAGCACCGGAGCGCCGCCTATCTGCTCGAGCTCGGCGAACTCTACGGACGCCTTCCCGAGGAGAAACCCGCAGTCTGACCTGCCTGCGCGGACAGTCGTGCGCTCGCTGTTCCATGTAGCGAAGGCCGTGAGGCCTTCGACTCCGTGCTTTCGCGCCTCGAAACGTCCTCGCGTTTCGGCACCAACAAAGTCGCCGAACCGGACGCCCTACCGCTGGAGAAATTCCGCGATGCGTGGCACGAGCTGTTCGCGGGCATCCTCGAGCACGTAGTGCCCGGCGTCGGCGTAGTACTCCGTCTCGGCCTGCGGGAAGAACTGCTTCCAACGCTCGAAGAAGTGGTCGTTGAAGCAGAAGTCCTTGCCGCCCCACCCGATCAACACCGGCTTCGCTTTCAACCATGCCAGGTCGACGCCGATCTGATGGAGCAGCGGCAACGTCGGGTGCTCGGGCTCCATCGGGATGTCGCGAACAAACTGGTGCACGGCCACCCGGTCCGACCAGCTGCGGTACGGCGCGAGAAACCCCTCGCGCACCGCGGGAGGCAGCGGCCTGGTCACCGCCATCGACACCGCCGGACCGGCGAAACCGTTGAACCCGCGCACCAGCAGCGAGCCGATCACCGGCCAGCGGCACACGGAGATGCGCCCGGGGATGTTTTCGTCGGGGAACGCCGCGGTGTTGAGGATCACGATCCGCCCGGTGGCGTCGGCCGCGCGCGTCGCCACGCCCATGCCGATGGCGCCGCCCCAGTCGTGCACCACGAGGTGGATGCGCTTCAGCCCGAGATGCGCGATGAGCTTCTGCACGTCGCCGATGCGGCGCGCGAGCTGGTACGGGTACTTCGCCGGCTTGTCCGAGAGGCCCATGCCCACGTGGTCCGGCACGATGCAGCGCAGGCGGCCGCGCAGGGCGAGCACGACGTTGCGGAAGTAGAAGGACCACGTCGGGTTGCCGTGCAGCATAACCACGGCCTCGTCGCTGCGCGGGCCCTCGTCCAAGTAGTGCATCCGCACGCCGTCGCCGACGTCGAGGTGGTGCGATTCGAAGGGATACTCGCTGCGCCAGTTTTCCATGTTCAGCACTCCAGCACGAGCATCACGCAGTTGATTCCGCTGCCGATGCCCAGCAGGCCGACGCGCTGGCCGGCCTTGATGAAACCGGTCTCGCGCGCCTGCCACAGCGTGAGCGGCAGCGCGACGGAGCCGGTGTTGCCCATCGTCTCGAACGTCGAGAAATCCTTCGCCGGATCGAGCCCGAGCGTCTCGTACAACTTCCGCCGGTGCGCGACGCCAACTTGGTGGCACACGAACCGGTCGAAATCCTTCTCCCCGTAGCCGAGCTCTCGCCCAAGGTCTTCCCACGTGCGCCGCGCGGTCTCGACGCCCGCCACGAGGAGCTGCTCGGAGTCGGTCTGCATCGCCAGCGCATCGCCCTCGGCGCGGTCGCCCATGCACAGCTCGCTGTACCCGCTCGCCGCGCGCACCACGCCGCCGACCAGCCGCGGCGCGCCCACCGGCGCCAGCTCGCGACGGCACAGCACCGCCGCCACCGCACCCGAGCCGATCGTGAGGTTGGCGAAGAACGGTTTGATCTGCTGGCGGTCGAGTTCGCTCGTGCACAGCCGCCGGATCGTCTCCTCGACGAGCGGGCCGCCGTTCTCGCCGCAGACGACGATGCCGGCCTCGATCTGGCCCGACTCGATCATGCCGCCGACGAGCGTGCAGGAGTTCAGAAAACCGAGACACGCGTTCGACACGTCGAGGATCTGCATCTGCGCCGGCAAACCCGACGCACGGTGCACGAACGCCGCGGTCGCCGGCTCCAGCATGTCGCGCGACACCGCGCCGTGGATGAGCATCCCGAGCTTCGCCGCCGGCACCGCCGTCTTCGCCAGCACGGCCCGCACCGCGCGGGCGCTCGCCTCGGAGGGCTTCGTGCCCGACTCCCAGAAGCGTCGTTCCTTGATGCCGGTCATCAGCTCCAGCCGTCCAAAGGGCAGCCGCAGGCGCTCGTAGAGCGGACGCAGGCGTTCCTCCAACGCGGCGGTGGTCAGCACCTGCGGTGGCAGCACCGCAACGAGGGATTCGATGACGACGTTCTGGAAACGCATCGCAGAAAGATCAGTCCCTCGTCTCCGGCCGCATCGCGAGCCGGATGACTTCCTTGTCGAAATAGTTCATGCCGAGACCGGCGTCGACGACCAGCGTCGTGCCGTTGATGCCGCTGGAGCGCTCGCTCAGCAGGAACAGCGCGGCGTTGGCCACCTCCTGCGTCTCCAGATTTCGGCGGCGGAAAGTCAGCTTCTCGGCGTAGAGGTAGCTCTCGACGTAGCCGGGGATGCCCGAGCTGCTCGCGGTCTTGAGCGGGCCGGCGCCCACGGAGTTGAACCGCACCTCGGTATCGGCACTGAACGACTTGGCGAGGTTGCGCACGATGCCGTCGAGCGCGGCCTTGATCGGCGACATGTAGCCGTAGTTCTCCGCCGTCACGAGCAGCGACGAGATGCCCATCACCACGACCGACGCGTTCCGCGCCAGGTGCGGTTTGAACGCCCGCGCCAGCTCCACGACCGAGAAGGCCGAGATCGTCGTCGCCTGCAGGAAGTCCGCACGCTTCGTCTCGTGGAACGGCTTGAAGCCCTCCGCGTAGTTGGCGAACGCGACCGAGTGCACGATCCCGTGGATCGGCCCGAACTGCGGCCCGACCTCCGCCGCGAGCGCGTCGCACGCGCCCTCGCGCTCGAGGTCGCACACGAACACCGGCAGCTGCGGCGCCAGCTTCTGCACTTCGCCGCGGCGCTTCTCCGAATGCACGCTCAGGATCACCCGCGCGCCCTCGGCCTCGAGCGACTTCACGATGTGCCAGGCCACGCTCTTGCGGTTGGCCACACCGGCAACGAGCACCGTCCGTCCGGGAAGTCCCAGGAAACTCATGCCGCGCCTCCCGGTGTCTTCCACGCCACGGCGAAGTCGACGCTGAGCACGCGTTTGCCGGCGCTGGTGATCGCTCCGCTCATCATCGTAAAACCGCCCATGACTTCCTTGATCTTCACGGAGAGCTCGACGGTGTCGCCGGGGAAAACGGGGTTGCGGAACTTCACATCGCTCACCCGCGCGAGCAGTGGCACCCCACCCTGCTCGCCCGCGGCGGCACCGGCGGCCTGCGCGCGCTTGGCCATCAGCAGCGCACCGGTCTGGAACACCGCCTCGCACAACAGCACGCCCGGTGTGATCGGGTGCTCGGGATAGTGCCCCTTGTAGTAGAATTCGTCCGCCCGGAACGTGCGCTTGGCCACCAGCGAGTCGGCCGTCTCGCTGACGATTTCGTCGACGAAAAGAAACGGCGGCCGGTGTGGGATGAGATCGGTGACGTTGTCGGACATGAGGGAGAGGCGTTGGGCGGGAAGCGAAAGGCGGAGGCTAGAGAAGCAACCGCCCCCGCGGAAAGCCTTTGTTTCGGTCCTCGCCGCGCTGCCGACGCAATGGCGTTGCGGCGTCCCTCCGCCTGCCTTCGCGCGCCCGTCGGCCGCTCCGGTTCGTCACTGCTGAGGAGCGCCTCGCGTTGGCAGCGTCGCCGGTGCGTCCTGTGCGGCCGCCGGTGGCGCGTCCGGCCAGGCCTCGGCGAGCACGAGACCGAGCGTCGGCAGCAACGAGAGTAGGAAGAGCACGAGTGCCATCCACCGGACCCAACCTGTGTAGCGGCGCGACCACCCGTAGGCGATCCCCGTCCACACCGTGCCGATCAATGGGAGCAGCCACGCGACGATCCCACCGAGCACGAGCGCCCGCAGCACCAGCGGCAGCCGCACACGCAGATAGCGCGCGACGTGTTGCGGGGCGCCCACCCGGGCGAGGTCGGCGCTCTTCATGCCCGTCACGAGCTCCGCGCCGCACGCCTGGCACGTCACCAAAGTCGGCCGGTGGTGGAAGACCGGCAGCACGTGCAACAGCAGCAACGTCTGCCGCAGGTCCTGCGCCTGCGCGGCGACGTTGTGCTGGCGGCAGACGGGGCAGTCGATGGGGACGATCCGGCTGTCGGCGACCGTGTTGCGCAGCGCAAAGGAGACGAGCATGGCGGGTCAGAAACGCAGCGGAAGGTCGACGGCGGTGGTGAAGATGTTGCGGCGCCGGAAGGCCTCGGGTGATTGGTCGAGCGCGAGTGCGCGCTGGCGGGGATCGACCACGCCGTCGTCGAAGCTCGGGGCGGCGAGGATCCGGTTCGGTTTGAGCGCCCATTCCGGGATGTCGGCGCTCGCGTGCAGGCACACGTATTCGGCGTATGCGGCCAACCAGGCGTCGGCCACGGCGCCCTCGGGAAACTTGCCGCGCAACAGCCGCGGCGGCAGGATGACGCTGCCGATCGCGTGGGCGCGCACCGTAAGCGTCCGCACCTGGTCGCCCCAGTCGCGCAGGTTCCGTCGGAACACGGAGTGGGATGAACTCCATGCGGCCACATCGCTCAAAGATTTCGCGCGGGAGATCGAGATGGGCTTGCGGGCGGGATCCATGGATTGGGATACGCAGGAAACAAGCGCGATCCCGGACGTTTGGGAATGGAGAAATCGGCGCTCCGGCCCACCCTGCCCGCGCGACGGGTGGAACGATCATCCGGTGATCGACGTTGATGAACGCCATCTTCCCGACCTTCCGGATCGGTGTCCCTCTGTGTGTATCTGTTGCGAATCCCGTCAACGGCGACGCGGCGGTCCGCCGGTTTGTCTTTCCTTGTTCCTGACGGCGTCCCTTGACCCACTGCCGGTCCTGCGACAGTTTCCCCGCGACGCACCAACGCGTTTACCCTATGAAGCACAAGACCTCGGCCCTTGGTCTCGCGGTTCTGTTGTCGCTCTTCGCCGTCGCCGCGCGCGCCGGCTCGTTCTCCGCCGAAATGGTCGAAACCCACCGCGGCGAAGTTCGCACCGGCACCTTCCATTTCACCGACGGTCGCTACCGTTTCGAGCGGGTCGAAAATGGACGCGCGCTGGTCATCCAGGTCGATCCAGCCGCCGGCACCACCCGCATCGTGGCCCCCGCCGAGAAAGCCTACCGCGAACTTCGATCCGCCGACATGCGGGCTGCCCTGCTGAGCCCGTTCACCGCCTGCACGTTTGCTTTCGAGGGTTCAGCGTTGCGCATCGAAGGTCCCGAGGGCATCGACGGCCTGCCGTGCACCAAGCGCGTGCTTGCCGTGCGCGGCAACGACTTCTTCGTCTCCTGGACCGCCGACGAATTCGGTTTCCCGATCCGTGTCGAGGATCGACTCACCGAGACCACCGTCGAACTGCGCAACCTCCAACGCGGTCCCCAGGACCCCGCGCTCTTCACCGTCCCCGCCGGCTTCGTCCTAAAGGGCGACCCGGAGACCGAGACCCCGGCCTGGGCGGCCAACCTCGCCCAGACTCCGCGCCTCGCCCCGCCCTTCGAGAAGACACTGCGCGCGGGCGAGGTGATCCGCATTCCGCCCAAGGACGGGCTCATCATCGAGCTCACCGCCGTGAATCCAACCTCCGGCGACAGCACTGCGGTGGGCGTGGCGTTCAAGGACGGCCGCCCGGTCGTGGATCCGCGGGGCGAGACGTTCACGATCGGGGCCGAGGGCGAGGTCGGCACCGGCTGCAACCGCACACCGGCCCAGGCCGACGACTACGTTTTTCATGTCATCGCCGGCCAGCTCACGATCAAGGTCGCCTACATGCCCGCCGCCACCAGCGGTTCTGCCGCTTCCGCCCCGACTCCGCCGCCGGCCACACCCAAGGCACGCCTGCAGGCGCCCGACAGCGCTGGCGTGGCCACACGGATCGAGGTCGGCTGGGAGGGCCCCGGTGGCGACGGCGACTACATCACGATTGCCAGCCCCGGCCAATCGGCGTCGGCCTTCATCAGCCGCGCCGCCGTGCGCGAAGGCAACCCCTTGAAACTCTGGGCGCCGAGCGATCGCGGCCGCTACGAAATCCGCTACACGAGCGGCCGTCCCGCCAAGATCATCGGCATGGTTCCCCTCCGGGTGCAGGCCGCCGACGCCTCCGTGGGCATCGCCGAGTCGTCGCTCGCGATCGCCGCGCCCTTCGAAGTGCAGTGGGAGGGGCCACAACTGGAGGGGGACTTCATCAGCATTGCGAAGATCGGCGCGGCGCCCGGCGGCTCCGAGTTCCACGTACCGGTCAAGAACGGCAATCCCGCCAAACTCCGCGCTCCGAGCGTGCCGGGCGAATACGAGGTTCGCTACGTGCTCGGCCGCGGCGCGCGGGTGTTGGTGAAAGTGCCCGTCACGGTCACGGCCGTCGAGGCCACCGTGGAGCCGCCCGCCACCGCCCAAGCGGGAACCGAGTTCACGGTCGCGTGGACCGGGCCGGGCTACCCGGAGGACTACGTCTGCATCGTCGCCGCCGCCACGCCGCCCAACGGGCCCACGCTTTCGGCCGTCCGCGTCAGCCAAGGCAACCCCGCGAAGCTGCGCGCCCCGAAACAACCCGGCACCTACGAGGTCCGTTACCTCCTCGGCCGCGGCAAACACCTCCTCGCCCGCGCCCCGATCACCATCGAGACGCCGTGAGGAGCCAGAGCCGCAGCAGCGGCCGCAGACCGGATCGGTTCACCGTTGATGGATGCTGATCTTCCGGACGAACCGGAACGGGGCTCACCTGTGCGCATCTGTGCCTAAGCACGCGTGCAGCTCACTCCGCATCTCTGCACGTGATCGTGCCGGAGGGCGCACACCAAGTCCGACCTAATCCGACACTCTGTGCTGCGCTGTGGTTCGGACACTCTGACGGAAAAGCCGTTCTTCCGCTCGGCAGAGCACTCGGATGGACGCAGCCTTCGGATCTCTGGGTCGGTGTCCATCTGTGACGAGTTCCTCGCCTTCCGCGTCGCTCGGTGGCCGCAGTGCGGCACACTGGGCCCCTCGCGCCCCGCCCGGTCTTCAGGCTTGGGTGCCGACCAGTCGCCCGAGGAAGGTGGCCGCCTGGGCGAGTTCGTCGGCCGCAGATTGGAGGGTCTCGGCGGCGATGGCGACGTTCTGGCTGGAGGAGGCGTTGGACTGGGTGACCTGGTCGATCTTGTGGATGGCACTGGCAATGACCTCGAGGCCGCGACGCTGTTCGTCGGAGGCGCGGGCGATCTCGCTCGCCTGCGTATCGGTCTGGCCGATCTGCGCGACGATGGCGTCGAACTGCGTGCCCATCCTTTCGGAATCCGTGCGGATGCGGCCGAGCCCTTCGACGACGCCGTGCCGGGCTTTGCCGGAAGCGCCGGTGGAGCCGCCGGCGAGGAGTGCGGTGGTCTCACGCGCCGCATCGGCGGCGCGTTTGGCGAGGTTGCGCACCTCCTCGGCGACAACGGCGAAACCGGCACCGGCCTCGCCCGCGCGCGCGGCCTCCACGGCGGCGTTGAGGGCCAGGATGTTGGTTTGGAAGGCGATCTCGTCGATGGTCTTGAGGATGCGGGAGATGGCGCTGCCGGAGGTCTCCACGTCGCCGACGGTGCCGTTGAGCGTGGTGAGGAGATCACGACCGGCCTGCGCGCTCTGGGCGGCGGCGTGGGCGGTCTCGACGGTGGCGTGCGCGGTCTCGGCGTTGCGGCCGGTGGTGGCGGTGAGTTGCTCGAGCGAGGCGCTGGTCTCCTCGAGGGAGGAGGCCTGCTGGCTGGCGCCGTCGGAGAGGGCCTCGGCGGCGGTGGCGAGGGCGCGGGCCTGCGCGGTGAAGGAGTGGGCACCGGCAACCAGCTTGGTAGCGGTCACCTTCAGGGGCTGGGCGATACTGCGGGCGAAGCACCGGCTGAGGTAGAGCATGAGCAGGACGCCGGACACCGTCACCACCACAGCGATGTTGCGTTGCCGCGTATGTGTGCGGCGGATCTGGTCGCACGTACTGGTGAAGTCCTCGCGCAGCCATTTGACGAAGTCGGCGAGGTCGATAGCGAGGAAACCGAAGTGCTTGCTCCAAGCCGCCTCGTCGAGGAGAGGCGGTTCCTTGCCGGCGGCCAAGTTGGCGACGAACTCCCGGGTGAGGGCTGCGATAGCCAGCCAACTGGAGTTGAAGGCGAGTACCTTCTCCCGCGTGGGGCCCTCGCTGAACGCGACGACATCCTGCCACTGCCGGTCGGCGACCTCGATGCCGCGGGTCATCGCGATGATGAAATCGTTCTCGAGAAGCCGGTGCTCGCGATTCCAGACTTGGATGTCCCAGAAGACCTTGTGGCCGGCATCTATCGCGTGTTGCCGGAGATCGATCGTCTTGGTGAGCACCAGGAGCTTGCGCGCGATCGTGTCGTTGGTGGTCTGGTCGATCAGCAGCGCGAGCACGCTGCTCAGCTTCATGCGTTGTTGCTGGTAGAACTCCTTGATCGCGGTCGACTGCGCGTCGGTGTGGCGCTGGTACAACAGGTCGCGGATAGCGGGAAGCTCTTTGCGCCCGACGGCGATGTCGTCGAGAATACGGCGGATAGCGGGCGGGAAGATGGCCGGATCGATCGTTGCAAGCGTCTGGTCGTATTCGGCCAACGCGGCATCGGTCGCCTTGCGTGTGGCATCCTGCTTGGCGCGCGCTTCCGCCAGGACTTCGGCGGGATCGTTGGCGTGTTCGGGGCGGAACATGTACCAGTTGTCCGACTCCTGATCGAAGCACTTCTCGACGTCGCCCATCTTCCAGACGAGGTTGGCAATGACGTCGAGGCCGCGCATCTCCTCGGCGACCCGATGGCTGCGGACGACGAGGAGGCCGGCCGGGATCACTGCGAAGACGAGGGGCGCGATGGCGAGCAGGAGCAGCTTTTGTTCGAGCTTCATGGGGGGCGAAACTACCGTTTGTGGGGGAAAGGCGTCACAGCAGACATCGGTCCGGGCGGTCCGAAGTTGAGCGCCGCGTGGCGTCGCAGAGCCGGCGCGAGCCCCAACCAGCGCAGGGGTACCGATGAGGAACGCCGATCTCCCGAACTTCCGGAACATCTGCGCGCGACGGGCCGATTCTTGGCGATCCATGCATCCCCAAGCTCACGCCTGAGGCCCGACGACGTGAACCGCGGAGAGCAGGGAACTTCCGGCGGCAGCCTCGGGCTTGTCGGCGCGGCGCCATCCCGTATTCTCGGTCACCACACTGCCATGCCAACCCCGCTCGCCCGGTCATGCCTTGCGCTCGCCCGCCTCGCCCTGCTCCTGCCGGTGGCTGCCGCGGCGCAGGTTGCCCAACCCGTGTTGCGCGTCGAATCCCTCGCCGCGGGCAATGCCGTCCTCAGTCTTTCCGCGCCGCCCGGCTACTATGGCGTCGAAGCATGCGCGGATCTGGGCTCCGGCACCTGGGAGCCTGAGACGTTTCGCCTTCTCGATGACAGCACCGGCACGGTGACCTTCAACCTCCCTGCCGAAGCCGGGCCCCGCCGGTTTTTCCGTGCGGCCACCGTCGCGCCTTCCGCCGTGGTCGAGATCGAGTCCGCGGGCGCCGGTTTTGCCCCGCTCATCGAGTGCGCCGGCGAAACCCCGGCTTCGGTTCTCTGGCGCTGGAACGACGGCACCACGACCGCCGCCACGCTTTCGCCAACCAGGCCATTCGGCTCCCCTGCTTTGCGGACCCACCGGCTGGAGATCTTCGCCCCGACCCGGCTCACGTCCCTCAACTTCGGTCATGACGGCGGCGACGGCGGCGAGGCCACCCCGCTCGCCCACCTCCCCGCCCAGGACATCGCTTCGATCGATTTTCACGATACGCTGCCCGCCGTGACCACCTTCGGGGCCACCGGCAACACGCAGATTCGCTCGATCGATTTCACCAACCTCCCCGGCCTGGAGTTCATCGAGTGCTACCTCACGAGCAACCTCGAGCACGTGGTGGTGCACGACCTCGCGAACCTGCGCCGCGTCTGCTTCGAGGACTGCAACCTCGCCGAGTTCGACCTCTCCGGGCTCCCGAACCTCGAGGACGTCCGCGGCGCGCTCAACAACTACACCGAGGTCCTTGTCGGCCGCGGCACCGGCCCGAAGGTCTGGCATTGGTGCACTCGCGACAACCCGCAGATGACCCAGAACTTCGCCGACGTGATGGGCAACTTCACCGCGTTGCAGGAGCTCTACATCTGGAACACCAACCAGCACGGCGCCTTCACCGTCGGCTCGCTGGTCCTGCGCGACTTCCAGGCGGCCAACAACCACCTCACCAGCATCTCGCTCCCCGGCCGGACCGCGTTGGAGATCGTCGATCTCGCGCACAACGAGATCGACACCATCGATCTCGCCGGCTGCACCGCCCTCCGGAACTTCAACGCCTCCTACAACCGGCTGGATGCGGCCGCCATCGACACGCTCCTGGCCTTCTTCGACGCCTCTTGTCCCGACCTCAGCTTCGTCGACCTCACCGTCAACCGCGAGCTGCCCTCCGCCGCCGGCCTCGCCCATGCCCAGAGCATCCGCAGCCGCGGCGCCACCGTGCTGATCGATGTCGCCGAGACCGGCGACGGCGAGTTCGACATCCCCGGCGACAGCAGCTCGATCACGTTCACGACAAACAGCCAGCAGCCGCACCTGCAGGTGCAGGTCACCGACCCGGCCGCAGAAGTCACGTGGCATTGGGGCGACGGCACGGTCACCACCGGCATCCACGCCGGCACCCACAGCTTCGCCACCGCCGCTCCCCACACCAGCTATGTGCGCGTCGTCCCGGCCGCGGCGGCCACCTACTTCGGCGCCCAGAGCGGAATGACGAACCAGGGCATCACGAGCGTCTCCGGCGTCGCGAACTTCCCGAACCTGGACTTCCTCTTCCTCTACCAGGAGTCGATCGTCGCCCTCGATCTCGCGGGCTGCGCCCACCTCCGGCAGCTCCACCTCGCCTCGAACCCGGTACCGGCGAGCGTCTGCGACAAATGGTTCATCGATCTCGATGCCGCTGTGACCGGCCCGGTTGCGGACGCCGACTTCTATTTTCCAGGCGCCTCGCGCACCGCCGCCTCGGACGCCGCCTTCGCGAGCCTCGTGGCGAAGGGCTTCCGCATGCACCCGTGATGAACGGGTCTTCCGCCGCTTGCGGCAGGACGGCCGGACCACCGGCGCGAAACCTCTTCGCCCTTGCCCGAACAGTCGTCACCGCGTTGCGCCTGATCGTGCCAAGAGCCGGCAAGGATGCTCCGCGCCGGCCTCATCGCGGCCGGCGACAGCTCCGCATCGGCGGTTGGAGTGCAGGTGAGAGGCCAGAGGTTTGAGTCCGGAGGTTCGCGGTCGGCATCCAGACAGGGATGCGGCTCACCGGGGACGGTTCGCCCTGTCCGAATCGTCCTGATTTCTTGAGTTCCAGATTCTCTTTCCGGAAAAGAAAAGGCCCGGCGGTTAAGCCGGGCCTTTGAAACAGATGGCTGAACGACTGCGTCGTCCAGCTACAGGGAAAGAGGAGGACGGCTCGGAGAGCCGTCCCTACCTCACAAACGCTCGAGCAGGATCTCGAGGGTGCGCTTGGTGCTCTTCGTGATGACGGTGCCGGGGCCGAAGACGGCGGCGGCGCCGTTCTTGAAGAGGAAGTCGTAGTCCTGCGCGGGGATGACGCCGCCGCACACCACCACGATGTCCTCGCGGCCATGCTTCTTCAGCTCGCCGACGAGCGCGGGCAATAGGGTCATGTGACCCGCGGCCAACGAGCTCATGGCGACAACGTGCACGTCGTTCTCGACGGCCATCTTGGCGGCCTCTTCCGGAGTCTGGAAGAGGGGCCCGATGTCGACGTCGAAGCCGAGGTCGGCCATGGCGGTCGCAACCACCTTGGCGCCGCGGTCGTGGCCGTCCTGACCGAGCTTGGCGATGAGGATACGCGGACGACGGCCTTCCTTGCTCTCGAACTTCGTGACGAGTTCGCGGACGGCGGCGACTTCCTTGTCCTCTCCGAATTCCTTCTTGTACACGCCGCTAATCGAGCGGATCTGGGCCTGATAGCGACCGTAAATCTTTTCGAGGGCGTCGGAGATTTCGCCGAGGGAGGCGCGGGCCTTGGTGGCCTCGACGGCGAGGGCGAGCAGGTTGCCCTTGCCGGTCTTGGCGGCCTCGGTGATCGCGGCCAGCGCGGCCTGGCACTTGGCCTCGTCGCGGGTGGCGCGCAGTTCCTTGAGGCGCTTGATCTGCGACTCGCGGACGGCGGTGTTGTCGACGGTGAGGATGTCGAGCGGGGCCTCCTTCTCGAGGCGGTACTTGTTCAGGCCGATGATGGTCTCCTTGCCGGAGTCGATCTTGGCCTGGCGGCGGGCGGCGGCCTCCTCGATGCGCATCTTCGGGATGCCGGCCTCGATGGCCTTGGCCATGCCGCCGAAGGATTCGACCTCGGCGAGATGCTCGCGGACCTTGGCGATGAGGTCGCGGGTGAGCGCCTCGACGTAGTAGCTGCCACCCCACGGATCGACGGTGGCGCAGATCCCGGTCTCCTGCTGGAGGTAGAGCTGGGTGTTGCGCGCGATGCGGGCCGAGAAGTCGGTCGGCAACGCGATGGCCTCGTCGAGGGCGTTGGTGTGGAGCGACTGCGTGTGGCCCGTGGCGGAGGCGAGGGCCTCGAGCACGGTGCGGGCGACGTTGTTGAACGGGTCCTGCTCGGTGAGCGACCAGCCGGAGGTCTGCGAATGCGTGCGCAGGGCGCGCGACTTCGGGTTCTTCGGGTTGAAGCGGCCGACGATCTCGGACCAGAGCGCGCGGGCGGCGCGCATCTTGGCGACTTCCATGTAGAAGTTCTTGCCGATGGCCCAGAAGAACGAGAGGCGCGGCGCGAAGGCGTCGATGTCGATGCCGGCGGCGA
>JAEWNN010000210.1 GCA_023457035.1 Verrucomicrobiota bacterium
GTTTCATGCAAAGTTTCTCGGCGCAATGCCTCGACATGGCCCGCTCCATGTTGAGCCACAATCTCGACGCGATTAATCCCGACGGCACCGTCACTCCCGTCACTGGCGAAATCCAGCGTTCCGACGATCCCGGCCACGCCGCCATGGCCATCGGCGAGTTCTACCGGGCCACCGGTGAGACCACCCTCGCGGGCAAGGATCTGGTCGACCTCGCCGCCCGTTGCATCACCGCCCAGGCCTTTACCGAGCCGATCGCCGAGAACGGTCTCGCCTACGCGGCCCTCGGTCTGCTCGCCTTCGGTCCCTCCAAGGAGCGCAACCCCGTATGGGAGCGCCTCGTCGAGGAGACCCGCGAGCGCCTCGACAAGCAGCTGCTCACCCGCAGCGACTACGACAACCACTGGCAGGCGTTCAACGTCGCCAAGGCCGTAGCCCGCTATTCCCTCGGCCTGTCCAAGAAGGACGAGACCTCGCGCCTGATCGAGCGCATGGTCGAGCGTATCGACGCCACCAGCGCCAACGGCTTCTTCGACGACGCCGGCGAAGGCATCGGCGGCAACTTCAACCTCTACGGCGTGATGAACTTCGTCTTCATCCGCCAGGCCCTCCAGCTCCACGCCAACTCCGGGGTGCGCGAGCGCAAGCTCCCCACCCTCCGCACCTACGCGGAGAAGTACGTGAAGCTCATGCCCGACATGGTCCGCGCCGACGGCCTCGGCTGGGCCTACGGTCGCAGCGCCGGCGCCTACGGCCAGATGCACTGCATCAGCCTCATCCTCCAGGCCTTCCGCGATGGCTGGATCGCCGAGGACCAGAAGGCGAAGTACCACGACATCCTCCGTCGCCTCTTCTTCTTCTTCTACGCCACCTACCTCGACCAGGAGCACGGCTTCATGGTGGTGCGCGACGCCGAGCGGACCTCGATGGAAGGCCACACCACCCGGTTGGCCAACTTCGACGGCGCCCGCTACCTCTGCCAATGGTCGCGCCTCGCCAAAACCTTCTCGGCTCCCGCCAACCCCAAGGTCGAGCCCGCCCGCACCTCCGGCCGCTTCGTCATCTTCGACAAGGCCAACCGCAAGGAGCAGGGCCTCTTCCTCTACCGCAGCGCCGACACCGGTCTCCATATCCAGCTCCCGCTGGTCAGCTCCGGCGGCACCGCCACGGCCGACAATCTCGCCTTCCCGCACGCCCCGGGCCTCTTCGACTGGGCCAACGACGTGTACGCGCCGGTCATGACGCCCGAACTCACCTTCGGTGAGAACGTCACGGTGCCCTCCTTCTACGGTAAGCAGTGCGTGACCGGTCTCGGTTTGCGCAATTCCTTCTTCTTCCGCTACGAGCAGCCCGATCTCATCAACCTCCAGGAGAAGATCGTCCCCGGCGTCGGCAGCGTGAAGGTCAACTGGACCTTCTCCGGCAACAAGGTCACCGCCGAGTGGATCTACTCGGTCAAGAACCAGGTCACGCTCGACAAGTTCCGCTTCGCCCTCTGCATCGCCGCCCCCCACTCCCACCAACGCCTCGGGATCTCCCCGATGCTCGGCCAGGAAGGCATCCGCTGCAGCGTCATCAAGGACGACTTCCAGGGGGTGTGGCAGGACACCGAGGTCGTCAGCCAGGACCCGAACTACCGCACGAACTACGGCAAGGTGCACTACATGCAGTATCTCGTGCGCGACCACGCCTTGGTCATGCGCCCGGGCCAGCAGTACCGCTTCTCCGTCAGCTTCGAGCCCGACATCACGCTGATCGAAGCCTAAATTTTGCGCGTTCCGCGCAAAATTATGCTCTCCCGCCGCATCATCCCCTGCCTCGACGTCACCGCCGGCCGCGTCGTCAAAGGCGTGAAGTTCCAGGAACTGCGCGACGCCGGCGACCCCGTCGCCTGCGCCCGCGCCTACGATGCCCAGGGCGCCGACGAACTCGTCTTCCTCGACATCACCGCCTCCAGCGATCAGCGCGCCATCATGCACGATGTCGTCGCCGCCACCGCCGAGCAGTGCTTCATGCCGCTCACCGTCGGTGGTGGCCTGCGCACCGTCGAGGACATCCGCAAGATGCTCCACGCCGGCGCCGACAAAGTCTCGCTCAACACCGCCGCCGTCCAGAGCCCCGAGCTCATCCACGACAGCGCGCGCAAGTTCGGCAACCAGTGCATCGTGCTCGCCATCGACGCCCGCCGCGAACCCGACGGCCAGTCCTGGAAGGTCTATACCCACGGGGGCCGCAAGCGCACCGAACTCGACGTCGTCGAGTGGGCGCGACGCGGAGTCTCGCTCGGTGCCGGCGAAATCCTCCTCACTTCGATGGACTGCGACGGCATGCTCAACGGCTACGATATCGAGCTCACTCGCCGCGTGAGTGAGGCCGTCGAGGTGCCCGTGATCGCCTCCGGCGGCGCCGGCACCCTCGAACACCTCGCCGAGGTCCTCACCAAGGGCGGCGCCAGCGCCGTGCTCGCCGCCTCGATCTTCCATTTCGGCACCTTTACCGTCCCCCAGGCCAAGGACTACCTCGCCGGCCGCGACATCCCCGTCCGCCGGTAGCCGCGAGCTCCCGGCGCCTTGGCGAATCTCCCGCTTGGCGATTGCGCCGCCCACGCCGTCCCCCAAACTCGCGGACATGCAGGACCGACTCGCGGAACTCCGCCGGCAGCGCGCCCTCGTGGCCGAGCACCTCGTCTGGCTGGATCGCGAGATCGCCGAGACCGAAGGCAAGTCGTCCCCCGCCCCGCTTCCGGCACCGACACCGCCTCCGGCGCTTACCGCGGCCGCGGTGTTGGCCAAAGCCGCTGAGATCCCGCCCGCGGTCGCGGCAGGCGCAAGCGATCAACCCGACGCGCCCCTGCTGCCCGAGCCCCAGCCAACCGACATCAAGAACGACGTCCGCCGCGGCTGCCTGCTCTACTTCGCCCTCGCCTCGGTGGCGGTCGTGGCCGGAACCGGCTTGCTCGTCTGGGCTGCGCGGAGTCCTTGGTTTCGCGAGGAGGTATCCCCTTACTTCTCGAAAGCGGCCTTCATCCTCCTGGTGCTTGCGCTCGCCGCAGGTATTCGCGGCTTGGTCGCAAAGCTTCGCTCCCGCTAGCGATCGCCTCTCCGCCGTAACGATGCAATCGGCGCAGTGTTCACTCGGACGGGCCACTGCTTCCGGTTGTAGGGGCTGAGCTTGCTCAGCCCGGTGGCGTTCGCTCCTGCCGAGCGGTGCGAGCTCGCTCGCACACTACGCCTGAGACATGACCACGGCTCCGCAGCGGAGCCGCGTGGTTCGCTCTCGAACCCTACGCCAGCTTCCGGCCGCTGGTCGCGCCGGTCTCGCGGTCGTGCCACTCCACGATCGGGTCGTATAGATCTGCGCCGATCGCCCGGATGAACCGGCACGTCGCGAACTTCTGCCGGGCCGCCTCATACTCGGCGACCCAGGCGCGGTGCTGCGTCTCCTGACTCGCCTCGGTACGCGGATACACCACTTTGTGGGTGCGGCACTTCATCCGGTGCGGCTTCGGAGTCAGCCGCGCGCGGAAGCAGCCCTGCCGCCGGCACAACGCGCTGTACAGCCAGTCCGCGTTGAACCGCCGCAACAACTGCACCGTCGACTCCGCCTTGGGGTCGAAACTCCGGCCGGTCACGATCGCCCGCACCCCGCTGTGCGTCTCATACAGGCGCACCCCGAGCCCGCGCAGTTCCGGTGTCGCCGCCACGGCCTTCTCGACCTGCGCCACGATCTTCGCCGTGCGGCGCGCCCCGGTCGGCTTCGCCCGGAACAGATCCCAGAAGCCGAGCTTCGGCTCGTCGATGTCGATGAACAACAGCCCCGCGCTGTTGAGCACCGCCGCCCCATACCGGTTGCGGGTGACGACATTTCGCTCGTCCACTCGCGCGAGCACCTCCTCGCGGATGTCCGCCTCGTAGGACTCGTCCTTGTGGGATGCGACGCCGGCGAGACGTTGCCGCACATGCTCCAAGCGTCGCGCGGCGTCGTCGGCCGCCGCCTGGGTCGAGAGGTCGGAGCCGCCGAAGGCATGCACCTGCAGCGACCGGCCCTCGACCGTAACCGAGCCTTCAATGCGCGTCCAATACCGGAAGATTCTCATGGGATGGAAACTGGCTTCAGAGCGCGACCCGCACACCGCCGTCGCTCCAGGAGCGCCAGACGGCGTCGGTCACCCGCATGTAGCGCACGCCGGTGGCGAAGTCGGTCAGCCGCACCGGGGCGCCCTCGCGGATGCTCGCCACGAAATCCTCCTCCACGCGCCACCCGCGCCGTTGCGCCGCGGTCGGCTCGATCGCCGTCTCCGCGCCGCCCAGCGGCGTGTGCCAGAGCAGTTGGGCCGCGAGGTCGAGCCGGAGCGCGCCACGCGCCCCGTTGAGCCGGATCTCGTGCCGTGGCCGGCCAAGTTCGACTCCGCTGAAGTGCATCACCAACCGCGCGCCGTCCGCGTACCGCCCGAGCACGCTCACGCTCTCGGGGATCTCCACCTCGCCCTGCCCGCCCTCGGGGCGCGGCCGGCGCGCCGTGAAGATCGCCGCATCCGCCTGCACCCACTCGGGGTCCCGGCCGAGCCAGCGTTGCACCATCTCGTAGTTGATGCCGAGCATCAGCGTGTTCACGCCGCTCAGGGCAAACTCCTGCCGCCAGCCCAGTGGCATCGCCGGATCGGCGAACTGCCCGCCGGTGTGGGTCACGCACACCTCGCGCAACGCCCCGAGCTCCGGCAACCGCTCGGCGATTGCGGCATCAAAATCCAGCGACATCGGCGCCGGCACGATCTGCGCGACGAGGTCCGGCCGCGCTTTCGCCGCCGCCGCCATCGTCTCCGCCTGCGCCAAATGCGCGGCCATGCGGGCCTCGGTGAGCACGTGCTTGCCGTTGGCCAACGCCGCACAGGTCGCCTCGGCGTGGAGATTCGGCCAGGTGCCGATCACCACGGCATCGATGTCCGGCGCCGCCACGACCTCGCGCCAGTGTCGTGCCACGCCGGGGATGCCGAAGTCCTTCGCCACGTCCTGGGTCGAAGCCACCGTACGGTTGGCGACCATCACGACCTTCACGCCGGGGAGGCGCTGGAGACCCGGCAGGTGGCGCGCCCGCGTGTTGGCTCCCGCCCCGACGATCCCGATCCGCAGCGTTGCATTGGCCATGGTGCGACGAGTAAACGGACCGGCGGCGGCGCCTCAAGACTGCGTTGCGCCCGAAACGCCGGCCCTTGCCGAAAACCCGAAACCGCACAGGGTATCCACGCAACCCCGCAAACCCCGCCGAACCCCGTTCGTCCCATGAAACACTGCATGCCGCCTCGCCCGGGCGCAGCGCTGCTCGCGCTTGTGCTCGCCCTCGCCGCCCACGCCCAGGTCACGATCGACGTCTACCCCACCCTCGCCCCCAACAGCTACGGCTCGCCCAGTTTCGCGGCCTGGACCGACAACGCCTTCGCCGCGCTCTACGGCGGGAGCCTCCTCGCCGGAGAGGTCGGCACCCCGTCGTACTTCTCCGTCGCTCCCGCGACGCTCGAGGCCACCGATGTCTTTGTCACCTCCTTCCCGAGTTGGCGGGGGTACGCCGATCCCGGCACCGTCTTCGGCCCGGCCTTCGCCAACGAACTCGGCAACCGCCTGAGCTTCGCCTTCGTGGCCGATGGCCACGGTCAGCAGTTCGCCCTCTCGCAACTCTCCTTCGCCTTTGTCACCACCGGCCCCGCCCACGACCTCGACTTTGCGTTCTCCGCGGGCGACTACACCTACAGCTCCAGCTACGTCGGAATTCTCTTCGGGGCCGACAACCAGTTCGGGGGCGGCGACGACCTCTTCGTGACCGGCGGCGCCAACACGCAGCTGGTCGATGCCGTGATCGGACGCGGCAGCGGCAACGCCTGGTGGCCCCAGCACACCGTCGGTGACGGTCTCTCCGATCAGGAGCTGATCGACCTCACCGCCGCCGCGCTCCGCCCGAGCTTGCCCACCCTGGTGACGGCAACCTACACGCTCGATCTTGGCGGCGGCAACACCGCCTCCGGTCAGGCCGCGGTCACGATCATCCCCGAGCCGTCGACCTACGCCCTGCTGCTCGGCGGCGCCGCGGCCGCAGTCGTAATCTGGCGACGTCGGCGGCGCGCTGCGCCCTGACGGCGCCGCCTCCACGTTCTCTGCTCACGCCGCGGCCGGCCCTCGTGCCCGCCGCGGCTTTTTGTGACTTGCGGGGCCGGCCGGTGCAGGCACCCGACCTCCTGGCGAAGCTCACTCCTGCAGTCGCAGATGTTGGCGCGAAAGAAACGCCCGCTCGCCGGTCCGGGCGGCATGCAGGGCGTTGTGCGTGACGACGACCAGACTCGCCTGCTGCTCGGCGCAGACCTCCAGCAACACCGTCATCACGCCCTCGCCGGTCGCCTCGTCGAGGTTGCCCGTGGGCTCGTCGGCCAGCACGACGCGCGGCTTGTTCATCAGCGCCCGCGCCACGGCCACCCGCTGGCGCTCGCCGCCGGAGAGATGCGCCGGCACGTGGTGGGCCCGCTCCGCGAGCCCGACGCGCGCCAGCAGATCGGCGGCGCGCTTGCGCTCGCCCGGGCCGACCTTGCCGACAATGCGCGCGGCCATGAGCACGTTGTCGAGCGCCGTCAGTTCCGGGATCAGATAGAAGGACTGGAACACCATTCCGAGGAACGTCGCGCGTCGCCGGGCCAACTCACCGCGGCCGAGCTGGCCGATCGGTTCGCCCGCCCAGCGGATCTCGCCGGCATCCGGGAACTCGAGACCGGCGAGCAGGTTCAGCAACGTCGTCTTCCCGCAGCCCGATTCGCCGCGGATGCTCAGGCTCGTGCCCGCCCGCACCGTGCAGCCCACGCCTTCGAGCACGGCGATGCGCCCGTCGCCGCTCGGATAGCTCATGTGCAATCCGGTCGCGGAAAGGATGGTGTCGGTCGCCTCACTCACTGCGCAGGGCCTCCGAGGGTTTGAGCCGCGCCGCGCGCCACGCCGGCAGCACCGCCGCGAAGAGCGCGATCGCGATCGAGCTGACGACGATCAGCAGCAGGTCGGTGGCGACCAGATGCGCCGGGATCTCGGTGAACATGTAGAACCGCTCCAGCGCCGCCCTGCTCTGGGTGAGCCGCGAGAAGGCCTGCACAACATCGTTGCGGAAGTACACGGCCGTGAACCCAGCCAGCGTCCCCAGCGCCGTGCCGACGATGCCGATGAACAAACCCTGGTAGCAGTAGCAGGCGGCCACCCCGCGGGCATCGCCGCCGAGGGCGGCGAGCAGGCCGATCTCGCGCGTCTTGCGCACCACCGAGATCAGCAGCGAACTGGCCACCGAGAAGCCGGCGACCACGACGATGAAAAGCAGCAGGAAGAACAGCATGTTCTTTTCGAGCTGCAGGATGAAGAGAAAGTCCCGGTTGGTATCCATCCAGGTGAGCGCGCGTACGCCCTGCGGGAGGCGCTGGTTGAGCCGGTCCGCGATCGCATCGGGATCGACGCCGGGCGCGAGCCGCAGGCTCACGCCGTGCACCGCGGAGCCTAGGCCGTAGAGGTCCTGCATCGTGCGCAGCGTGCAGATCACCAGGCTGCTATCGAGCTGCGTGTGCCCGATCTCGAACAGCCCGGCCACCCGGAACTCCCGCGGGAGCAGCACCTCGTCGTGCCGCATCTTCTCGAGCATGAGCGGGGTGTAGAGCTCGATCCGGCTGCCCACGCCCACCCCGAGCGACTGGGCGAGCGCGCGGCTGAGGATGACCGAGTCGTCGTCGAGATCGTCCACGCTGCCCGACCGGAGGTAGCTGTTCAGCGGCACCACCTCCTCGACGTGGGTCAGGTCGACGCCCTGGATCGCGGGGAAGGCCGGTTTGTTGCCGCTGAGCAGCATCACCACGCCCTCCGCGTGCGGTGTGGCCCCGACCACGCCAGGAGTGCGCCGGGCCTCCGCCATGAGTTGGGCGGCGTCGCTCATCGGTTGGCCGGCAGTGATCTGCACATCGCCGACGGTATCCACGATCATCCGGCGGATCTGCTGGCCGAAACCGCCCATGACGCTGAGCGTGACGATCAGCACCATCACCCCGAGCGCCACGCCGGCGAGCGAGATGAAGGTGAAGAACGGCACGCGCCGCCCCGTGGGGAAGAGCTGCTTCAGCGCGAGGTAGAGGG
>JAEWNN010000211.1 GCA_023457035.1 Verrucomicrobiota bacterium
CCTGGCACAACGAGAGCCGCAAGTACCGCCACCCCATCCGGCACCTCCTGCGCCACCGCAACAAGATCGTCTCCACCGGCCGCCCCGCCTACCGCGACACCTGGCTCTGGGACGCCAAGTCCGGCCAGCCCTCCGTCGTGCTCGAGTCGCGCGACCGCCGCCGCGAACGCCCCACCGCCGACCTCTTCCGCGTCGCCTGGCACAACCTCCTCCGCGGCCCCAAAATCTGGAGCCGCTACCGCGCCCTCCTCCGCGAGGCCTATAAAAACCCCGTCGACCTCACGCGCCGCCTCGGCGTCGCCGTCGAGACCGGCCCGCACTTCGCCGCGCAACTCGCGCTCCTCGCGGAGACACCCGGTCTGCCGGTCTTCGTCCGCTGCTACTTCCACCAAGGCGCCGCCGGCCTCGACGCCTGCGCCGACGCCGTCGCGTTGCTCGCCGCCCGCGGCCACGAGGTCGCGCTCGGCCTCATCCAGTCGCGCCGCGCCGTGCTCGCGCCCGACGAGTGGCAGGCCTTCTGCGCCGAAGCGCTGCGCCGCATGCACGCCCACGTCCGCTTCGTCGAAGTCGCCCACGCCGTGAACCGCGTGAAATGGGGTATGTGGGGCCTAAGCGAGACCGTCGCCCTCTGGGACTCCGTCGCCGCGCTCCGGGCACAGTTTCCGACGGTAAAAATTCTCGGCCCGGCGGTGAACGACTTCGAGTACCACTACTACCCGCCGCTCCTCGCACGGCTTGCCCGCCGAAGTGGCGGGCTCGCCGGCCAGATCGACGGCCTTTCGAACCACCTCTACGTCGACCGCCGCGGCGCGCCCGAGAATTTTCAGGGCAAGTTTTCCCTCCTCGAGAAATGCGCGCTCGGCCGCGCCGTCGCCGAGGCGCACGGCATTACTGGGTTCTACGTCACCGAGACCAACTGGCCGCTGCGCGGCACGGGCGAGTACTCGCCCCTCGCTGGCGCCTACACGCCCCGCGACTACGTGGAGAGCCCGCTCCACGTCGACGAGCCGACCGCCGCCGCGTACCTGATCCGCTACGCGCTCATCGCGCTCTGCTCCGGCATGACGGAGCGCGTGTGGTGGTGGAACCTCACCGCCCACGGCTTCGGCCTCGCCGACGAACTCGCCGCCTGCCGTCCCCGCCCCGCCTGGCGCGCCCTCGTCCACTTCCACCGCACCGTCGGCACCTCCACCTTCCGCAGCCGCGAAACCCGCGACGGCGCCCTCTGGTTTCACTTCGACCGCGCCACCGTCGTCTACGCCCTCGCCCCCACGACGATCACCGTCCCGCCCGAGTGCACCGCCGCGCACGACCTGGAAGGCCACGCCCTCCCCGTCGGCGCCGGCGAGACGCTGAAACTCGCCGGCCAGCCCGTGTACCTCAGCCGCTGACCGCCTGAGAATATGGAACTCACGGGCTCAGGGACAGAGGGCCGGAGGGACGCCTCCGGCACCTCTCGTTAAGATTCGCGACATGCCCCCTTCAATCCGCCTCTAGACCTCACCCACCCTCCGCTCGATGACTGAAGGCAAATAGCGTCGAACGAGCGCCCTTACCTTCGCCGCTGCACTATCCGACATCTTTGGGTGTGGCTGCACACCATGGATGAGCACGTTGAGGTCTACCGGGACGTAACGATAAAAATCGTCCGCATGGTCCTGCAAAACCTCCCCACCGAGAGTCAACAGGTCGACCGTCAGCCTAAACTCCCGTTCAAAGTCGAAGGACACGTCCTTGTAGTAGAACAAGCTTCGTTCATCGAACTCTGTCCTCGGAGTGTCCGCGGTCACGTACTTCACTGCGGCACCAAAGACTGGCATACTCAATGATGCGGCTAGCCTCTCTGCCGTCGTGACCACCAGAACGGAGTCCGATGACGAAGTGTAGGCGTCCCACATCTCCTGTGACTCGCGATCATTGATATGCCAACAACTGACGAAGGTGGTCCCACGAGCTAGCTCTCTGTACTTCGACTGCTGCGCATAGGTGTCGGAGTTTGCCTGATTCGTTCCGAAGAACGCCACGTCACTCGCCGAAGTGCCATGCACGCCCTCGGGTGACATCGTGCCCTCAAGCGGGTCGTCGAACTTGTCCGCCCGGCAGAAGTAGAGAGCGCCGCGATGCAGTAAATCCTCGAACTTCCAAAGGTCCATGTACCGAAGCAAAGGCTGATTCGGACTGACCGTCCCATACGGCCAGTCGGTCTCAAACACGGGCGCAGGTACGCTGCAGATTTCTCCCGTTGGGATATGTCGAATCACGCGATTGCCGATCACACGGTGTCCTTCGGGCATAGAGCTATACCTTCTGCGCTGCTCGCTCCAGCATAGTGGCGATTTCCGTTCGTCCACTCTCGCTCGCAGAATCGATGACCGCTCGAAGCACCCAATCGCTTGCATGGACATTTGCGCCTCGATCAAGAAGGAGCCCCACCATCTCCGGGGAGCCAAAGAGTGCTGCATTGTACAGAGCAACGCCGTCGTTTGCGTCGATGTTCGCGCCTCGGTCGAGAAGGAGACAGACGGTTCTCAAGTCCCCGCGAAGAGCGGCCTTCCGGAGCGCACCACCGTTCTCCGCATTGATGTCTGCTCCCCGTCTCAGGAGGAGATCGAGCATCTCAATATCTGCGCGGCCAACAGCTTCATGGAGAGCGTGATCGCCCAATGCGTGAATGTCGGCGCCATGATCTAGAAGAAGAGCGGCAACCTCCTTTTGCCCATTCATGACCGCTACGCGGAATGAGAAGTCGTCGCCAAAATGGAGGTCTGCTCCATGGTCGAGCGCAAGAGTAGCGCCTGCCACGTCTCCATTCTTGGCTGCTTCGTATAGTCTGTTGTTTTGGTCCATTGGATTGGGAAAGAAGCAGGGCCAGGTTTTACCCATTTCCTTGGTAAGGACCGACAGCGGCCAAGCCACAATCGGGTAGAGCTTGGGCTTCGGCCGCGGAAACCGGGTTGGCGGGGTTCACGGCCAGAGTGGCTCCGCTCCTCTCGACGATATTTGGGACATGCATCCCTCGGGGTCGGCTCCGATTTGGCAGCTGCGAGTGACGCCTTTAGGCCTCACTTCTCCGTCACAAAGATTGCGATGCCTGAAACGGTCTTGATGTGACCGCCATTGGAGACAGCCAATCCGCCGCCAGTATAGAAATTCCCATTTGAGCTTCCATACATGTTGCTGACGATGACGGCTCCTTTCTCTCCGGTTGCGCGCAGAATGATCCCGTTAGCCCCGAGTTTTGCCGCACTCTTTTTCAGGCGATCAATCACGCCATCCACCTTTCCCTGGGCCGTGACTCTGAAAGACCCGGTGCTGTCCGCCTCCAAAAGCGCAATCTCCTCAAAATGCGCCGGTGGAGTCAGGTAGACCTTGACGTCCTCGGGACGAGTTGGCGGGCGAGTTTTCCCGACGACAATTTGCGAACTGGTGCACGCAGTGAGAAACACCAGTGCGAACAGCAATCCAAACAATGATTTCGAGGTCATAGGAAGCGGAGGATTGAATGGGTCGCGACTCTTGAGAGAAGCGGATCGAAGGCGGCCAAGGCGCAGCCGGGGTGAGCTTGGGCTTCGGCCGCGGAAACCGGAGGGGCGGGGTTCACGGCCGGGCAGCGTACCGGCGGGTCCGATGCAGGCAAGGGCGGAGTGGGAGCAGTGGCGGATCATCCCGGCAACACCGAACCGTTCCTGACCGCATTCACGCCTTCTGTTTCTCCCCTTGCGCTCAGTTCAGGTAAACGAGGAGCGCCATCTTCCGCTTGTTCGTCTCGCGAAGAAACTCCCGCGCTTGGTCGAATGCGCCGCCGATATACTCCCAGTCCTCGTCGGAGATTGGTCCATCCGATCCGAAGTTGGGATAGATCTCCGACTCGATGATCTTCTTGGGCGGATTGAAGGGGTCATGTCGCAAATCTCGACAGAGGCGGACCGAAGGAGACCAAGGCGCCGCTAGGTCGAGCTTGGCCTTCGGCCGCGGAAACCGGAGTGGCGGGGTTTACGGCCGGGCAGCGTACCAGCGGATCCGATGCAGGCAAGGGGGAGATTGAGGCGAGAGGCGAAAGGCTTGAGGCGAGAGGGTGGAGCGAAGGAGACGGGAGCCAGGAGTCAGGAGCGGGCGGGGCGACGGAAGGATTGAACCACAGAGTGCACCGAGAACCGGAAGCGTTCGGACTCCGTGCTCTCCGTGTCCTCCGTGGTGTAACGTCCGGCCCAGCCTGCCCGCTTTCCCCATTCCTTCTCCCGCCGAGCCACTTCCGGATCAGTGTCGATCAGTGTGCATCAGCGGTTCCACTTTCGTCCTCCGCAGAAGGATTGAACCACAGAGTACACCGAGCTCCGGAAGAGTTCGGACTCCGTGCTCTCCGTGTCCTCCGTGGTGAAACGTCCGTTCCAGCTTTCCAGATTTCCACATTCCACTCTGTCCTCCGCACCTCTGCGCCTCTGCGCGAACACCTCCGCTCCGCCGGGGTCCGCGCCCCCGGCTACAGCCGAGCTGCGGCGCACCGCCCTCGTCCACAGACTTGCCCGGACCGGCGGAGCCGGCACAGTAGGCGCCATGCCCATGACCGTTGACCAGATCGTCGAACAAACCCGGTCGATGCCGCAGGACGTGGTAGCCGAGTTGGTGGACCGGATCCTTCTGACCATGCATGGCGGCCAGGAACCGGCGGCGGCAAACGCGTGGTCGGGCACGGTCCAGCGGCGCATCGCGGAGATTCGCAGCGGGCAGGTGCAGGGCATCCCCGGCGCCGTCACATCCGAGAAGATCCGCCAGATCGTCGGCCGGTGAAGCCGCACCTCTTCCATCCGGAAGCCGATGCCGAGTACGCCGCGGCGGCGCGGTTCTACGCCGAGATCCAGCCCGAGCTGGGCGGCCGTTTCTACGACGAGATCGAGACCGCCATCGCAGCGGTCTGCGCCCATCCGCGCCAGTTCCACGAGTTCGACCCGCCGGCGCGGCGGTATCTTGCGCAACGCTTTCCGTATGCCGTCGTTTACCTCGAGGAGCCCGATCGGATCTGGATCGTCGCGGTGATGCACCTGCATCGCCAGCCCGGTTACTGGCACGAGCGCCTTGGTTGACCAACGCCACCGTGCCGTTCCGGATTAGTGCCGATTAGTGTGTGGTTCCACTTCCGATCTCCGCGTCTCTGCGCCGCTGCGCGAACACCCCCGAGCCGCCGGGGTCACCGCCCCCGGCTACAGCGACCTCACGCCGCCGCCTGCTCCCGCGGGCGCACTTCCTTCGCGATGCGCGGCCCCAGCTCGCGTTGCGCCAGCTCCAGCTCGTAGAGCATCTGACCGCGCAGCCAGTAACCCGGCGTCAGTCCGAAGTAGCGTTCGAGCCGCAGCGCCGTGTCGGCGGTGATCGCCCGCTTGCCCTCGAGGATTGCGCAGATCCGGTTGAGCGGCACACCGATGTCCTTCGCGAGCCGGTAGGCGCTCAGGCCCATCGGTTCGAGAAAGTCGTCGCGAAGGATTTCGCCGGGATGGATGGCGGTGTTCATGGCGGGGAAAGCTAGTGATAGTCCACGATCTCGACCTCGGTGGCGCCACGGTCGGTCCACACGAAGCAGAGGCGGAATTGGTCGTTGATGCGGATGGAATGCCGGCCCTTGCGGTCGCCGCCCAGCGCCTCAAGCCGGTTGCCGGGCGGGACGCGGAGGTCGTCGAGCCGCCCCGCCATGTCGAGCTGGCGCAACTTGCGGCGGGAGACGTGCTGGATGGTGGAAGGAACCTTTCGACTCCGGCCTTCGCGGTACAGCGCCTCGGTCTCGGCGCAGCGGAAGGACAGAATCATGCGCC
>JAEWNN010000212.1 GCA_023457035.1 Verrucomicrobiota bacterium
CGGTGAAGTCGCGCATCCTCTGGGAGCAGATGCTCGGCCGCGGCACGCGCCGCTGCCCCGAGATCGCCAAGTCGCACTTCGTCGTCTTCGACTGCTTCGACGGCACGCTCATCCGCTACTTCCGCGGCGCCACCGCCATGGCCACCGCCGAGCCCACGAAGGCCGGCGCCACCCTCCCCGAGCTCGTCGACCGGATCTGGCAGAACAGCGACCGCGACTACAGCGTCCGCTGTCTCGTGAAACGGCTCCACCGGATCGAGAAGGACATGTCCGGCCGCGCCCGCACCGAGTTCGCCCGGTGGATTCCCGAGGGCGACATGGGCCGCTACGCCGCCGGGCTGACCGACGCCCTGCGTCGCGACTTCACCGGCACGATGCGGCTGCTGCGCACGCCCGACTTCCTCGACCTCCTGCAAAACTACGAGCGCGCCAAGAGCACCTTCCTCGTCGCCCACGGCGTCGAGGACGAGGTCAGCTCCGCACCGGTCGAGCGCTACGGTCCCTTCGAGAAGGCCGAGGACTACCTCGCCGCCTTCGACCGCTTCGTGGCGGAGAACCGCGCGAAGATCGAGGCGCTCGGCGTGCTCTTCCAACGCCCCGCCGACTGGCGCCCCGAGGTGCTCGACAGCCTACGCACCGCGCTCATGCAGCACCAGTTCCCCGAGCACACGCTCCAGCGCGCCCACGCCCGCGCCTCGCACAAGCAGCTCGCCGACATCATCTCCATCGTGAAGCACGCCGCCGCCCGCGAGGCGCCGCTGCTCTCCGCCGAGGAACGCGTGCAACGCGCGCTCGACGCCATCGTCGCCGATCCCGTCTTCACCGCCGACCAACGCCAGTGGCTCGGCCTGGTCCGCGAGCACCTCGTCGGCTCGCTCTCGCTCGGCGAGGACGACTTCGACCTCCAGCCGCTCTTCGCCCGCCGCGGCGGTCTCGCCCGCGCCCGCAAGCTCTTCCGCGACCAGCTCCCCGCCCTCGTCCAGCGCATCAACGCCGCCGTCGCCGCCTGAGCGCTTGCTCCGGTCCGCCGCCGTTCTACCTTTTCCGCCATGAACGCCGTCATCGCCCGGGAAGTCGCCAACCTCTCGCCCGACCAACGCCTCGCGCTGATCGGTGAGATCTGGGACACCGTGGCCGCCGCGCCCGAGTCCGTTCCCGTGCCGGAGTCCCATCGGGCCGAGCTGGCGCGACGCGTGGCCGCGCATCGTGCCGCCCCGGGCGAGGTGGTGCAGTGGACCGAGGTCGAGGCGCAGATCGACGAGCGACTCCGCCGGCGGTCATGAGCCGGACGGTCGCGTTCGTCTCGCTCGCCAGTGCCGAGTATGCCGACGCCGTGCTCTGGTACGAGGCGGCCCAACCAGGGCTGGGCGCCGCGTTTCGCGCCGCCGTCCAGCGCACGTTGCACCTGATCGCCGAGCGCCCCCAGTCCTTCGCGCTGCACCCCGACACCGGCCTCCGCCGCGCGCTGCTGCACCGGTTCCCCTACGCGATCCATTTCGAGGACACCCCGGAGCGCATCGTGGTCTTCGCCGTCTTCCACGCCAAACGCGATCCGCGCCGCCTCGCCGACCGCCGGTAGTCCCCGTCCGCTCCGCCTCCGCGTCCTCCGCGCCTCCGCGTGAGACAAACTCTCCGTTTCCGCCTCGCCCCCGCCCACTGCGGCCTTGCCGCCGGGTAGCACTTTGCTACCTTCCCCAGCCATGGGCATGCCGGTCAAACTCTCCGACCAACTCGTCCTCGATGCGCGCACCGCCGCCGAGGTCACCGACCGCTCCATCACCGGGCAGATCGAGTTCTGGGCCTCGCTGGGCAAGGCCCTCGAGCAGGCCGCCGGTTTCCACGAGATCGCCGCGCTGAAACGCGCCGGCAAATGCCCGCCGCTCTCCACGCTGATCGACCAGGTCGGCCGGCCCGAGGGCGCCGAGCGTCTCCGCGCCGTCCTCGCCGCGCGCCCCTTCCCGCAGTTCGAGCCCACCGCCACACCCTCCGTCTTCGCCCGCATCGACGCCGACGGCACCCGCACCCTCGGCCGCTTCGTGCAACGCCAGTTCGTCCCAATGCCCGCCGCGGCGCCGGCCATCCCGCAGCTCCGCAACCGGAAACGCAGCAGCTCCATCAAGCAAAGCGTCGAAACGACCATCCGGGAGCTTCGCCGTTCGAGCGCCAAAGCCGTCCCCGCCCGCTCCGCCGCCCATGCCGCTGCCTCTCGATGAGCGCCCGCTGATCGTCGCGCTCTGCGGCCCCAATGGCGCCGGCAAGTCCACCTTCCACGCCGCCCACCTCGCCCCGGCCGGCCTGCCCTTCCTCAACGCCGACACCCTCGCGCGCCAGCTCGGCCTCGACGCCTACAAGGCCCGCGACCTCGTCGCCCTCTACCGCGACCGCCTCGTGCAGGCGCGCGCCAGCTTCGTCTTCGAGACCGTCCTCTCCGATCCCGCCGGCGAGAAGGTCGAGTGGCTCCGCCGCGCCGCCGACGCCGGCTACCACGTCGTCCTGATCTTCATCCGCCTCGCCAGCGCCGCGCACTCCGACGAGCGCGTCGCCCTCCGCGTCCTTCAGGGCGGCCACGACGTGCCGGCAGAAAAGGTGCGCGAACGTTTTCCCCGCACCCTGCGCAACCTCGCCCGCGCCATCCGCCGCCTGCCCCACGTGCGCATCTACGACAACTCCGACCTCCTCGCGCCCTACCGCGA
>JAEWNN010000213.1 GCA_023457035.1 Verrucomicrobiota bacterium
GCCCAGCTCCGCGGCGATCGCCGCGAGCACCTGCGCCCGCGGCAGCTCCCCGGAGGCGGCGAGCAGCTCCACCGGTGCGACGGCGGCGGCCGCCGCCGCCTCGCCCACCTCGGCCCAGCGCCGCGGAGTCATCAAGCCGCGGCGACAGAGCAGCTCGCCGATCTCGCGGTTGCGCCGGGCGAACATCGCTGGAGTCCCCTCGATCGGCGCGGGCCGCCGCGCTCAGACGTCGCGCAGCCGCATGCCCATGCCGACCAGGCGCTCGCGCATGCCGTTGGAATCCTGGGCCTTTTCGACGGCCTCGTCGGGCGAGATGATCTCGCGGTTGACCAGGCTGAGCAGATGGGCGTCGAGCGTGATCATGCCGAGGTTGGCGCCGGTCTGGATGTCGGAGGTGATGCGGAAGGTCTTGTTGTCGCGGATGAGCGACTGGATGGAGGTCGTGGCGACCATCAGCTCGAAGCCGGCGATGCGCCCGCCGCCGTTCTTCTTGCAGAGCACCTGGGAGATGACGGCGAGCAGCGAGGAGGCCAGCTGGGTGCGGATCATCTCCTTCATGTTCGACGGGAAGGCGTCGACGATGCGGTCGATGGTCTTGGCCGCGCCGTTGGTGTGCAGGGTCGCGAAGACGAGGTGACCGGTCTCAGCCGCGGTGATCGCCGCCTCGATCGTCTCCAAATCGCGCATTTCGCCGACGAGGATATAGTCGGGGTCCATGCGCAGCGCGCGGCGGATGGCCTCGGCGAAGTTCGGTACGTCGACGCCGATCTCGCGCTGGGCGACCACGCAGCGCTTGTGCTCGTGGTAGTACTCGATCGGGTCCTCGATCGTGATGATGTGCCCCTCGCGGTTCTCGTTGATGTAGTTGATCATCGATGCCAGCGTGGTCGACTTGCCGGAGCCGGTCGGGCCGGTGACGAGGATCAGGCCGCGCGGCCGGTAGAGCAGCTCCTTGACCTTGTCGGGCAGGCCGATCTCGCGCAGGCCGAACATGTGGTTCGGGATCTGGCGCAGGACCATGCCGATGGAGCCCTTGCTCTTGAAGACGGCGACGCGGAAACGGGCCTTGTCGAGGTAGGCGAAGCCGAAGTCGGCGCCGCCGTTGAGCTTGAGCCCCTGTTGATGGTGGTCGGGCGTGATGGAGAGCATCAGCTGCTCGGTGTCGTACGAGGTGAGCGGCGCCCCTTCGATCGGCGTCATCGTACCACTGATGCGCAGGGTCGGCGGCTGGCCGACATGGATGTGCAGGTCGGAGGCGTTCTCCTCGCAGACCAGCTCCAGCAGGTCGTTCATCTCGTAGCTCATGGCGGGAAAAAACTTGGGGGCGGTTGGTTGGGGCGGGGTCAGCCGGCGTCGCCGACGGTGTGGGCCAGAATCTCGCCGATCGTGGTCCAACCGGCGAGCGTTTTACGCAGGCCATCCTCGCGCAGCGTGCGCATTCCACGCCGCCGCGCCGCGGCCCGCAATTGCGCGGCGGTAACGTTGTCGTAAATCCGCCGCCGCAGCTCCTCGTCGGCGACGAGCAGCTCGTAGAGCCCGAGGCGCCCCCGGAAGCCGCTGCCGAGGCAGCGCGGGCAGCCTTCGCCCCGCCGCCAATCCCCCTGCTCCGCCGTCACCGGGTTCATGCCGATGAGCTCCAGCTCGGCGAGCGTGGGCAGCGCCCGCCGTGCGCAATCGGGGCAGACGCGCCGCACCAGCCGCTGCGCGACCACGGCGCGCAGCGTCGCCGCGAGCAGGTACGGCTTCGCCCCGAGGTCGATGAGCCGCGCCACCGCGCCCGCGGCGTCGTTGGTGTGCAGTGTACTGAAAACAAGGTGACCGGTCTGCGCGGCGTTGAGGGCGATCTCGGCCGTCTCCCGATCCCGGATCTCGCCGACCATGATCACGTTCGGGGCCTGCCGCAGGAGCGCGCGCAGCGCCGCGGCGAACGTCATGCCCGCCTCCGGCCGCACGGGCACCTGGTTGATGCCGGTCAGCTGGTACTCGATCGGGTCCTCGACGGTGACGATCTTGCGGTCGGGCCGGTTCAGCCGGTACAGGCAGGAGTAGAGTGTGGTGGTCTTGCCCGAGCCCGTCGGGCCGGTGACGAGGACCAGCCCGTCCGGTGCGGCCACCGCCCGGGCGAAGGTGCGCTCGTCGTCGGGCCAGAGGCCGAGCGTGGCCCAGTCGAGCGCGAGCCGCTCCGCTTCGAGCACGCGCAACACGATGCTTTCGCCGTGGATCGTCGGCAGGCACGAGGCGCGCAGGTCGACCGCCCGCCCGCCGACCGTCAGCTGGATACGGCCGTCCTGCGGCACGCGCCTCTCGTCGAGGCACATCCGCGCCATGAGTTTCAGTCGCGAGAGCAGCGCGGCGCGCACATGCGGCGGCGGAGCGTCCATCTCCTGCAACACGCCGTCGATGCGCAGCCGGATGCGCAGGCTCCGGGCGCCCGGCTCGAGATGGATGTCGGAGGCGCGGCGGCGGAGCGCCTCCTCGACGAGGTGCTGGACCAGGCGCGCGATCGGCGCGCCATCGTCCCCCGCGGGGGCGGCGCCACCGACCGGTTCCGCGGCCGCCGCCGGCGCGCGCACCGGGGCGTAGTGAACCGCCAATGCCGCCCGGATCGCGTCGGCCGGCGCCAGCACGGGATCGAGCGCGGCCTGCGCCTCCTGGCCGAGCGCCTCGAGCGCGGGATGGAAGGGATCCGCCACCGCGATCCGCAGCACGGCGC
>JAEWNN010000214.1 GCA_023457035.1 Verrucomicrobiota bacterium
TCACCTATCGCGACCTTGTGGCGACAGCGCCCGGCACCCGCCGCTTCCTCCGCCTCGCGCTCAGCCAGCCCTAGGGGGACCGCGCGCAAGGCGCGCCCCGATGCGGCACTCGCCGCCGCGGCTGAGCGCGCACACTGCACAGCTATCCCTCAAAACGCTTCATTTTGTGCACGATTCTCTTCGGTCACAGTCCCAAGCCGGATTGCCACAAAGAGGCACGAAAAACCACGAAGACGATCCGGTCTTCTTGTACATTCTTGTGCCTTCTCGTGGCTACAGTCTGGATCCGTTTCCCGATTTTCTGAGTTCCAGATTTTCCGCCTCCGCACCTTTGGTTGCGGCTCTGCCCCGCTAGGATCCTTGCGCTCCATGCGATCAACCTTTCCCAAACTCCGTCGCAAAACCTGCGCCGTAGAGCCGCTCGGTCTCCGCGCCTCCGCGTGCGACGATTCCCGAAAAGCCGGAGCCCCGAGGACAAAAGCTCACGCGGAGGCACAGTGTACGCGGAGGACCATCGTCGTTCGGATCGGCGTCCATCTGCGTTCATCTGTGGCGAGATTTTCTGCGTCGGTACGTTACGTTGCGTGTCTGCGACCCGCGATACCCTTCGACCAATCTCATCCAAGCGCCGAGCCGCCAAACGACTCCGTCGTCCAGCTACGCCCGCCCCCGACCAAGTCGCCCCTCCGGACAACAAAACAGGCGCGGCCGGGGCCGCGCCTGTGAGCGATTCGGAATGGAGGGGCTGTGTCGCTCAGCGCCGGTAGGCGCCGGGGGTCGTCGCATCGGCGGCGGACCAGCCCAGCAGCTTCTGCACGTCGGCGGGCAGCGTGTTGGCGGGCACCGTGGCGGTGAAGCTCGGCACGAGTTCGTAGTTTTTCAGGGCCACGCTCCGCACCACTTCGCTCGACGGCAGCGCGAACTCCCGGCTGTTCGCCTCGAAGGCCGGTTGCGCCTTCCGGAAGTCGGCCAGCGTCGCGTATTCGACATTCGTCTTCGCGCCGGCCGAGGGGCTCCACGTGACGACCGTGCCCGGCAGGGCCGTGCCGCTGCGCACGTAGACGTTGCCGTCGAACGCCGCCACGTGGGCCATCGTGAGCCGTTCGGCCAAGTGCTGTGGCTGACCGAAGACCACCAGCGGCGTGTACGGGGAGGCGTCGGCGATGCGATAGCTCCAGGCCGGCACGCGCAGGGCCTTGTCGGCCACGATCAGGTTGCCCATGAACTCGTGGTTCACGCGCGCCTCAACGCCGGGGCCGGTGGCCGGATGCCAGCCGAAGTGGTCGCCCTCGGCGCTGCGGCCGTCGCGCTCGAAGGCCGCCCCGGTATTCACGAAGGTGTTGTGGTAGACGCGCACCCCGGAGCTGTTGAGCGAGCGCACGCCCTTCTCGCAGTCGACGAAGACGTTGCCCGCGACGATCGCGTTCTTCGAGATCTCGTAGAAGAACCCGTCGGTGCAGTTCTCGATCCAGTTGTCGATGAAGACGCCGTCGACGTTGCCCACATCGTACCAGATGCCGTTGGACTCCGGCTGGTCGATGACGAGGTTGTCGCGGCAGACGACCCGATGGGTCTGGTTGAAGATCTTCACCGCCGAGGGGTAGTAGCCGACGATCTTCTCGACGTTGTTGCGCGCGATGACGTTCTTCTCGAGCAGGCCGTCCGAGCCGGCCATGAGGTAGATGCCCTCGGTGCTGGTGTCGCTCACCCGGCAACGCCGCAGGGTGAAACGATCGCCGCGGAAGTACCCACCCACGCGCGAGCAATGGGTGATCGTGCAGTCCTCGATCGTGGTGCCGACGACATCCTTGCCGAAGGTCGCCGGATCGGCGATACCCTCGGGCTCGAGGCCTTCGACCTCCAGCGCACGGTAGGCGAACTGGGTGAAGGTGAGGCCGCGCAGCGTGTAGCCTTTCTTGTCGGACTGCTTGCCGTGAACCTCGCCGGTCACGCGCACCAGGGCGCCGTCGTGCGCGGTGATCTCGACCACGCGCGTCGTCGGATCGAGCGCGAGGTAGACCTGGCCGTTCTCGTAATCGATGTAGAAGCTGCCCTCGTTGAGCTCGCCTTCCCACCCCGCGGACTGGAGCGGCTGGCCGTCGATGAAGACCATGTCGTTGTTGAAACGATGCATGGGCGTCGTCTGGCCCACGCTCTCGCGATGCCACCAGTCGGCCGGGCGCGCCGGGAAGAGTGTCGACCAGGCCGTGCGCCACAGGCCGTTGCGCTGTTTCTTCCAGTCGGTGGCGATCTTCGTGCCCTTGATGACCGGCCTCTCGTCGGCGTAGGGCTGGATGGTGATGCCTTGGTTGAGCTTGAGGCTGCCGGTGCGGTACTCCCCGCCGCGCATGACGATCGTGTCGCCGGTCACCACTCGCGCGATCGCGGTCGCGAGGGTCGTGGGCTCGGCCAGCGTGAGGCCGGAGGCCTCGGAGTTCCCGTCCGGAGCGACGTAGTAGACGTGTGCGCTGGTGGCCGGGACTTCGTAGCGCTGGGCGATCGGGCCGTAGGGGCCGCCGGAGGGCGCCGCCGGGAGCAGCGATGCGCCGCAGACAGCCAGGACGGAGACGAGCCCGCGCGCCAGGCGCAGGCGGTGGAGGTAGTTGCGGTGTTCTTTCATGAGGGGAAAGCAATCGGCCCGGGCGTGACCGGAGGTTCGGGTGAATGGCGCGAGGCAGGAGCGAACGCGCTCGGCCGCTGGCGGCAACACGGTGAGCAGCGTCGCCGATCCGGCAAGTGGCCGCCTGTGCTAACGTGCGTATGCCCGGCGGCGCCGCTCCAGGCGCGGCGCGGGCGGCGCTATCCCATCACCGCATAGAAGCGGATTCCGATATGCAGCAGCAGGCAGGTGCCGAGCGCCGCGGCGAGATCGTCGGCCACCACGCCCCAACCGGCCGGCAGATCCTGGAGCGCCCGGATGCCGAGGGGCTTGGTGATGTCGAGCAGGCGGAAGAGCGCGAAACCGGTCGCGAAGATCACCCAGGGCGCAGGCACGATGGCCGCCAGTTCCTGCCAGCCCAGGAAGCACAACGGGATCACGGCGAACTCGTCGAGGATCACGCAGCCCGGATCGCGCCGCGCCAGCCGCCGCTCCGCCTCGCCGCAGATGCCGACGGCGAACCACGACAGCAGCAGCGCCACGGCGATCAACGCCGGCGCCGGCAGCCGCGTGAGCAGTGCGACGAAGAAGGCGACGCCCGCCAGCGAGCCCCAGGTGCCGGGGCCGAAGGGCGCACGCCCCACCGGCCCGAGCGTCGCCAAGCCCACCACCACCGCCGCCGGCCAGCGCCGCGGCCACTCCGGTTGCCGCCAGCTCACGATTTCGTCCCCACAATAATGTGACGGTATTTCAGGACGTAGCGCAGGCCGGAGTCCAGGGTGAGGAAGGTCGCCACCGCATAGATGCCGAAGGCGAACCCGCGCAGCCACGGCAGCACGGCCGAGAGATCCGCCTGCAGGAAGTGGTTGAGGTCGCGCTCCACCGCCGGGACGAGCAGCAGCGCGCTGATCGCCACAATCTGCAGGATCGTCTTGAACTTGCCGCCCTTCTCTGCGGCCACCACCACGCCCTCCTTCGCCGCCATCAGGCGCATGCCCGTGATCATGAAATCGCGGGTCATGATGAGCAGCAGCATCAGGACCGGGATGATGCGCGAGCCCGGCAGCACCAGGCGCGCGTCCGTCAACGCCACCAGCACGCCCAACACCGCGATCTTGTCGGTGAGCGCATCCATGAAGATGCCGAAATTGGAGACCGCGCCGTGCTTGCGCGCCAGATGCCCGTCGAGCCAGTCGGTGATGCCGCAGAGGATGAAGAGCACGAACGCCGCCGTCGCCGCGCCGAGCCACTCGCCGAAGATCAACAACACGACGGCGAAGGTCAGCGGGATTCGGGAGAGGGTGATGAGGTTCGGCAGGTTCATTCCGTGGCGAGTTGTCGTGTTGCGCGCGCAGTGCAAACACCGCTAACCTCCGGCGCAACTCCGGAGATGGCCCGTCGCCTTCCACGACGCTCCGCCCGGTCTCGCACCCATACGCTCCTCCGCCACTTCGCCATGCGCACCTGCATTTTCCCGGGCACCTTCGACCCGATCACCTACGGGCATCTCGACGTGCTTCAGCGCGCCACCCGCCTGTTCGACCGCATCGTCATCGGTGTCGCCAGCAACCCCGGCAAGGGTCCGCTGTTCACCGCCCAGCGCCGCGTCGAACTCATCCTCCCCAGCCTCGCGGCCCTGCCGAATGTGAGCGTCAAGATCTTCGACGGACTGCTGGTCGACTTCGCCGAGGAGGAGGGCGCGGTCGCCGTGATCCGCGGACTGCGCGCGTTCTCCGACTTCGAGTTCGAGTTCAACATGGCGTTGATGAACCGCCACCTGAAGGCCTCCGTCGAGGCGGTCTTCGTCATGCCCAACGAGAGTTTCTCCTACACGAGCAGCTCGCTCGTGAAACAGGTGGCCCGCCACGGCGGCGATGTCAGCAAATTCGTCCCGCCCAACGTCGCCGAGGCGCTGTGCGCCGTCTACGCGTCGGCCTGAGGTTTTTGCCCTCCGCTTGTAACTCCCGCGCCCCGGGGGGCGTCCTTCGCCCCGTCCCGGTCAGGCCGGGCGCAACTCCACCTTTTCCATCATGGCCCGTCCCGCCGGTTCCCGCCTCCGCTCCCTCGCCGTTCCCTTGCTCGCCGCCGCCCTCGGCGTCGGCGCCTTCCTCTGGTGGCGCCATCGCCCCGCCCCCGCACCGGTGTTCACCACGGTCACCGTCGGCCGCGCCGACCTCGTCCAAAACGTCACCGCGACCGGCACGCTCGAGTCCGTCACCTCCGTCGATGTGAGCTCGCAGATCTCCGGCCTCATCGCCGAGGTCCTCGTCGACTACAACACCCCCGTGCGCGCCGGCGACGTGCTCGCCCGCATCGATCCGTCGACCTACCAGCAGCGCGTGAAACAGGCCGAGGCCGATGTCGCCTCCGCCACCGCCTCCGCCCAGCTCGCCCGCGTCAACGCCGGCCGTCTCCGCGAACTGCGCACCAAGAACCTCGTCTCCCAACAGGAGCTCGACCAGGTCGAGGCGCAGCTGGCGCAGGCCGAGGCGACCCTGCTCACCCGCCAGGCCTCGCTCGCCAACGCCCGCGTCGACCTCGATCGCTGCACCATCACCGCCCCGATCGACGGCATCGTGCTCGACCGCGCCACCGAGAAGGGCAAGACCGTCGCCGCCAACTTCAACGCCCCCACCCTCTTCGTCATCGTCAACGATCTCACCAAGATGGAGATCGTCGCCGCCGTGGCCGAGGCCGATGTCGGCACCGTCGAGACCGGCCAGCCCGTCTCCTTCACCGTCGACGCCTTCCCCAACCGCACCTTCCGCGGCACCATCTCCCAGATCCGCAACGCCCCCAAGACCGTCTCCAACGTCGTCACCTACGAGACCGTCGTCGCGGTCGACAACTCCGACCTCAAGCTTCGTCCGGGCATGACAGCCAACGTCTCCATCGTCGTGGCCCGCCGCACCGGCGCGCTCGCCGTCGCCAACGCTGCCCTGCGCGTCCGCATCCCCGACGACATCCTCGCCGCCCGCCGCGTCGAGCCGCCGGCCGCCACCGGAGCGCCGGCCGCGCCGAAGGCGCTCACCGAGGAGGAGCAGCGCACCGCCCGGCGCGAGCTCCTGCGCGAAGCCGGCTTCACCTTCAACGGTCCGCCCTCCCCCGAGGTCCTCGCCAAGGCCAAGGAACTCGCCAAGGCCCGCGGTCTCGACATCGACTTCAACCGCCGCCCCGGCGGTCCCGGCGGCGGCCAGCCCGCCTCGTCCGCGGCCGCCCCGCTCACCCGCACCGTCTTCAAGCTCGTCGGCACCGATGCCGCCTCCGCTCGTATCCAGCCGCTCACCATCAAGCTCGGCATCACCGACGGTCTCAACACCGAGGTCCTCGATTCCCTGGCCGAAGGCGACCTGCTCCTCACCTCGGTGAGCACCACCGCGGCCGGCGCCGCCGCGCAGGGCAACAATCCCTTCGGCCCGCCGCGCATGGGCGGCCCCCGCCGCTGATCGTCCCTCGCGGCGCAGCGCCCACCGGCTACGCCGCCTCCTCCGCCCTCTCGCCTCGCCCCCTTTCGCCTCTCGCCTTCTATCCATGTCCGCCGTCGTCCAACTCGAGGACATCCACAAGATCTACGACTCCGGTGAAGTCCCCGTGCACGCCGTGCGCGGCGTCTCGCTCGAGTTCCACCGTGGCGAGTTCGTCGCCCTCATGGGCGCCAGCGGCTCCGGCAAGTCGACCCTCATGAACATGCTCGGCTGCCTCGACCGCCCAACCCGCGGCCGCTACCGCCTCGACGGCACCGACGTGTCCGCACTCGGTCGCGACGAACTGGCCGACATCCGCTGCCAGAAGCTCGGCTTCGTCTTCCAGGGCTTCAACCTACTCGCCCGCACCACCGCCCTCGAGAACGTCGAGCTGCCCATGATGTACGGCCCGCACCGCCTCTCCGGCCGCGACATGCGCCGCCGCGCCCTCGAGTGCCTCGAGATCGTCGGCCTCTCCCAACGCGCCGACCATTTTCCCAACCAGCTCTCGGGCGGCCAACAGCAGCGCGTCGCCATCGCGCGCGCGCTCGCCAACAAACCCGAGGTCCTGCTCGCCGACGAGCCCACCGGCAACCTCGACAGCAAGACCTCCGTCGAGGTCATGGGCGTGTTCCAGCAGCTCAACGACCAGGGCATCACCATTGTCATGGTCACCCACGAGCTCGACATCGCCCAGTACTGCAAACGTAACCTCGTCCTGCGCGACGGCCGTATCGTTGCCGACACCACAGTGACCCGCCGCCTCCTCGCCCCCGCCGAGCTCGCCAAGCTGCGCGCCGCCGAGGCCGACGCCCGCCTCACCTCCGGCTGAGCAAGCGCTCCCCTCCAGCCATGAACTACTCCATGCCCTTCCTCGCGATTCCGGAAGCCCTCCATCCCTCCGGGCCAAGGGGCGAAACCGCCCGTGCGGTTTCGCCTTTAGCCTGCACGGCTGCGGAGAAACTCGATCAGCCCCCTGTGCCTTCGCTCGGCAACGGGCGGAACCGGCGCACCGGCAACAATAGTGCAGGCTAGCCATGCGCCTCGCCAACACCACCAAGGTCGCCCTCCGCGCGCTGCGCCGGAACAAGATGCGCTCGCTGCTCACCGCGCTCGGCCTGATCATCGGCGTCGCCGCCGTCATCGCCATGCAGAGCATCGGCAACGGCGCCAAGTCCCAGATCGAGGCCCAGATCGCCAGCCTCGGCCAGAACGTCATCACCGTCTTCCCCGGCAACTTCACCTCCGGCGGCATGCGCTCCGGCTGGGGCGGCGCCTCCTCCCTCACCGTCGAGGACGCCGAGGCCATCGCCCGCGAGATCCCCGGCGCCGTCGCCGTCAGTTGCGAGTCGCGCAGCCGCGAGCAGGTCCTGGCCAACGGCCTCAACTGGAACACCCAGGTGCAGGGCGAATCCCCCGACTACCTCCAGATCCGCGCCTGGCCCTGCGCCGCCGGCGGCACCTTCTCCGAACAGGACGTGCGCTCGATGGCCAAGGTGGCCGTCATCGGCAAGACCATCGCCGACCAGCTTTTCCCCAACGAAGACCCGCTCGGCCAGACCCTGCGTATCCGCAACATCCCGTTCAAGATTGTCGGCGTGCTCGCCGCCAAGGGCTTCAACCTCTTCGGCCAGGACCAGGACGATGTCGTGCTCGTCCCCTATTCCAGCCATATGAAGCGCGTCGCGCGGCGCACCAACCTCGGCTCCATCCTCGTGCAGGCCGTCTCCGCCGAACAGATCGAGACGGTGCAGCAGCAGATCAACGACCTGCTCACCCAGCGGCGCAACGGCCGCGAGCCCGACTTCACCGTGCGCAACCAGGTCGAGTTCGCCCAGATGGCCACCGCCACCTCGAAGACGATGACCGTGCTGCTGCTCGTCGCCGCGATCGTCTCGCTGGTCGTCGGCGGTATCGGTATCATGAACATCATGCTGGTCTCCGTCACCGAGCGCACCCGCGAGATCGGCACCCGCCTGGCCGTCGGCGCCCACGGGCGCGACGTGCTCGTGCAGTTCCTGCTCGAGTCGGTGGTGCTCAGCGGCTGCGGCGGCGCCATCGGGATCGGCGTGGGCATCGTCGCCTCGCGCCTGATCACCCATTTCATGGGCTGGCCGGTCATCGTCCCGCCGGTCTGGATCCTGATCTCCTTCGGCATCAGCACGCTCGTCGGTGTCTTCTTCGGCTACTATCCGGCCCGCAAGGCCGCGCAGCTCGACCCTATCGAGGCGCTCCGCTTCGAGTAGGCCTGGGGTGGTTGCCGTTCGGTGTTGCGCGGCGGTTCGCGGGGCCACCTGGGCGCCGGGCGCCGCCCACTCTCCCGACCGGCACAACTTCTTGGGTAAATTCGCCGAACTCATTGAAGACACGGCGCGGCAGGCCGATGTGCGGGGCAGCAGATTCGTCGCCGTCCCGCCATCCACCCATGCCGACTCCCCTCTCCGAGGAACTCTTCCAAGAATGCATCGAGCAGGCCGTGCAGAAGGTCTTCCAGACCATGCTGCAGAAAACCGCCACCCCGGTCCCTGGAGCGTCGCCCGTGCCGGCGACCGCGGACTGGACTTGGCCGGCGGACCTGTCCGCCACGGTCGCTATCGGGAGCGTCGGCTTCGCGGGCGACATCTCCGGCCTGGTCTTCCTCTACCTCTCGGAGGACCTCGCCCATCGCATCGTCAGTGGCATGCTCGGGATGACGCCGGCTGAAGTGACCGAAGCCGGACGCGAGGTCGCCTCCGACGTGATCGGCGAGCTCACGAACATGACCGTGGGCGTTTTCAAGAACCGGATCCATGACCTGGGCTACCCCTGCAAGCTCACCATTCCCACCGTCGTGTGGGGCGACGAGATCTCGATCCGCTCGCCGCGCGGCGCGGTCCGGCGCACCTACGTATTCACGGTCGAGGGCCGCAGCGTCGTCGCCGACCTCATTTTCAAGGAAGACTGATCCCCACCATGCACAAACTGCTCACGATCGACGATTCGAAGACCATCCGCCTGATCCTCGCCCGGGCGTTCAAAGAGTACGATTGCGCCCTCATCGAGGCCGCCAACGGCGAGGAGGGCCTCAAGGCCGCCGCCGAACACAAGCCCGACCTCATCATCCTCGACATCACAATGCCCACGATGGACGGCATCCAGATGCTCACGCAGCTGCGCGCCACCGGCGACCAGACCCCGGTCATCATGCTCACCGCCGAAGGGGGCGCCTCCAGCGTCGAGAAGGCCCAGCACCTCGGCGTCAGCGACTACATCGCGAAGCCCTTCCAGAACGACGCGCTCGTGGCAAAGGTCCAGAAGGTCCTGCCGCTCGCCAAGAAGGCCTGAACGGCTGGCGATTGCCGCGCCGGAGCGACGCCGTACGGTGCGCACGATGCGCCCGCCGCCTGTCACCACGCCGCCTCCCGCCGTCGTGCTCTACGACGGCGATTGCGCGTTTTGCCGCCGTCTCGCGCGGTTCGCCGGCCGGCGCCTCAATGCCGGCAACCCCGTGAACCTGTTTTCGCTGCAATCGCCCCAGGCGCGCCACGCGCTCGCCCGCCACGGGCTGACTCCGGCCGCGTTCGCCTCGCTCGTGTACCTCGAGGGCTGGGAGATCGAGGTCCGCTCCACCGCGGTCCTGCGGCTTTGCGGGCGGCTCGGTTGGCCCTGGCGCCTGTTCACCGCCCTGCGCCTCGTACCACGCCCGTGGCGCGACCGGATCTACACCTGGGTCGCCGCCCGCCGCCACTGGATCGAACGGTGAGCGTCGATTGCCCCGCAATCTGCGCGGCCCCCGATGCTCCCGCTGAGCCGTGGTCATGCTGTCGGCGCAGGGTGCGAGCTCGCTCGCACCGCTCGGCAAGCGGTGAGCGCCACCGGGCTGAGCAAGCTCAGCCCCTACAACTGAGCGTCGGCCGCCGGCGCGCCGCCCTCCCAGTCGCTCAGAACAACTCCCCCTGCGCCGGCGTCGGCTTGTGGCCGAGGAACGGGCCGTAACGCTCCAGCCAATCGTCGAGCTTCGCCAGGTAGTAGTCGGGATCGTAAGGCGCGGTCGCGGGATTGAACGCCTCCACCGGGCGCGCGCGCTGCCAGTCCGCTGTCATGCCTTTCTGCTTCGGTGCGATGAAGTACGCCACACGATCGCCCAGCCGCGGCCGCGGGGTGAGCTGCAGCGCCGCCTCGGCCGCGGCGCGCCGCGGCTTGCCGCCGCCGGCGACGAACTTCTCGTACGCCTCCGCGCTCTGCCCGAGGTTCTCCGACTTCGCCAGTTCACGCACCTCGGCCGCGCGGGCCGCGATGCGCCGCCGATACTCCTCGGCCAAGGCGAGCGGCGACTCGGCGCCGGCGCCGAGCAGATGGCGGATCAGCTGGTCGCCGAGTTTCTTGAGATACGGCTCGATGCCGCGCGAGCGCAGCGCCGAGCCGCGGACCGTCACCTTCTCGCCGTCGTAGAGCGCGTAGTTCTTCGCCTTGTAGCAGAACATCGCGCGGTACGAGCCGTCGTACTCCAGCTCGATGCCCGCCGGCAGGATGCCGACGACCTTGGCGAGCAACTCCTCCGGCGCGGCGAACCACCGGGCCGAGGCCAGGTAGATGCCGTCCGTATCCGCCTCGAGGATCGTGCAGTCGTGTTTGGCGAACTCCTCGATGAGCGCCTGCAGCAGCTCGCGGCCGCGGCGGGTGACCTCGGCGGCGAGCTCGCCGTCGCCGAAACGCGCGCCGGAGAACCCGAGGTAGCCGTAGAACGAGTTGATCAGGATCTTGAAGCTGGCCTGGCGCGCCGCGTACTCGGCTCGCAGCTCCGGATCGGGTTCGGTGCGCGCGAGCGCCTTGTACTTCAGGCGGTAGTCGCGCAGTTGGCGGAGCAACGGGATGAACACGCCCTGCGAGTCGCTGCGAGGGTTGCGGCCCATGCTCAGCAGCAGGCTCGGATAGAGCGAGGCGACGTCGAAATGCATCACGTCGTGAAAGACCCCTTCCTGGAAACTCCGGGAGAAGCCGCCCTCGAACGTCGCCATCTCGACCGGCCCCGGGATTGCCGCGCGCCGGTGGTAGTATTCCTCGAGGAAGAGCAGGTCGACCTTGGTGCTCGTGCCGCGCAACGCCGCCTCCTGCAACGTCGTCGGGAACGCCTTCACCTGCTCGAAGTAGGTCGGCAGGAGCAGGTCGCCGAGCCCGGCGGTCTCGCGCAGGTCGTCGCGCAGATAGGCGCGGAAGCGCTCACGGTCGGCGTGGAACGCCCGCTGGATCTGCGCGCCCGGCAGATAGGTGCGCTCCTCCGCCTCCTCGGTGGTGATGCCGAAGTGCCGCGCGAGGTCCTTCAGCCCGTACGCGGTGAGCTCGCGCGACGAGATGTCGTGGAGTTGCGCGAGCAGAAACGTGTCCACGACGGCGCGACCGGGCACATCGCAGCGGGGGAAGTCGAGCCAGCGCTCGGCGAGCTTCAGGCGGCTGTTGCGGAACGAGGCCTTCTGGCCGAACCGCCCCCACGCGCACGGGACCTTCAGGCGCTTGCCGCGCACGCGCAGGTAATCGAGGTCGAACTTGAAGAGGTTGTGCCCCTCGATCGTGTCGGGGTCCTCGGCGGCGAGCCGCGCGTTGAGCGCCTGGAGCAGATCGCGTTCGGCGTCGTCGGTGTCCGCCACGAGCTCGAGCAGCTCGGTACGGTCGCCGAAACGCAGGCCGATCGCCAACACGCGGTCGCCGGGCTGGGCCGGATCGCTGAAATGGTCTTCGCCGGCCGCCGCGGTCTCGATGTCGAGCTGGCAGCGGCGCAACTGGTGGAACCGCAGGCCGTCGTAGAGCCGGCGGCGTTTCTGGAGGAGAAACTGGCACTCGAGCGGCCGCAGCACGTCGTAGCCCGCCGTGCCGATCCGCTTGAGCAGCGCCGCGTGCGCGGGCGCCGTGCGGGTGTGTACGAGAAACGGGTACAAGCCGTCGCCGGCCAGCGCCGCCAGCTCCGCGTGGGGCGGCAACTCGGCCGGCCGTTCGCGTAGCCAGGCGAACGGATGGAACTCCGCCAGCGCCTCCGTGCGCTCGCCCGCCTCCGTCGCGAGGGAGACGTGTGCGTGGCCCTGCTCGTCGATCCACACCCCGCAGACGGAAAGATGGTTGGCGTCGCCGAGCATGACGGGGCGGGCGTCGGGGGCCGGGGCGGGACGGTGCTCAGCGGCCGAGCTCGGGCTTGAGGAACGCCATCACCAACGCCACGAGCAGGAAGAACGTCGTGAGCGCGATCCAGCGCGGCGTTTGTTCACGGCGGCGGTAGGCGATCCCGGCGATGGCGGAAAGCCCGACCCAGCACAGCACCTTCACCCAGAGCCAGGCCGGCCAGTCCATCGGGTTGGGCATCCCGAGTTTCTTCGCCGCTAGGCCGAAGCCGCCGACCAGCGACAGCAGGCTGAGGATACCGCCGGCCATCAGGATCAGTTTGCGCCGCGCATCGGATGCGCCGCCAAACACCGCAAAGGTCGCACCGGTCAGCAGCAGGATACCGGCAACGTGGAGGATCGCGTAGTAGGGCCAACTCATGGCCCGCAGGTTGCGAGCCGGTGGCCAAAAGGAAAACGAAAAGGCCGCGGAAGATCCGCGGCCTTTTCGGCCGGGCTCCCGCGGACGAAGCCCGGGGAGCCGGAGCGGCGCCCCGGGGATCAGCCCGCGCTGATCGCACCGTTCGGGCAGGTCGACTCGCACGCGGCGCAGTCGACACATTTGGCAGGATCGATCGTGTAGACCGAATCCTTCTCGGAAATCGCGCCCTCGGGGCAGACTTCGACGCACGCGCCGCAGGCGACACAGTTTTCGGGGTCAATCTTGTAGGCCATAAAGCCGAAATCGTGAAAGGTTCCCGCCCCGGAAGACAAGGATTCTTCCATGGCCTCGCGCCCCGGCGCATCCCTGCCGGGCAACACCCGAACAGCACGACTTCGCCCGTGACCCCGCCGCCCCGCGCGTGCACCCTCCGGCCATGCACCCATCCCTTCGTTTCCGGAACCTGCTCCCTCTCGCCCTCCTGCTTGCCGCCACGCTCCCAGCGACCGCCCGCGACGAAGCCTCCGAATACAACCAGGCCGTGCGCACGACCCCGCTGCTGCGCACCACGACCGATGTCGCCGGCACGCCGCTCGCGTACCCCACCGGCGCCCCGGCCGAGGTCTCGGGGCTGCTCGTCGAGCTTCCGCCCGGCGCCGAGACCGGCTGGCATCGGCACACCGTGCCCTGTTTCGCCTACATCCTCGCCGGCGAGATTGCCGTCGAGCAGAAGGACGGCCCCACCCGCACCTTCCGCACTGGCGACGCCTTCGTCGAACTCGTCGGTATCGATCACAACGGGCGCACCGTCGGCACCGAGCCGGTGCGCCTGGTCTTCTTCGCCGCCGGACTGAAGGGCCAGCCGTTCACGGCGAAGGATGCCGTGGGCGCGAAGTAGCCCCGCCACCACGGGCCCCGTCGGCTGCCGATGCCCGTTGACATCGCTGTGTTTCTCACGACCTCTTCCGCCCCATGCCCGAGCAAGCTGTCCTGCTGGTCAACCTCGGTTCGCCCGCCTCCACCTCGGTCCCCGATGTCCGCCGCTACCTGCGCGAGTTCCTCGGCGACGAACGCGTGATCGACTATCCGGCGTGGTTTCGCTGGCTGCTGCTGGAAGGGATCATCCTGCGGGTCCGCCCCAGGAAGTCGGCCCACGCCTACGCGCAGGTCTGGACGCCCGAAGGCGCGCCGTTGCTCGTCACCACCGAGAAGGTACGCGCGAAGCTGGAGGCGGCGACCGGCCTGCCGGTCGTGGCCGGCATGCGGTATGGCGAACCCTCGATCGCCGGCGCCCTCGCCAAGCTGCGCGACGCGGGCGTGCGCGAGGTGTTCCTGATCCCGCAGTATCCACACTATGCGATGTCGAGCTGGGAGACGGTGGTGGTGAAGGTCTACGAGGAGGCGCGCCGCGTGGCGCCCGGGCTGCGTTTCACCACCGTGCAGCCGTTCTTCGCCGATGCGGACTACATCGAGGCGTTGCAGGCGGTGTCGGCGTCCGACTTGGCCGGCGGTTTCGATCATCTTCTGGTCAGTTTCCATGGCGTGCCGGTGCGCCATCTGCGCAAAGCCGACTCCTCGCACGCGCACTGCCAACGCGTGCCGGATTGTTGCTCGGTCGCCAGCCCCGCCCATGCCACCTGCTACCGCGCCCAGTGCTTCGCCACCGTCCGCGCCTTCGCGGCGCGCGCCGGGGTGCCGGCGGAGAAGATCTCCGTCTCCTTCCAGTCCCGACTCCCGGGCGAGCCGTGGCTGGAGCCCTTCACCGACCGCGAACTCGTGCGCCTGGCGCAGGCCGGCGTGCGCAAACTGCTGGTGATGACCCCAGCCTTCACCGCCGACTGCCTCGAAACGATCGAGGAGATCGCCACCGAGGGGAAGAAGACGTTCCTCCAGGCCGGCGGCGCCGAGTTCAAGCACATCCCCTGCCTCAACGATCATCCGGCCTACATCGGCTTCCTCGCCCGCCGCACCGCGGCTTGGCGCCAGGCCGGCGCGGGGGGCTGAGGCCCCGGGGCCGCGCGGGGCGGCGCCCGTCGGTGCTTACGGCTTTTTTACCAGTTTCGGATTGGGTCGTTGCCCGAAACCCCTAGCCTTCGCTCTCCAACCGCCACGCGCCGCGCGCGTGCTTCCCCAGCCCTCCATCCCTGCCTACCGTGAGCGACGAGGCCACCCTCATTCTCACCGCCAACGGAACCATCCAATACGCCAGCGCCATTGTCAGCCAATGGTGGCAGGTGGACCCGGGTGCGCTGCACGGCGATTCGTTCTCGAACCTGTTCCTCTTCGACGTCGTCTCCTCCGACCCGGAATGGCTCGAGACCCAGTGGCTCGCACTCTTGGATACCGGAAGCAGCCCCGCCGGCGTGACCCTCGCCGCGCAGCCCAAGCTCTCCTCGCCGTTCGACGTCACCGTCCATCTCGAGCGGATCGTCGGCACCACCCCGGCGCTCTATTTCGCCCACGTCGCCAAGACCAGCACGGTGGGCCGCCCCGCCGGCCCCGAGGCCGTCGCCGGACTGGCGGCACGCTTCGCCCCGTTGATCGAACGCAGTCAACTGGGGTTCTTCGACCTCGATTTCGCCGCACAGCAGTTCTACTTCTCGCCGGCCTGGAAGAACCTGCTCGGTTTCCTCGACAAGGATCTCGCCAACCAGGAGACGACTTGGCGCGATCTCGTCCATCCCGAGGATTCCGCCGCGGCGCCCGACCACGCCGACCGCAAGGCCGCCAACCTCACCCGCTCCTTCAGCGCCGAGTTCCGCATGCGCACCAAGGGCGGCTCCTACGAATGGGTCCTCGCCAACGGCATGCAGACCTTCGCCGACGACGGCACCCTGCAGCGGGTGCTCGGCACGATGACCAGCATCCAGGAGCGCAAGGAGTTCGAGGAGTCCTGCCTCGCCAGCGAGGACCGGCTCGCCACCTTCGGCCGCCGGGGCGACTTCGCCGCCTTCGACCTGGACTTCGCCAACGGCAGCTACTGGTTCTCCGCCGGGCTGTGCAAGATCGCCGGATACCGCGAGGCCGAGCTGCCCGCCGGTCCTGAAAGCTTCGCCCACCTGCTGCCCGCCGACCAGGTGCCGCGCGGCGCGCTCGCCTGGTTCGCCGAGCAGGCCCCCGGCCAGCCCGTCCTGCGCGACACCCTGGAGCTGCGCACTCAGGACGGCCGCCCCCTCCTCGTCCACGCCACGATCGTCCGCACCTTCGACCGACGCCGGGCCCTCCAGCGCGCCTGCGGCTTCTTCGTGCCCGGCGCCACCCCGGGCGCCCCCGCCCGCATGCCCCCGCTGCTGCTGCGCGCCTCGTTCGACGCCATCAACGAGGGCATCATCGTGGCCGACCGCGAGGCGCGCGTCGTCTTCCTCAACGACCGCGCCGCCCGCATCCTCGACACGACCCCGGCCCGCGGCGAAGGCCGCGCCGCCGCCGAGCTCGTCACGCTCGTCCATCGCCTCAACCAACTGCCCGTCGAGAGCCCGATCGTCCACACCATCGAGACCGGCGAGGAGGTCCCCCTTAACGACGAGCACTCCCTGCCCTCCGCGGGCGGGCTGCGCCGGATCGTCTTCGCCTGTATCCCCGCCAAGGACTCCGACGACAAGGTCCAGGGCGCCGTCTTCGTCTTCCGCGACCCCGAGGAGATGACGCTCACCCCCGACGAGCTCATCCGCTCCAACCGTTTCGAGACCCTCGGCCTGCTCGCCGGCGGCATCGCCCACGACTTCAACAACCTCCTCACCACCATCCTCGGTGGCATCTCCATCGCCCGCGAGACCCGCGACTACAACCAGCTCGAGGACTCCGAGAAGGGCTGTATCGCCGCCAAGGCCCTCACCCGCCAGCTCCTCGCCCTCGCCCGCGGCGGCGCCGACCTGCGCCAGATCCTCAACCCCGGCGAGATCCTTCAGGAATCCGTGCGCCTCGCCGCCGTTGGCACCCCGGTCAAAGTCGAGCTCCAGGTCCCCGACGACCTGCACATGATCCACGCCGACAAGGCCGAGATCATCCGCGTCTTCCAGAACCTCATCATCAACTCGATCCAGGCCATGCCCGGCAGCGGTGGCAATGTCTGGGTCCGCGCCTACAACGCCACCCTGCACGAGGGCGATGTGCCCCCGCTGGCCGCCGGCGACTACGTGCACTTCGAAGTCCAGGACAACGGCTCCGGCATCCCGCCCGAGATCCTCCAGAAGATCTTCGAGCCCTTCTTCACCACCAAGAAGACCGGCACCGGCCTCGGCCTCGCCACCGTCATCTCCATCGTCAAGACCCACGGCGGCCAGATCGGCGTCACCTCCACTCCCGGCTCCGGCACGACGTTCTCCATCTTCCTCCCCCGCGCCGACCAGCCCGTCGCCGAAATCCAACGCGAGGCCCCCACCCTGCGCTTCGGCACCGGCCGCATCCTCGTCATGGACGATGAGGAGAAGATCCTCCACCTCACCGGCATCATGTTGGAGAATCTCGGGTACAAGTTCGACGTCGCCCGCAACGGCAAGGACGCCATCGCCCTCTTCCAGCGCTACCGCAATGTCGGCCGCCCCTACGACTGCGTCATCCTCGACCTCACCATCGTCGGCGGCATGGGCGGCGAGGAGACCTATCGCGAGCTCAAGAAGCTCCAGCCCGAGCTGCGCGCGATCATCTCCTCCGGCTACGACAGCGAGGACATGATGCGCCGCTACCTCGATATGGGCTTCAACGGTTACCTCTCGAAGCCCTTCCGCGTCGGCGAACTCGGCAAGATCCTCAAGAAGGTCCTCGGCACCGCGCCGCCGAACTGAGCGCGCGCATCCCAGCCGGAGACTAGGGTGTCCGCGCCTCGTCCCTACCCGCGCCAGGTGAACGCGTGGCAGAGCGCCACGCCGGTGGCGTCGGCCTCGTCGTAGGCCAGCGGGCGCCCGTGGCCGACCAGCGCCATCACTGTGCGCGCCACCTGTTCCTTGCTCGCGTTGCCCACGCCCACCACCGCCTGCTTCACGCGCAGCGGCGGGTATTCGAAGACCGGTTTCTCCGCCAGCGCCGCCGCCGCGATCGCCGCCCCGCGCGCCGCGCCGAGGATCTGCGCGGTCGAGACGTTCTGCACGAAGATCGTCTTCTCCAGCGCCACGTGGTCCACCGCGTGGTCGCGCAGCACCGCCGCCACCGCGCGGAAGATCTCGCCCAGGCAGTAGGCCATGTCGTGCTTCGGCGGCACCTTCACGGTGCGGCTGAGCAGCACCACCGGCTGCCGCCCGCCCGCGATCTCCACGAGCGACAAACCCGTGCCGCGCAAGCTCGGGTCGATTCCGAGCACCCGTCCGGCGAACACCGTGCGTGGCGGCAACACCGCACCCACCGCGGTCGCCTGCTTGCCCGCCAGCCGCAGCAACGCCGCCGGCATCTCGGGCGACGGCAGCCGTCCCTCGAGCTTCGCCTTCCAGAGATCGCGTACGCTGCGGCGGGCCATGGTTACGCCCGCCAGCAGACCATACCGCCGCCCGAAGGAAACACCGGAATCGCGCGTTCGCCCTTCGCTCCCCACCCCCTTCCGCAACGCGCCCGACCGTTTACCTTCACGACCGTGAAGGTAAACGGTCGGCGGGCGACGCCAGCCACTGCGGCGGCACCGGCTCCGACTCCTCCCGCCAAGTCGCTCGCCGCCTCGACTCGATATGGTCGGCGCTCATCGCCGCGGCCAGCGCACCGATTCGCAGAAGCGTCGGCGCTTCGTCCCGCCGGCCGAGCGTGGATTAGCCGACAAACAGCGCCGCAGCGCCCCCCGCCATTGCCCGGTGGATAGATCCATCATGCGCACACCTCCGCAATTTCGCTTCGGTCGAGCGCGGAGAGCCGATCCTAGATTCCGCAGTTCGTTTTGGCCGCGAAGATCGCGAAGAACCCATGGAGAGGTTCTTCCAACAGGATGAGCACCACTGGATCGCTCACCTGCTGGGTGAAGCCCCCAATGCCGGAGCCTCAACGAATTCTCTCTCTGTGATCTTTGCGTTCTTTGCGTTCTTTGCGGTTCAATTGCGGTGTTAAGGCCGAAACCTGCGCCGCCGATTCCAACACACCTCCTCGCCTCGCCCTCTCGCTGGCGACTCGCACATTCTTCCTCGACGCTCCTCGGCGTGGTCACGCCGCGTCCGTGAACGTCCCGCGCTCGACGCGGAATACCCGCCAGCCCGCCGCGACCCCCTCGGGCACCGCCGTCCCAGTCGCCAGCACCTGGGTACCCGGCTCGATCGCCGACCAGAACCGCGCACGCCGCCCCGCATCGAGTTCGCCGAGCACATCGTCGGCGAGCACCACCGGGCGCACGCCGGACCGCTCGCGGAAATGCCCGAGCTGCGCCAGTCGCAGCGCCAGCACCAGGCTGCGCTGCTGCCCCTCCGACCCGAAATCGCGGCTCGAGCGCCCATCGAGGGTGAGGTCGATGTCGTCGCGGTGCGGCCCACGCGAAGTCGATCGCATGAGCAGGTCGCGCTCCCGGTTCGCGGCGAAGAGCGCCGCCAGCGACGCTTCGTCGCCCTCGGCCACATCCGACTCGTACACGAGGTCCGCGGACTCCTGCGCGGGGGCGATCGCGGCATAGGCGGCGCGGACCCTAGCCCCGAGCGCGCTCACGCCCGCCACGCGGGCGCGCACCACCGCCGCCCCCGCCGCGGCCAGCGGTTGCTCGAACGCCGCCAACTGCGCGGCCTCCGCGCGCTCCTTGAGCAACCGGTTGCGTCCGTCGAGCGCCCGATGGTACCGCTGCAACACGTCGAGGTAGTTTGCATCCATCGCCGCGAGCACGAGATCGAGCCAACGCCGCCGAGCCGAGGGGCTGCCGCGGATGAGCTGGTTGTCCTGCGAGGAGAACAGCACCGTGGGAAACCTGCCGAGGAAGTCGCCGAAGCGCACCACCTTGGTGCCGTCGACCTCCACCTCCTTGCCCTCGGGCCGCAGCCGAAGCGTCACCGCGGTCGCGCCGAGGCGTTCGTGTTCGAGTTCGAACCGCAACGCCGCCTCCGGCTGGCCGTGCGCGATCAGCAGGCGGTTGTCGCCCTGCCGGAACGAGCGCAGCGCCGTGAGCAGGCCGACCGCCTCCAACAGGTTCGTCTTCCCCTGACCGTTGGCCCCGACCAGCGCCGCGCCGGCGGCCGGCAACGCCAGCTCCGCCCAGGCGACATTGCGGAAGTGCTGGAGGGCGAGGCGGCGGAGGTGCATGTGGGCGGACTGATTGCACGGGTCCGCGCCGCCCCACGCAAGCCCGGCTGCGATCCGGCATTCGCCGGCTCGACAGTTGGCATGCGGTCGGCTCCGCTATTGTCCCCACCGCAACCGATGAGCCAAGCCTCCGCTCCCCGTTCCGCCGGCCAGATGATCGGCGACTATTTCCGCGATTTCGGCGTCCTGCGCGAGACCCGCGCCGAGTTCTGGGGCATCCAGATCGTCAATATCCTCGATTGCACCTTCTACTTCGCG
>JAEWNN010000215.1 GCA_023457035.1 Verrucomicrobiota bacterium
GCCGCGGCGGCCTCATCGACACCACGGCGCTCATTGCCGGCCTGAAATCCGGCCGCCTCGGCGGCGTCGCGCTCGACGTCTACGAGGAGGAGGAGGGCATCTTCTTCGAGGATCTCTCCGGCACCGTATTGCAGGACGACGAACTCTCCCGGCTCCTCACCTTCCCCAACGTCCTGGTGACCGCGCACCAGGCCTTCCTCACCCACGAAGCGCTCGCCGAGATCGCGCGCGTTACCGTCGCAAACCTCAATCTTTGCGCACGCAACGAACCGCCGCTGCCGGGCACCGCGCTTTAGGCGACGAACGACCGCTCTGTCCCGGGTGCCCCCGCACCGCGGGGCCCCTCAATCGGACCGGGGAACCTGGATCGCCGCGCCGATCTCGGAGGCTTCCCGCTCGGGCAATCCCGCCGCGGCGGCGAACTCCGGCCAACGCGCCAGCGCGGTGTGCACCTCGTCCAGGATCGCGCGGCAATCCGCCCGTTCGATCCCTTCGCTCGCGGCTAGCTTCTCCAGATGCGGCAATCCCGCGCGAATCCGCTCGCCCATGACAGCCATCCCACGTTCGCGCAACTGCCCGCCGCCGACGAACATCAGGTCGAACGCCGGGCTGAGCCGCCACTGCCGCCGCGCGTCATCGTAGAGGAAACCGTGGTTCTTGCCGTGGTCGTCGCGGTTGCTGGCGAACACGTTGAACACCGCCCGCCGGAACGCCTTCAACACCTCCCCATGGTCGCGCGTGATCCGCCGGGCAACGCGCAGCAGCGTCTGGTAGTCGAGATCGCCGCCCGGCATCTGGCAAAGTCCGGCGAGGCTGTGGTAGTGCACCCGCTCCGCGCCGCTGCGGTCGAACCGCCGCACGGCGAAGTGCGCCCGCGGGCCGTCGGCGTGCTCGGTCGTGAGCAACCGTGTCTCCGGCATCTCGAGTCCGGCCGCCCGGGCGAGCAACGCGTAGGCGTACTCCACCCGGCCGAGGGTGCGCTCCGCCGTGGTATCGAACTTCACCAGCCACGCCTGCGGGTGCGCCGCGTCGCCATCGTGCGCGAGGGAGCGCAGCTCGGCGTCGAACCACAGCGCCGCCTTCGGCCGCGCGCCACCGGGCGAGGTGCCGACCTCCGCCAGCAATGCCAGATCCGTGCTCGCGCCGTCCGCCATCTGCGCCGAGGCCGCGTAGATCGCGTCGAGCGTGCCGCGCACCGAATCCACCTGCTTCGCCGGCGCATACTCCAGCGCGCCGAAGCCGCGCCGGCCGATGAACGAGAGCCGCATGAGCGGATCGACGAGATGCGGCGCCACGCCCTGCTGGCGAAACCAGTCGTCCATGACACGCGTGCCCCACGAATCGGGCAGCGAGTCCTCGAACAGCCCGTGCAGCCGCAGCGTCGGCGCGGTGTCGCGTGCCCGCACCCCCGAGCCGAGCGGCAGCGCGAGCGGCGAGAGTTCGTGCCCGGTGCCAAGGAACGCCGGCGCATACTCGAAGAAGATCCCGCCGCGCACCACCGCCAGTGTACCCAGCGGCTGGCCACGGTAGAAGACGTCGACCTTGTTCATCGCCGTGTCCGCCCCCGCTGCGGCAACGGCTTGGCCAGCTCCGCGAGCGTCGTGCCGGTCGGTACGGCCAACTGGCCCACCTGCTCCAGTTCCGCGCTGAGCCCGAGCACATCGAGGATCGCGATGAAACGCAGCAGCGACACCCGCCCCGTCCGCTCGAACAGCACATACGTCGGCAGTTTCACCCCCGCCCGCTGCGCCAACTCCGCTTGGCTCCAGCCGCGTTGCAACCGGTGCTCGCGTACCCGCGCAGCAACGCCTCGGGCAATCTCCGTTGGAGAGCTAAGCGATAGCATAGTCTCTCTATCGGCCTGTATTCGGCTCCTATCAATAACTAATTATCGCTAACCTCCGGGGACAACTACCCGAGACATGCCGCCACCGGAGACCCCGCGCAGCGCTTCAATGAAGCGTGGCCATCCATCGCGGGCCACGAGAGGAGGATCGATGCGAGCCGGCCAGTGCCCCGCGCTACTTGCTGGCGGGGCCGATCCGGATGCTGCCGCCGGAAGTGTCGGCGCGCAGTCTGCCGCCACCACCGTTGAGGCGACCCGAAACGTGGTCGTGCTCCTTCCTCTCCACTTCGAACGCGGCCGCGAAACCTTCCACCTTGGCACTGCCGCCACTCGTGTCGGCTGCGACGAAGAGCCGCGCCGCCGGATCGACCCCGACGTGGATGGAGCCGCCCGAGGTGTCGAGGTTGAGGTCTGTGCCTCCATCGGCGGCAATCGAACCGCCCGAGGTGTTGGCGCGCACGGCGGCTCGCATCTCACCATCAACCCGGATGGAGCCGCCCGAGGTGTCGAGTTCGAGCCGCACATCGGCCGGAACGGTGAGCAAAGGACGAAACGCCACCTTGCTGTTCCAACTCCAGCTGAACCCGAGGCCCCGCTTCGGCTTCACCACGAGCCGCACTGTGTCGCCCGCCTGGGCGCAGGTGATCTCGAAGTGTTTGAGCAGCTCGTCGGCTTCGGCGGCATCGTCGGTGCGGAATCGCTCCTTGAGAACCACGTGGACGGTGCCGGCCGGGCCGACCTCGGTCCGTATTTCCGCGCCACTGACATCGACCTTCACGACCGAGCCGGGTGCCACGGTGAAAGTTTTCTCGAGCGAACGTTCGATCGCCCCACCCGCCGGCACTGCGGCGATGGCGGTGAGCAGCAGGCACGAGCAGAGGCGGTGCAGGGAGAAGTGCATGAGCACAACACCCGGCTCCGGGCGGGAAGTCGCAGCGAGAACGTCGATCCCGTTGCCTCGTTTCGCGCCTCGCACCCTGCTGTGTCGGCCCTCCGGCCCGGGCTTACTGCCGGGACAGCCAAGCACGGGCGCTCGCCTCGTCGAAGAACACCCGCATGTCGAGGTTCGGCGCGCGGTTCAGCTTCAGGAAGAGTGTCGCGAGGTATTCGTTCTCCTTCGTGGTCGCCACCATCGCCGCCCGGATCGGGTTGGGTATCGCCACGGTCTTCTGCTGCACCGAGTACTCGTACGCGGCCGCCGGGTCGAATCCGAGCCCCGTGACGGCTTCGAAGGTGTGGAGCACGTCCGGCGCACGCCCCAAGGTCCGCCCAATCCGCGGCATCTCCTGCCCGAACGAGCGGAGATCTCCCACGGAGATCGCGTCACGCCACGCCACATGGACGCAGTACTCTTCGACGGTGCAGGAGAAAGGCATGGGAGCGGGAGCCGCGCAGACACCGGAACGGCGGCAGGCCCACGGTATCGGTCCGGACCGCTCCAACCTGAGTCCGAAATCGGGACCGTGCTCCGCCCCCCCTCACTGCCGCGCCAGCCAACGCCGCGCCGCAGCCTCGTTGCCGAAGACCTTCATCTCGAGATTGTGGGTGCGGTTCAAGGTCTTGAACACCTTGGCGAGGGCCTCGCCCTCCGGCGTCGTGGCGACGATCGCCGCGCGGATCGG
>JAEWNN010000216.1 GCA_023457035.1 Verrucomicrobiota bacterium
CCGAGCAGCTCGGCCACCGCTTGCAGCAGGTGGTCGCGGCGGATCTCGCGTTCGGTGGCGTCGGCCAGGAGCTTCATCTTCACCGCGCCGCGGGCGAGTTCGTCGCCGCCGTAGATGATGGCGAGGCGGGCCTTGTTCTGGTCGGCCTGTTTGAACTGCTTGCCGAAGCCGGCGTCCTTGAGCGGATACTCGACGCGGTAGCCCGCGGCGCGCAGGGCGCGGATGTCGGCCAGCGCGGTCTTGCGCTCAGCCGGGCCGCCGATGATGCAGAAGATGTCCGGCGCCGAGACGATCTCGGGCAGGAGGTTCTTCGACTTGAGCATCTCGGTGATGACGACATCGCCGATGGCGAAGCCGGCCGCCGGGAGATCCGGGCCGCCGAGCTTCTTGACAAGGTTGTTGTAGCGGCCGCCGCCCGCGATCGCGCGGAACTCGCCGCTGCGGTCGAAGGCCTCGAAAACGAATCCGGTGTAGTACGCGAGCCCGCGCACCACGCCGAGGTCGACCTGCACGAAGGCGCCGTAGCCCATCGCCTCGAGTCCGCCGAGCAGCGTGCGCCAGTCGGCGAGGCGGGCGGAGAGCGCTTCGGCCGCGGGGCCGCCGGCGGCGGTCACGGGCGCGAGACGCTCCTCGAGGGCGGCCAGCGAGTTGATCTTGGTGAACGACACGATCTCGGCGCGCTTCTCGGCAGAGAGCGGACCGTGTTTCTCCTCGAAGAACTTGAAGGCGTCGTCGCCCTGTTTCTCGAGGCGGTCGATGGTGCCGAGCACGTCGGGCACCTGCGCCTCGGTGTAGCCGATCGCCTGCAGGTAATAGAACCAGAGGTTGCGGTCGCTCAGGCGGATGAAGAAGTCGCGCTCGGTCAGCCCGGTGGCGCCGATGCACGAGATCAGCAGCGCGATGAGCTCGACCTCGGCCTCGGGGCCGGCCTCGCCGAGCAGATCGGCGTTGAACTGGAAGAAGGCGCGCAGGCGGCCCTTCTGGGCGCGCTCGTAGCGGTAGTGCTCGCCGATGTTGAACCACTTGATCGGGCGCCGCATCGCGCCGGCGCGCTCGCCGACCATGCGGCAGAGCGTCGGAGTCATCTCGGGGCGCAGCGAGACATCGCGCCCGCCCTTGTCGGTGAAGCAGAAGAGCTGCTGCTCGATCTCCTCGCCGGACTTCGCCTTGTAGAGTTCGAGCGGTTCCAACACGGGGCCGTCGTACTCGAGGAAGTTGCAGGCCACGGCGGCCTGCTTCCACAGGAGGAAAAGGTGGTTACGCCGGGCGGTTTCCTCGGGATAGAACTCCCGGAAACCCGGCAGGGTCTGGAACTGGGCCATGTGGGAACGGAGCGCGCGCGGCGCTGGGAACGGTTGAAAAGGTCGTGGCGACCGGCGGCGAAGCCGGCGGGAAAAAAGCCGGGATCGGCGATCCCGGCTCCAGCATTCCGGCGACCGCTCAGGCGGTCGGCGCGGACGGGTTGGCGGGGGGCGGCGGGACGATGCCGCGTTTGTCCACCTTGCTCAGTTCCAGCTTCTTGAGCTTGGCCTTCAAGATCTTGCCCGACTTGAACTTCACCACGGCGCGGGTCGGGATCACGACCTCGGTCTCGGGCTTGTTCGGGTTGCGGCCGATGCGGGCCTTGCGCACCTGGACCTCCAGCACGCCGAAGTTGCGCAGCTCGACGTTGCGGCCCGAGGCGAGGGCGTCCTGGATGATATCCAATGCCATCTGCACGGACTGCTGCACTTCCTTCTGCGGGAACCCGGTCTTCTGGTAGATTTCCAGAACGATCTCGCGCTTGGTGAGGTTGTTCGACATGGTGCGTGTCTCCTGTTTGCGGAAAATTCTATGGGTGAAACGTGCGGTAAGCTATTGCTGGACGTCATTTTGCGTCAACCCGAAAGCCGAAACTCTCCCGCCATGAGCAACGAAGGCCCGAAAAACCCTCTCGAGGAGCTCGAACGCAAGGTGCAGGAGCTCCTCAAAGATCCCCAGGTGCAGGCCTCCGTGCGCCAGATGATGGCCGCCCATCCCCCACCTCAGCCCGCGCCCGGCGGCGGCTCCGCCAAACCCGCCGCGACGCCCGACGACACCAACGCCGAAATCCTCCGCCGCATCCGCGCCTTCAACCTCCGGCCCCGCGAAATCCGCGACCACCTCAACCGCTTCGTCATCAAACAGGACGACGCCAAGAAGATCCTCTCCGTCGCCATCTGCGACCACTACAACCACGTGCGCCAGTGCCTCGACAGCCCCGAGCTGCGCGAGCGCGACTACGCCAAGCAGAACATCATCCTCCTCGGCCCCACCGGCGTCGGCAAAACGTACCTCATGCGCTGCATCGCCAAGCTCATCGGCGTGCCGTTCGTGAAGGCCGACGCGACGAAGTTTTCCGAGACCGGCTATGTCGGCGGCGATGTCGAGGACCTCGTGCGCGACCTCGTGAAGGCGGCCGATGGCGATGTCGAGCTGGCCCAGTACGGCATCATCTACATCGACGAGATCGACAAGATCGCCGCCGCGCAGAACCTCGCCGGCCGCGATGTCTCCGGCCGCGGCGTGCAGATCAACCTGCTCAAGCTCATGGAGGAAACCGATGTCTCCCTCCACAGCCAGACCGACCTGCTCGGCCAGATGCAGGCGATGATGGAGATGCAACGCGGCGGCCCGCCGCGTCCGCGCAAGATCAACACCCGGCACATCCTCTTCATCGTCAGCGGTGCGTTCGACAAACTCGCCGACCAGATCAAACGCCGCGTGCAGAGCACCGCGATCGGCTTCGGCGCCGCCCGCGGCGCCGAGCGCACCGAGGGCGACTACCTCGCACAGGTCACCAGCCAGGATTTCATCACGTACGGATTCGAGCCGGAGTTCGTCGGGCGCCTGCCGGTGCGCGTCGCCTGCCAGGCGCTCGCCGCCGAGGATCTCGAACAGATCCTCACCACCTCCGAGGGCAGCATTCTCCAGCAATACCGCGCCGATTTCGCCGGCTACGGCATCGACTTCCAGATCGGCCGCGACGCGCTCCACGAGATCGCGCAACGCGCCGCCGCCGAGAACACCGGTGCCCGCGGTCTCATGACAGTGCTCGAGCGCATCTTCCGCGACTTCAAGTTCGAGCTGCCCTCCACCGCCACCAAGACCTTCGCCATCGACGCCGCCACCGTCGCTCGCCCCGCCGAGGCGCTCCAGCACCTCCTGCGCGAGAACGCCGACCGGCAGCACGAGGTCCTGCGCGCCGAGGTCTCCGCCTTCGCCGCCCGTTTCCACCAGGACCACGGCTTCGAGCTGCTCTTCGCCGACGACGCCGTCTCCGCGCTCATCGACGCCAGCCTCGCGGCCGACAAGACCATCCGCGCGCTCTGCGAGGAGAAGTTCCGCGACTTCCAGCACGGGCTGAAGCTGGTGAGCCACAACACCGGGCGCACCCGTTTTCCCATCACGCGCGACGTCGTCGAGCAGCCCGACAAGGTCCTCAGCACGTGGGTCGTCGAGAGCTACCGCGTCGCCCGCGCCACCGAGGGCCTCGCCTGAACCGGGCCGCGGCGGGCGCGGGCCGAGTGGAGCGGAGACGGGTTGATGCGGCGGCCGGAGTCCATCCGCGCGACCGCCGGCGAGCGCGATCGACCGGCACGCCCGCCGCCGTAGCGATGCGCGTGAGCGCATCGAAGCCGTCCTCGGCGTTCTCACGAACGCCGCTACGCTGCCGGCACAGAGCGGTCGCCCATCCCCGAGTCCCGGTCGGTAGCGATGCGCGTGAGCGCATCCAAGCCAGCCTCGGCGCACCCTGCGTCTCCGCGAGATCCCTTCCGCCGTCGGGCCCGATCCGCCGCACGCGGAGCCGCGGAGAACGCGGATTCGATCCACCTCAAAACCGGCCACCGTCTGCACCGATCACCGTCGGCAAACAGGCCGGTCTCCGGATCAGCGTCGATCGGTGTGCCTCTGCGGCGACACGACAGGGAGTAGGGCCGGTCTGCGACCGGCCCCGGCGGGCTCGAGTCGGCAGAGGCATCCGCGACGTGTGGCTGCGCTCGGGAGCTGTCGTGGATCGCAGGCGTCCAGTCGGAGATTGGATCTACGCGGCCATCTGCGGTTCCCCATTCCGGGCCCGCGCGCGCCGTAGCGATGCGCGTGAGCGCATCGAAGCCCGGCCTCGGCGTTCTCACGAACGCCGCTACCCTGCCATTGCGCCCCCGCGCCCGGCGCCGCGGCTCAGCTCTGGCTGAGCCGCTTCTTCGGCGCCTCGTGGTAGGCGGCGTGGGCGCGCGCGAGGAGCTCGGGGATCCGCGCGGCGAACGGACTCTTCGCCAGCACCGGCGCGAGATCGAACTCGCCGGCCTTCGCGGCGTTCTGGCCCGGGAACCAGTGGTCGGCCTGACCGAGCAGGTTGTAGCGCATCTTTGCCCACGGCACGAGGTCGAGCCCGGCGCCGTAGGTCCACAGCCGCAGGATCTCGGCGACATTGATCTCGCCGGGCACGTCGACGTAGTGCGGCAGGCCCTCGGGCCAGCGGGCGCACCACTCGGCCCCGTGCACCTCGCGCAACCGGGCGCGCAGCTTCGCCTCGAGCGGGGCGACGATCTGCGCGGCGTCGGCGAGTTGCGGGAGGATAGCGACGTGTTCGTCGAAGTCGGAGGGTTTCGACACGCCGAGGCTGAGCGTGTGGATCTCGGGCCGCGCGAAGCAGAACAGGTTGTTGAACTGCATCGGCGACAGCGGCGCGGTGAGCCCGGCCATCAGCGCCGGGCGGTCCTGGAGGCGCCCGCCCTTGTCGTTGGGGCTGATGATGAACACGCCCATGTCGCGGCGCCGCGCCGCCTCCACCGCCGGCCAGTTGAGCTCGTTAACGAAATACCAGTGGAGGTTCACGTAGTCGAACTCCCCCGTCTCCACCGCCGCGAGGATGATGTCGGTGGTGGCGTGCGTGGAGAAGCCGACGAACCGCGCGCGGCCCTCGCGCTGGAGCTGGCGCGCCACGGCCAGGCAGCCGCCGGGCCGGATCGTCCAGTCGAGGAGCTGCCGGGTGTTGATGCCGTGGAAGGAGAGCAGCTCGACGTGGTCGAGGCCCAGATACGCCATCGACTTCTCGAAGGTCGCGCGGAACTCCGCCGGATCGGCCGTGGGCGCCACCTTGGTCTGCACGATGATCTTCTCGCGCGGCAACCGCGGCAGGATGCGGCCCAGCTGCATCTCCGAGGTGCCGTAGCCGCGCGCCGTCTCGATGTGGTTGATGCCCAGCGCGAGCGCGCGCTCGATGCACGCCTCCACGTTGGCCTGGCCGTCGGCGGGGATCTCGCCGGGCGGCACGTCCTGCCACTTGTGCTGGTAGCGCATGCCGCCGCAGGTGAACACGGGCATCTGCAACTCGGTGCGGCCGAAACGACGGTAGATCATGCGCGCAGTTCAGCCGCGCGGCGACGCGATGCAAGCCGCCCGTCGCCGCGTCTGCATTAACGCGACCTGCCGGAGCCCGTCGCAGTCGGGCCCCGTTGATCGCGGGCGTTGTCGTGCCGCTACTCGTGAGGGCAGCGATCCTGTTGCGTAGCTGGGTGACAAAGTCGCTCAGCTGTCTGAACTACGGAGCGCATCGGCCCCTGTAGACAGGCGTAGCGCGCGTTCGTGAGAACGCCAAGGCCAACTTCGATGCGCTCACGCGCATCGCTACGGCGGAGGCCTCCGGAAAACGGAACCGCTGCCGTGCCCGCTCAAGCAACATGAACCAGAAACCACGGATTCCACGGATGAACACGGATCGTTCTCTGGTCATCTGTGCCCCATCCGTGTTCTGCCGTACGGTAGAATGGTTAATTTTCGGATGGATCGCGTCACAGTGTTGTTTTCCCGCAAGGCCGCGCCGCGGCGCGCGTCTACGCTCTCAAGTAAATGGCTTCCGGCATTGAACCACAGAGAACACAGTGAACCGGAAGAGTCCCGAGATCTCATTCTCGCTCCCGCCTCTGTGTCCTCCGTGCCCTCTGTGGTGAACTTCCGTGCCGACACCCACTCAAAGCAGCCCCCCGGTGCCCGCGTTCTCATCGAACCATTTGTTTTCCCGCAAGGCCGCGCCGCGGCGCGCGTCTACGCTGAGTAGCCAACGGCGAAGGAAGGCTGGAACCACGGAGAGCACCGAGCACACGGAGCCCCGGACAGGAGGGAACCGTTCCGTCCGTTGCGCCGCTGCGATCGACGCGCTCACGCGCGTCGCTACTGCCCACCGGTCACAGCCCACCGGTCACCGGCTACCGGCGACTGGCTACCGTCCACCGCCCACCGTCTACGGCCCACCGCCCACAGTCAGTGGTTGACCCCCCCTTCGCCCGCTTCGCACAATCCCGCCTCTTTTCCACCGCGTGAAATCCGCCGCCGTTCCTCCTCCCGCCCACGTCGCCATCATCATGGATGGCAACGGCCGTTGGGCCAAGAAACGCGGCCTGCCGCGCATCGAGGGCCACCGCCGCGGGGTCGAGACCGTCCGCACGATCGTCGAGGCGGCCAGCCAGTGCGGCGTGCGCTACCTCACGCTCTACGCCTTCTCCGCCGAAAACTGGAAACGCCCCGCCGCCGAGGTCAACGCCCTCATGCTGCTGCTCCAGCGCTTCCTGCGCAGCGAACTCGACGAACTCGTCGAGAAGCAGGTCCGGCTCCACACCATCGGCCGCACCAGCGAGCTGCCTGGCGCCGTGCGCAAGGAGCTCGACCGGACGCTGAAGGCCACCGCCGGGTTCACCGAGCACCACCTCATCCTCGCCCTCAACTACGGCGCGCGCACCGAGATCGTCGACGCCGCCGCGGCCTACGCCCGCGCGGTCGCCGCCGGCCGGGAGGACCCGGCCGAGTGTTCCTACGAGAAACTCGCGCGCCACCTCTACACCGCCCAGATCCCGGACCCCGACCTGGTGATCCGCACCTCCGGCGAGACACGTATCAGCAACTTCCTGCTGCTCCAGGCGGCCTACGCCGAGTTCCTCTTCACCCCCACCCTCTGGCCCGATTTCACCGCCGCCGACTTCCGCGCCGCCCTGGCCGACTTCGCCGGCCGCGAACGCCGCTTCGGCGCCACCGGCGAGCAGCTCATGGCCAAGCCCTGACCGGTCCCGTCGCCACCTCGCCACCGACTCCCCTCCGATCGTGCTCAAACGCGCCATATCCACCCTCGTCCTCTGGGTCGCGCTGATCGTGTTGCTGCGCTACTTCGGCCGCCCGGCCGCCGTGCTCTTCACGACGTTGCTCGCTGTGCTCACCCAACATGAGCTCTACGGGATGCTCGCGCGCATGGGCCACCGGCCGTTCCACCGCCTCGGCCTGCTCATCGGCGCGACCATGCTGCTCGTGCCCTACGCGGTGCGCACGCTCGCCCCGCAATACTTCATCACCGGCCCGGGCATGACCGCCTCGCTGATGGCGCTGGCCGTCGTGCTCTGCTGCGTGCGGCTGCTCTCGGTCCGCGATCCGGGCAAACGGTTCGACACCCTCGCCGCCACCCTCTTCGGCATCGCCTACGTGCCGTTCATGTTCCACTTCGTCATCGAGATCTTCTTCCTGCGCGACGCCACCAATCCCAACCAGGGCCTCATGCTCGTCGTCTGGCTCGTGGCCGTCTCCAAGTTCTGCGACGTCGGCGCGCTGCTCGTCGGCACCGCCATCGGGCGCCACAAGATGTCGCCGACGATCAGCCCCAAGAAGAGCTGGGAGGGCCTCGTGGGCGGCGTGATCATCGCCTCGGGGGTCGGCACCGCGCTCGTCCATTTCTTCCGGCCCAGCGGCCTGTATCCGGAGAACTTCACGCTGCTGTGGAGCGCGCTCGCCGCGATCCCGATCGCGCTCATCGCCGTCGTCTCCGACCTCGTCGAGTCGATCATCAAGCGCCGCGCCGACATCAAGGACTCCGGCAACGCCATCCCCGGCATCGGCGGCGCCTTCGACCTGACCGACAGCGTCATCCTCACCGCGCCGGCCGCGTACATCCTCTTCGCCTACCTCCTGCGCCTCGGCGGCGCCTGAGCGATCATGGCCGGCCGCAAACGCATCGTCCTGCTCGGAGCGACGGGCTCCATCGGCGAGAACGCCCTGCGCGTGATCGCCGCCCACCCCGACCGGCTCGAGCTCGCCGGCGTCGGCGCCCGCGCCAACACCGCCAAGCTCGCCGCCATCGCCCGCCGCTTCGGCGTCCGCCACGTCGCCCTCACCGATCCCGCCGCCGCCACCGCCGCGCGCGGCGACAAGCCGTTTCCCGCCGGCACCACGCTCCACGCCGGTCCCGAAGCGCTCACCACGCTCGCCACCCTGCCCGAGGCCGACCTCGTGCTCGTCGCCGTCGTCGGCACCACCGCGCTCCAGCCCACGCTCGCCGCCATCGCCGCCGGCAAGGACATCGCGCTCGCCTCGAAGGAGATTCTCGTGATGGCCGGCAAGTTCGTGATGGCCGCCGCCCGCGAGCGCGGCGTGCGCCTGCTCCCCGTCGACAGCGAGCACAACGCCCTTTTCCAGTGCCTAGCCGGCGAACCGCCGCGCGCCATCCGCCGCGTCATCGTCACCGCCTCGGGCGGCGCCTTCCGGGATCGGCCGATGGCCGACCTCGCCCACGTCACGCCCGAGGACGCGCTCCGCCACCCGAACTGGTCGATGGGGCCGAAGATCACCGTCGACTCCGCCACGCTGGCCAACAAGGGCCTCGAGATGATCGAGGCGCAGTGGCTCTTCGGCCTGCGTGCCGAACAAGTGGAGGCGGTGCTCCACCCGCAGAGCATCGTCCACGGGCTGGTCGAGTACGTCGACGGCTCGATCCTCGCGCAGCTCACGCCGCCGAGCATGACCTTCGCGATCCAGCACACGCTGCTCTTCCCCGAGCGCCTCGCCGGCGTGGAGCCCACCCTCGATTTCGCCAAACTGTTCACGCTCGATTTCCGGCCGGTCGACGACTCGCGCTACCCCTGCCTGCGCCACGCGCGCGAGGCCATGCGCGCCGGCGGCACCGCCCCCGCCATCTTCAACGCCGCCAACGAGGTCGCCGTCGCGGCCTTCCTCGCGCACCGGCTCCGTTTCCTGGATATCGCCCGCGTCGTCGGCGAAACCCTCGCGCGCGTCTCCGCCACGGAACCCGCCGCGCTCGCCGAGGTCCTTGCCGCCGACCAGCAGGCCCGCGCCACCGCCCGCCAACTCCTCGCCGGCTGAGCCCGCCGTACCCGGTCCGCAACTCCCCTCCCCGCATGCCCGACTCCCTGCTTTCCAGCCCGCTCGCGATCCTCATCGGCATCCTCTGCCTGACGGCGTGCATCTTCATCCACGAGCTCGGGCACTTCCTCGCCGCCCGCTGGCGCGGGGCCCACGTGCCGCGGTTCTCGGTCTTCGGTCTCGGCAACCCGATCATCAAGCGCACCTGGCGCGGCGTGGAGTGGTGCATCTGCTGGATCCCCTTCGGCGCCTACGTGCAGATCCCGCAACTGGCCGACCTCGGCGAGATCGAGGGCGGCGAGGCCGACAAGGACGCCCCGCCGCGCCCCCCGCTCGGTTATCTCGACAAGGTGATCGTCGCCGTGGCCGGCCCGCTGTTCAACCTGCTCTTCGCGCTCGTGCTCGCCACCGTCCTGTGGGTCGCCGGCGAGGAACGCAGTGCCGAGATGGCCACGACGCGTATCGGCTACGTGGCCCCCACCATCAAACTCTCCGACGGCCGCGAGGTCCCCAGCCCGGCCGCGCAGGCCGGACTGCAGTTCGGCGACATCATCCGCTCCATCGACGGCCGCCGCACCGCGGAGTGGCAGGACGTGCAGAACAGCATCGTTTTCGGCGCCGGGAAGACCAACGGCGAACGCACCGCCGTCTTCGTCGTCGAACGCGCCGGACAACCGCTCACCCTCACCCTCAATCCCCAGCTCGCCACCAACGAGAAGATCCGCCGCATCGGCGTCTCCCCCTACGTGGAGGCCAAGATCCACTCGGTCGCGGCTGGTTCGCCGGCCGCCCAGGCCGGGTTCCTCGCCGGTGACCACATCGACGCGATCGACGGCCAACCCATCCGGAGCTTCGCCACGCTCGACGAGGCCCTGCGGGGCAACGCCGCCCGCGCGCTCGGCGTCCGTGTCCTCCGCTCCGGTACACCGCGCGAGCTCACGCTGCCGGCCGGTGCCGCCTCCGGCATGGGGGCCAAGCTCGGGCTGCTCTTCACCACGGAGGTGACGCTGGTCCACACCGACCCGTTCACCCAAGTCGCCGGTTTCGTCGGCCAGACCTTCCGCACCCTCGGCAGCCTCATCAATCCCTTCTCCGACATCGGGCTCTCCAAGATGGGCGGACCGATCGGCATCGTCGCCGGGTTCACCCAAGCCGCCCAGGCCGGTCCTCGCGTCGTGCTCTGGCTGACGATCCTCATCAACGTCGCGCTCGCCGTCTTCAACCTCCTGCCGATTCCCGTGCTCGACGGCGGCCACATCGTGTTCGCCACGATCGCGAAGCTGCGCGGGCGCGCCATCAACCCCGAGTTCATCGCCAAGCTGCAGTTCGGTTTCTTCGTGCTGCTCATCGCGATGATGCTCTACGTGAGCAGCCACGACATCCGCCGCCTGCG
>JAEWNN010000217.1 GCA_023457035.1 Verrucomicrobiota bacterium
CGCACGGTTGCGCACCACGTCTTCGCCGACCTGCCCGACCTCATCGGGGGCCGTTTCGCCCTCTTCCGCAACAACGCCAACGTCATCCCGGCCCGCCTCTTCGCCCAACGGCCCACGGGGGGCCGCGTGGAGTGTTTTCTGCATCAACCCGCTGGAAGCCCCAACGACTGGTGGTGCCTGCTGCGGCCCGGCCGCAAGCTCCCGCCCGGCGCCACCTTCGGCCGCCCCGGCTATTTCGCAGCCACCGTATTGGAGAAACACGAGGAGCGCGGCTACCGGGTGAGCTTTGTCACGCCCGGGCACGATTCGATCATCGAGGTCGCCCACGCCATCGGGGAAGTCCCGCTGCCGCCCTATATCGCGCGTGATCCGCTCACCGGCAGCGCCCTCGCGCCGCTCGACCGCGAGCGCTACCGCACCCACTACGCCGACCGCGCCAAGTCCGTCGCGGTCGCCGCCCCCACCGCCGGCCTGCATTTCACCCCGGAGATCGACGCCCGCCTCACCGCGGCCGGCGCCACTTTTCACGAGGTCACCCTCCATGTCGGGCTGGGGACCTTCAAACCGATCCAGACCGAGGAGATCGAGGCCCACCAGATCCACCGCGAGATCTACGAGATTCCTGTCGCCACCCAGGCCGCGCTTTTCGCCCAACGCGGCCGCCGGCTCGCGGTGGGGACCACCAGCGTGCGCACGATCGAGGATTTCCTGCGCAAGCACACCGCACCCACCCCCGCCGCACTGCGCGAGGAGGCCGCCTTGTTTCTGCACCCGCCGTGCGAGTTCCGCGGCATCGACGCGCTGATCACCAACTTCCACCAGCCGCGCTCGACCCTGCTCTGCCTCGTGGCCGCCGTTCTCGCTCCCGGCCGCACCGATGGCATCGCCTGGCTCCACGAGCTTTACGCCGAGGCGATCGCCCGTCGGTACCGTTTTTTCAGCTACGGCGATGCCATGCTGATCCTCTGAGTGGGGGCGGCCGACCCGGGGCCGGTGCGCCACCGCGTTCAGTCCGGCAGCACCCGCAGCTCGCAGAGCCGGTCGGGCGCGAAAAGCAGCCGTGCCAGGGACTCCAGTTCGGCCCGCGTCACCGCCTGCAGGATCCGTTTCTGGTCGGCCTGGCCCGCGACGAACTGCGGTTTGCTCTGCGCCTCGCTTAACGTCGCCAGCCACCATTTGTTGCTCACCGCGTTCTCCTCCGCGGCCCGGATCAACGGCAGCCGCGCCCGCTCCAGTTCCTCGTCGGTGAAGCCGGCCTCCGCCAAGGCCGCGACCACCTGTTTGGCCGCCGCGGCCACCTGCCCGACCTGCCGCGGGGCCGTCTCGACCCGGCACCGCAGATAGAGCATCGCCGGGGCCAGCGCCCGCTCCGCCATCAGGCCCACCACCGGCGAATAGGTCTTCCCCATCTCCTGCCGCAGGCGCACGCGAATCCGATCTTCGAGTACAGCGGCCAGCAGGCGCAGGCGGCAGTCGTCCTCCTGACCCACCACATCGGGCAGCGGCCAGGCCAGGGCGACACTGCCGAGCGCGCCCTTGCCCTGGTAACGCACCTCGAGCCGTTGCGGCGTCGAGCCCCGCACGAACGCCCGTCGGTCGGCCATCGGGTCCACCGTCGAACGCAGCGGCAACGCGCCGAAACTGGCCGCCACCGCCTCCGTGGCCTCCTCCAAGCCGAGGTCGCCCACGATCGTGATCTCGATCGGCGAGGTCTCGAGTTGCGGCACGATCCAGGCCCGCAGCTCCTCGAACGTCATGCGCTCCGTCGTCTCGCGCCGCGGACGGGTGAGCGCATGATGGCCGCCGAACAGGTGTTCGCGCACCCGATCCTCCGCCAGCATCGCCGCGGTTCGGTCGGACCGCGCCAGTTGGCTGTCGATGAACGCCCGGGCGTGCGCCTCGCCCGCCGCCCGGAAGGCCGGCTTCGCCACCCGCGCGGCGAAGAGTTGCAACACCGTGGCCACTCCATCCACCGGGCCGTCGGACGAGAACCCGAGACGGTCGGCGCCGAAACCGAAGCCGGTCGTGGTCTCCTCGCGGCCGAGCAGTTCGCTCTCCTGCTCCGCGGTCAGGCCGGCGATCCCGCCGTGCAGCAGCGCCGCCACGCCGAAGGCCAGTCCCTCGCGGCCGGGCTCGGTGCCCAGCAGCCCGTATCCAAAACCAACCCGCACGTGCACCTGGCCCGGTTCGAACCGCGTGGACTTGAAGTTGAGCCGCACTCCGTTGTCGAACTGGACCAGCCAGCAGTCCAGCGCCACGTCGTGCTCGGCGTTGGCGACCATCCCCGGAGCCCCGTGGAGATCCGGCAACCGCGCCTCCACGGTTGCTTCCGCCGGCAGCGGCGCCAGCCGGACCGTGCGAACGCGCCGCAGCGCCGCCTCCACCGCAGCGACGCCGTCGCGGCCCGGAGTCATCGGACCGGCGACCACCAGCCGGGTCCGTTCCGCCGCCCAGAGCCGCGCCACCGCCGCCCGGCAATCCTCGGGACGCAGAGTCGCCAGTTCCGCCTCGAGCCACCGGCGTTCCTCATCCGGAGGGGAAAACGCCAGTCCCTGACCAAACGCATGCGCCAACGCGACCGCCACCTCTCCCGCGGATCGGCTGCCCGCCTCGCGTTCGTCGCGGTGCGCCTGCCGCCGGCGCCGCGCCACCGCCGCCGCCAGTTCCTCCGCCGTGAAGCCGAGTTGCTCCGCGCGGCGCACCTCGGTCTCCAGCGCCACCGCCACGGCCGACCAGCTCGCCGCCGTCGTGCGCACCCGCAGCAGCGGGATGCGCCAGCCCGGCACCTCGTTGCTCGCCATCGCCTCGATCTGACCCGCGACGGGGAGAGCGCGGCTGAGCCGCCGCTCCAGCATCCGCAAGGCCACGGACTCTGCGAGTTCCTCGCGCCGGCGCGCGGCGTCGTCCGCCGGCCGGCGGGCCGTCGCCCCCGCGAGGGTCACGATCGCCATGGGCGAGTCCGGTTCGACGAACAGGCTGGTGCCGACCGGGCGCGACGCGCGCGGCGCGGGCACCGCTTCGGCCACGGGCGCCGGTCCGGTCCCCGCCAAGGAGGCAAACTCCCGCTCCACCAGCTGCGCCGCCGCCTCCATCTCCAGTTCCCCCGCCATCGCGAGCACCATGCGTTCCGGCCGGTACCACCGCGCGTGGAAGGCGCGCAGGCTGTCGGCGGTCGCCCGCTTGAGCGCACGCGGCGTGCCCAGTTGCGAGCGGCCCATGGCGGAGTCGCCGAACAGGGCCTCCAGCTCGCGTTCGCCGATCTGGTCGCGGAACGGCGCCAGATACCCGAGTTCCCGGCCCCACCAATACGATATGCGCCCCGCACGCACGGCCCCCTCCGCCAGGATCACGCCGCGCTCCCGCTTCACCGCCGCCGGATCGAACTGCAGGCCGTCGGCGAAATTGCGCAGCACCTGCAACGCGGTCGCCAGCGCCGCGGGGTCCGCCGTGGGCACGTTGCGGATCTCGTACACCGTGCAGCTGCGGCCCGTCGAGGCGTTGAACTCCGAGCCGAACCCGAGGCCGAAGCGCTGGAGGGCGCGGATCACGCTGTCGCCCGGAAAATCCCGCGAGCCGGCAAAGGCCAGATGCTCGACGAAGTGCGCGTATCCAAGCTCGTCGCGTCGCTCGTGCCGGCTGCCCACGTCCACGAACAACGCGAGCGAGACCCGCCCGGGCGGCACCGGGTGCGGGCGCAGGGCGTAACGAAACCCGTTCGCGAGCCGACCGGAGCGCACGAGCGGATCGGTTCCCAGTCCCGTTTCCCCCGCCTCCGCCTCCGGCAACGGCGCCGCCAAGCCCGGCCAGGCGAACGCGAGACCGGCGGCAACCAACAGGATCGGGAGGAAGCGGGCGCTCATGGGTGGGGGGGACGGCACGGCGAACGACCGACAAGGAGAACTGCGGCGAACCCGCACTTCAATCTGCCAGGCGCGCAACCGAACCGCACAACCCCGCCATCGGTCCGAATCCCGCGTTTTTCACTCCGGTTTTCGCCACCGGAGCGCGCCCGCCGCCGGACCCGGCGCGCCCTACTCCTCGTAGGGGGTGTACTCCGGCACGAGGCGCTTCATCGCCCCCTTGATCTCGCCGCTCATGCCCGTGTCGGCGACCACGCGCAACGCCGCCAACCAACCGTCGTCCGCCTCGGCCGGCGCGCCGGCCGAGGCTTTCAACCGGTAGATGCGCGGATGCTCGGTGGTCTCGTGCGTCTCGTCGGTGTGGCGCAACTCCTCGTAGAGCTTCTCGCCGGGGCGCAGCCCGGTGATGCGGACCTCGATGTCGATGTCGGGCTTGAAGCCGCTCAGCTCGATCATCTGCCGGGCCATGTCGATGATCTTCACCGGCTTCCCCATATCGAGGATGAAGATCTCGCCGCCCACGCCCAGCGTGCCCGTCTGCAGGACCAGTCCCACCGCCTCGGGGATCGTCATGAAATAGCGCGTCATCTCGGCGTGCGTCACCGTCACCGGCCCCCCTTGGGCGATCTGGCGCCGGAAGGTCGGGATCACGCTGCCGCTCGAGCCGAGGACGTTGCCGAACCGCACGGCGAGGAAGCGCGTGCGGTTGCCCGGGGAGTGCTGGCGCGCCTGCAGCGCCTTCTCGGCGAGCCGTTTGCTGCACCCCATCACGCTGGTGGGGTTGATCGCCTTGTCGGTCGAGATCAGCACGAAACGGTCGACCTCGTATTCGCTCGCCAACCGCGCGAGCTGCGCGGTGCCGAAGGTGTTGTTCTTGATGGCCTCGCCGGGCTGCCGCTCCATCAGCGGCACGTGCTTGTGCGCCGCCGCGTGGAAGACGATCTCCGGGCGATGCTTCATGAAGATCGCCCGCATCGAGTTCAGGTCGGTGATGTCGGCGATGAGCGGCGCGATGCGCTTTCCCGCCGGCGTGGCCGCCAGCTCGTTCTCGATCTCGAACAGGGCGATCTCCGTCTGCTCGACCATGAGCAGCCGGCGGGGCTCGCGCGCCAGAATCTGGCGACACAGTTCGCTGCCGATGCTGCCGCCCGCCCCGGTCACCAGCACCACCCGGTCGCGCAACAACCGGTCGATGCCGGCGGAGTCGAGTTCCACTTCGTCGCGGCCCAGCAGGTCCTCGATCGCCACGGGCCGGGTACGATCGACCTTCACCTGCCCGGACGCCAGCTGGGTCGCCGAGGGCACGATTTGGGTGCCCACTCCCACCCGGCGCCCCAGTTCGACGATCTCGCGGATGAGCTTGGGCCCGGCCGAGGGCATCGCCACCACCAGTTCGTGGAGCTGCACGTTCGGGGCGATCTCCAACAACGCCGAAATCGGGCCATGCACCGGCAGTCCGTGGATGCTGCGGCCGATCTTCGCCGGATCGTCGTCGAGGAAGAGCACCGGGCGCAGGCCGCCGCCTTGCCGCGCAAGCAGGTCCTTCGCCAACGCCTCGCCCACATCCCCGGCGCCCACGATCGCGATCCGCCGCTCGTCCAGCCCCGGCCGGACCCGGCCCGAGGTGCTCCACGTCCGCACCACCCGCAGAAACAGCCGGAACGTCGACACCAGCACCACGCTCAGGATGAAATCCATCAGGATCACCCCGCGCGGCGGCGAAGCCCCGGGCGCGGCAAAGCACCACAGCGCCAGCATGAACGCCGACGCCGCGCTCATCGCCAGCACCACCCCGCTGAAGTCCGCGATCGAGAAGTAGCTCAGCATCGAGCGGAACTGCCCGAACGAGTGCAGCAGGATCAGTTTGCTCATCACCACGATCGCCAGCAGCTGCACCCGCTGGTCCAGGAACGGCACCGGCACCGCGAAGTCCCAGCGCAGCTCGTAGGCGAGCCAGAACGCCGCCGCCAGGTCGACCGCGTACACGAGCGCCAGCGCGCCGAAGCGCGTCGCCCGCCGCCGCCCGATCTGCCGGTCGAACCACCCCAACCCGCCCCGGCCGAGCACGCCGAGCCGCTCGCGCAACAACGCCGCGATCGCCGCGAAACCGGTGACTGGAATGTGGGCCGACATCGGTGCTCGCTCCGGGCCTGCACCTACGCGCGGCGAAACACCTGCCGCACGATACGGACAACCCGTTCGAACTCGGGCTCCGTCATGCCGGAGCCCGACGGCAGACACAACCCCCGGTTGAACAAATCTTCCGCCACCGTGCCCCCGATGCATTCGCAGCCTCGGTACAGCGGTTGGCGGTGCAGCGGCTTCCAGAGCGGCCGCGCCTCGATGTTGTCGGCCTCCAGCGCGGCCAGCGCCGCATCGCGGGTCACCCCGCCCGCCGCCGGGTCGAGCAGCAGGCAGGTGAGCCAGCGCGTGCTGCGCGCGTGCGCGGGCTCGGGACGAAACTCCACGCCCGGCAGGTCGCCCAGCGCCGCACAGTAGCGGTCGAACAACGCCCGCCGCCGTTCGATCCGCGCCGCGAGGCCCCGCAGCTGCCCGCGACCGATCCCGGCGAGCACGTTGCTCAGCCGGTAGTTGAACCCGAGCTCGGCGTGTTCGTAGTGCGCCACCGGCTCGCGCGCCTGCGTGGCGAGCTTGTGGGCACGTTCCACCAGCGAGCGATCCGCGGAGACCACCATGCCGCCGCCGCTGGTGGTGAGAATCTTGTTTCCGTTGAAGGAGTACACGCCGATCCGGCCGAAGGTCCCGGCCCAGCGCCCCCGGTAGGTCGCGCCCACCGCCTCCGCGGCGTCCTCGATGACCGGCACGCCGTGCCGGGCCGCCGCCGCGAGCAGCGGATCCCAGTCGGCGCACAGGCCGTAGATGTCGGCCACGACCACCGCCCGCGGCAAGCGGCCCCGCCGTGCCCGCTCCTCCAGCGCCTCGGCCAGCAATGCCGGATCCAGGTTCCACGTCGCCCGCTCGGCGTCGACGAACACCGGCCGGGCCCGCTCGTAGAGGATCGGGTTGGCCGTGCCCACGAAGGTGAACGTCGAGCACAGCACCTCGTCGCCCGGCTGCAGCTCCAGCAGTCGCAGCGCCAGATGCAGCGCGGCCGTGCCCGAGCTCACCGCCACCGCCGCCGCCGCACCGCTGGCCGCGCACATCTCCCGCTCGAAGGCGGCCAGGTTCGGCCCCGCCGGGGCCACCCAGTTCGACGCGAACGCCTCGGCCACGAAGCGTTGTTCTTCAGTGCCCAGGTCGGGCGGCGACAGGTACAGGCGCGGGGACTGGCTCATCGGGAAAGTGTTCCTTCGGCGGCCGGGGCGGCGGCGAGACCGAGCGACTGGAGCCCGCGGCGCACCTGCGCGAAACCGGGATCGTCCCAGAACCGCTCGAACGGCACGTTGGCGGTCACGCGGATGAAATACTGCTCGCGGTTCCCGCGCAGCGCCTGCTGCACCGCATCCTGCCACCAGTGCAGCGGGTGCGGCACGGCGTTGAACCGCGCGCCCTGGTCGAGCACCCGGCCGTCGACCAGGTGCCAATAATACACATACGTCGGTGCGCCGCCGTCGGGCGGCTGGAACCGCCGCCACTCCGCCGGCTGCCACGCCCGCCCGTCCAGGGCCAGCTCCTGCCGGAACCGCATCTCCAGGCAGGTCCAGCCGTTCTCCGTCCAGCAGCGGTCCGGGGTATGCGAGGCCACCAGCCGCGTGGGCATCTTGCCGGCGCCCCAGTAGGCCACATACACGCCCGCCACCGTGGCACCGCGCACGTATTCGCGATAGACGACCTCGTCGTAGTTGAGCGTCTTCACCACCGCGTCGCGGACCGATTCGTTCGCCCCGAGGGGCACATCGCGCACCCGCCAACCGGCGACGTTCGCCGGCACCGCCGCCGCCAGGTGCGGCGCGCGCGGCCGCGGCGTTTCGCGGAACACCGCCACCCCCTGCAGGCCCGCCGCCACCAGCAGCACGGCCGCCGCCGCCCACAAGGACTTGCGCCGCCACCAACCGCGTGTCGGCTCAGGCACGGTTCACCTCCTGTGCCCCGAGGACCCGCGCCGGCGCCCCATACACCGTCGCGCCCGCCGGCACGTCGCGCATCACCACCGCCCCGGCGCCGATCACCGCTCCGGCGCCCACCCGCACTCCCGGCAACACCGAGGCGTGGCTGCCCGCCAGCACGCCCTCGCCGAGCGTCACCCCGCCGGTGATGTCCACATGGCAGTGCAACTGGCTCCAGTCGCCCACCACAGCATCGTGCGCCACGGTCGAGTGGAGGTTGACCGACACGAAATCGCCCAGCCGCGCCCCGGCTGTCACGACGCTGCCCGGGCAGAGGATCACCCCCTCGCCGAGGCTCGCCGCAGGCGAGACCACCGCGGTGCGGTGGACCACCCGGACGAACACGCCGCCGCGCCCGCGGATCGCCACCACGCAACGCCGCTTTGCCGCCACGTTGCCCAGCGCGCACGTGAACACCTCGTCGGGCGCCGGTTCGTGCGTCGCCACCGGACCGAGCACGGGCACATCGGCGGCGTGGCCTTCGAGCGCGCGCGGATTGTCGTCGAGAAAGCCGGCAACGACCCAGTCGCGGCCATGCTCCTCCGCCTGGCGGGCCCAATCGAGCATTTCCCGGCCAAACCCGCCGGCACCGACGATGATCAATTGCTTCATGAGGGAGAAGGCGTGCGCCGCTTCTTGAGGTTGTCGGTGGTGGCCAGCACATCCACCAGCCGGACGGTCGCCGGCAGCTTGTGCCGGGCGAGGCGGCCGGCGGCGAACTCGTGGAGCGCGCGCTTCACGGCCACGGGATCCGTCTCGGGGCCGCGCCACACCAGTTCGGCGGCGACCACCTGCCCCAGCAGAGCGTTGCGTTCGGGATACACCCGGCAGTCGGCCACGTGCGGGTGGGCATGCAGCACATCCTCGACCTCCGCCGGCACGACCTTCTCGCCACCGACATTGATCAGTTCCTCGCGACGACCGACGATGCGCACGGACCCGTCCGGCAGCCGCTCCGCCAGATCACCGGTGCGAAACCAGCCGTCGGCGGCGAATCCGCCGTTCTCGCCGCTGAGGTACCCGAGCGCACAGGACGGACTGCGGACCCAAATCTCGCCCTCGACGAGTTTCCACGCGAAGCCCGCGTCGGTGGCCGCGAGCACCAGTCCGTCCCCCGCCTCGGCCACCGGCAGCGCTCCGGTCTCGCTCGTGCCGAAACGCTGGACGAACCGCACCTGCGGCCACGCCAGCCGCAGCTGCTCGAGCAGGCCCGCCGGCATCGGCTCGGCCCCGTACGGCACGGTCCGCAGCGAGCCGAGCGTGTGGCGGTGGTGCACATCCGCGGCGAGCATCAGGTTCAGGAAACTCGGCGTCGCCACGAGCACCTCCACCGCGTGGCGCTCGATCGTCGCCGCCACCGCCTCGGGCGTGATCGCGGGGGGCGGTCCGACCAGCACATGGCCGGCGGCCAGCGCCCGCCAGGCAATATCCAGTCCACCGATATGATCGAACCGCATCAACGGCAGGATGCGTCGCGCCTTCCGCAGCCGCACCGGGACCGTCGCCAACAATACCGCCAGATCATGCAGCACCAGTTTCGCCGCCCCGGTGGTCCCGCCCGTCGCGAGGATCAGCCCCGGATGCCCGCGCGCCCGCAACCGCGCGAACAACTCCGCCGCCGCGGCGGCGCGCGCCGCCGCCGGCAGTCGCGCCAGCGCGTCGCCACGC
>JAEWNN010000218.1 GCA_023457035.1 Verrucomicrobiota bacterium
GCGTGCCGGGATCGCTGTGACGGCGCGGTCTAGAAACAGCAGTTCGGTCAGGTCACTGAGGCAGAGGAGAATCGTGCACAAGGAAGCGTTTTGAGGGATAGGTGTGCAGAGGGCACCTTGGGTGAGCGAAGTTTGCTCCGGCCTACTCACCCAACTGGTGAGTGCCTCCGGCCTCCCGTTGTTCTCCGCTCTCTCTGTGTACTCTTGCCTCGTCCCTGTGCCCGCTGTGTCCACCTGCCTCGTTCAACATCAGTCCTCGTCCTCGGCACGGCGGCGCGGGGCGACGGGCTGGCCGGTGAGGGCGGCAAAGCGCTCCTCGAAGTCGACGCGCTGGAGCTCGGCGATGAGCGGGTCGATCGCGCCCTCCATGATCTGCGGGAGGCTGTGAAGGGTGAAGCCGATGCGATGGTCGGTGCAGCGGCTCTGCGGGAAGTTGTAGGTGCGGATACGCTCGGAACGGTCGCCGGTGCCAATCTGGCTGCGGCGTTGCGCGGCGTACTTGGCCCGTTCCTTCTCCTCCTCGAGCTGGAGCAGGCGCGAGCGCAGCACAGACATCGCGCTGGCCTTGTTCTTAAGCTGGGAGCGGCCGTCGGCGCAGTAGACCATCAGGCCGGTGGGCTTGTGGATAATGCGCACGGCGGAGTCGGTGGTGTTGACGCCCTGCCCGCCCGGCCCGCTGGCGCGCTGCACGGTGATCTCGAGATCCTGCGGGTCGATGCGCAGATCGACCTCCTCGGCCTCGGGGAGCACGGCCACGGTGACGGTGGAGGTGTGGATGCGGCCGCTGCCCTCGGTGACGGGCACGCGTTGCACGCGGTGGACGCCGCTCTCGAACTTGAGCTGCTTGTAGACGTCGGTTCCGGTGACGAGGAAGATGGCCTCGCGACAGCCGCCGCGCTCGCTCGGGCTGGTGGAGAGCGGCTCCACCTTCCAGCCGCGACCTTCCGCATACTTCTGATACATGCGGGCGAGTTCGCCGGCGAAGAGCGCCGCCTCCTCGCCGCCGGTGCCGGCGCGGATTTCGAAGACAGTGTTGCGGGAGTCGGTGGCCGCGGGCGGGATCATCGACACGAGCACCTCGCGTTCGAGGGCGTCGCGCCGGGCGGCGAGCGAGGGCAGTTCGGCGGCGGCGAGCTCGCGCAGATCGGAGTCGGCGGACTGGTCCTTGGCGAGGGCGGTGTTCTCCGCCAGGTCGCGGCCGAGGCGCTGCCACTCGGCATGTTTCTCGAGGAGCGCGGCGAGGCGCTGGTTCTCGCGGGTGACCTCGGAGGCAAGGCGCGGGTTGGCGTAGAAGCCCGGGTCGGCCATCTGGGCGTCGAGTTCCTCTTTGCGGCGGCGGAAGGGCGCGATGTCGGGCAGTGCGGGCATGTCGGCGGGCCGGGTGGAAAATGTGCGTTGCGGAGGCGTGGGCATGGGGCTTTTCTGCGGGGGACGCAAGGCCGCGGCCGTTGCCCGGCGATGCGGCGCCAAACCCACGCCATGGCCACCTCGCTGATCACGCAAAACATCATCGCCTGCATCTGGGACTTCGACAAGACGCTCATCCCGGAGTACATGCAGACCCCGCTGTTCCGCCGGTACGGGATCGTGGAACAGGATTTCTGGCAGGAGACCAACGCGATGATCGAGGAGTATCGGAGGCGCGGTTACCACGTCTCCGGCGAGAACGGCTACCTCAACCACCTGCTCACCTACGTGAAGCACGGGCGGCTGCGGGGGCTGAACAACAAGATCCTGCGCGAGTGCGGGCGGGAGATCCGCTTCTACCCGGGGTTGCCGGAGTTCTTCGCGACCGCCCGCGGCTGGGTGCGCGAGAAACCGGAGTTCGCCAAGCACGAGATCAAGCTCGAGCACTACATCGTGAGCACCGGCCTAGCCGAGATGGTGCGCGGCAGCGCGATCGCGCCGCACGTCGACGGCATCTGGGGCTGCGAGTTCATCGAGAACCCGCTGCCGCCCGGCTTCGTCGGGCAGAAGGAGTTCGAGATCGAGGCCGAGGCGGAGATCGCCCAGATCGGTGCCGTCATCGACAACACGACCAAGACCCGCGCGCTTTTCGAGATCAACAAGGGCACGAACAAGAACGCCGAGATCGACGTGAACGCGAACATCGCGCCGGAGGACCGGCGGATCCCGTTCCAGAACATGATCTACATCGCCGACGGCCCGAGCGACATCCCCAGCTTCTCCGTGGTGAAGAAGAACGGCGGCAAGGCCTACGCCGTCTACAACCCGGACAACGCGGCCGAGTTCGAGCAGAACGACCGGTTGCGGCAGGTCGACCGCATCGACCACTACGGGCCGGCCGACTACACGCCCGCCAGCCCGACCTCGCGTTGGCTGAAGATGCACGTGCAAGCCATGTGCACACGGATCGTCGGGGACCGGGAGAGCGACATCTCGCGCAAGGTCTCGCGCCCGCCGCGGCACCTCAACGTGAAGCCGGAAAAGAAAAACCCTGCAGCGCCCAAGACGGTGCAGGGTGAGTTGCTGGCGGAGTAGCCGGACAACGGTGGATAGTGGGCGGTAGTCGGTGAGCGGTGGACCGTGTGCGTCGGGTTTCCACGGCGCCGGAACCGGGGAAGCGCGCCGGAACCGACGTCCCGGTTTACGGCGTCAGGATGATGCGCGCCATCGGGGCACGGGAGGGAATCGACGCGGCGATCGTGGAACGTTCGAGCTCGCGGGCGATGTTGACCACGCGTTGGGCGTACTGGCGGCTGGCCCGGGGGACGCGCCCCGAGACGACTGCCCCGATGCCGGCGTTCCACGCCATGGCAATGTTGTAGGTGGTCGCCGGCACACCGTTGCGGCGGAGTTGGCGGCTGAGCCAGTCGTAATGGGCGACGGCGACCTGGTCGGCATGGGCGCGAACCAAGGCGTGGCGGAAAGGCTTGCGCGTGTGCATCCGCCAGGTGCTCTGGCGGAATTGATAGGCCCCCAGCTCGCCATGCGCCCCCGGCCGCGAGGTGTTGTGTGGGTTCTCGATCAGGTGGATGGCCTGAAGCGTCTCCCATTGCTCAGCAGCCCAAAGGCTGCTCGCGCTGCAGACGAGTACCACAGCCACAAGGAGTCGGATTGTTTGTCGGATCATAGCATGTCTTTCTGTTCGGTGTTTCATGGCCACTGGCTGGTGTGGCCACGGGCACTGGACTTGACCTGCTTTTTACAGCAGGGGCGCGCACAAGTACCCGAGCGAGCGACTCCGACAAGCCGCGATTTCCCTACCGGCCCCGGGGATGGAACCGGGAATGTTGCTCGGTGAGCCGCGTTGTCTCGACGGCGGTGTAGATCTGGGTGGTGCCGATGTCGGCATGCCCGAGCATCTCCTGGATCGCCCGCAAATCCGCCCCGCCCGAAAGGAGATGGGTCGCAAAAGAATGCCTAAGTAGATGGGGTTTAACGGCCTGCGGTAAACCGATCTTCTGCGCATACCCCTTGATCAACACCCAGATCGTCTTGCGCGAAATCGCGCACCCGCGCGCGGACAGGAAAACGGCGCCGCCGGTCCGCGGTTTGACCAACCCCGGACGACCGGCGGCGAGGTAGGTGGCGACCGCCTCGGCAGCACTCCGGCCGACCGGCACCACACGCTCCTTCGCGCCCTTGCCGAAGATCCGCACAAATCCCTGCTGGAGGTCGATTTGTTGCAGGGTAAGGCCGGCCAGTTCGGAGACCCGCAGGCCGCTCGAATAGAAGAGCTCAAGGATGGCTCGGTCGCGCAGGCCATGCGCGGTACCCGCGGTCGGCGCGGCGAGCAGCTTCTGCATGTCGGCGATGCTGAGGGTCGCCGGCAATTTGCGCATCACTCTCGGCCCCTCGACAAGCTCCGTAAAGTCTTTCCGGCAAACACGTTCCTTCACCAGATACCGGGCCAGCATCCGGACCGCCGAAAGTTTCCGCGCCAAACTGGAGACCGCCACGCCACCCTCAGACAGGCAGTAGAGCCAGTCCGACACATTCGCGCCCACCACCCCACTCCAGTTTGTAATCCCCCCCCGAAAGAGGGCTTCGGCGAACTGCAGCAGGTCGGTCTGGTAGGCCGCGAGGGTGTTGCGCGACAGACCGCGTTCGAGTTCGAGATACGCGAGGAACCCGTCGACTTGCTCACGCAAGGCGCCCGGCAGGGGAGCCCCCGGCGAAGAGCCGGCACGTTGGGCGGAGCCGGGCATCGTCGATACCGCCCGGCCGGGGCTCAGCGGCGGCGGAACGGGGGCCGTGCGCCGGCTGGCGCCTGGGTGCGCACGCGATAGGTGATCCGCGCCTTCTCCAGATCGTACGGGCTCATCTCCATGCGCACCATGTCGCCCGCCATGATCTTGATGAAATGCTTCCGCAGCTTGCCGGAGATATGGGCGAGCACCGTGTGCCCGTTGGTCAGCTCGACCCGGAACATGGTGCCGGGAAGAACGGCTACGATCTTTCCCTCAACCTCGATAACGTTGCCTTCAGACATGGGTGGAGGATACGGCGGAGAACAGTGGAAGTGAATGCATGCGAATCGTGCGCAGGTACTTGCGGGAAAGCCATTGAATGCCCGCCCGCGCCCCGGTAAGTCAAGGCTCCATTCGCCGCCACCGCCGATGAGCCAACCGCCCGCCCCGCGCCTCGACTGCCCGTTCGCCAAACTGCATCTCTCGCAGCTGTATCGGGACGATCGTTTCTTCATGAGCCTCGCCTACAACCACGCCGTCGACGCATGGCGCGAAGACGAGGTGCCCATCGGGGCGATCATCGAGTGCGGCGGCGAGGTGATCGGCGCCGCGCACAACCAGGTCGAGCACAGCGACGACCCCACCGCCCACGCCGAGATCCTCGCCATCACCCAGGCCGCGCGCGCGATCGGCGACTGGCGGCTCGAGGGGGCAACGCTCTACGTCACCAAAGAACCGTGCCCGATGTGCTCGGGGGCCACGATCATGTCGCGCCTCAAACGCGTGGTCTTCGCCGTGCCCGACCCGAAGATGGGCTGCCTCGGCGGCGCGACCGACCTCGCCGCCCTGCCCCGCGTCAACCACCGCCCGGTACGCGAACCCGGGATCCTGGAGACCGAATGCCGCGAGCTGCTCCAGGCGTATTTCCGCCTGAAACGCGCCACGCCCACCGGCGGCGCCGAGCCGGGCCCGAGCGGCGCCGCGCCGGCGCCGGAAGCCTGAGCGCTAATCCTGTTGCGCGGTCCCATAAGCCGCCCAGCCAACTTCGCCAACCGTTTGACGTCGCCGCCCGCCGGCGACACATTCCGCGCCGTCCAAAAACCTCGAATCAGAACACAACCATGCCCTTCGAACTGCCCAAGCTGCCCTACGCCTTCAACGCCCTCGAGCCGCACATCGACGCTCGGACGATGGAGATCCACTGGAGCAAGCACCACCAGGCGTACATCACCAACGCCAACAACGCCCTCAAGGACCAGCCCGCCCTCGCCGCGCTCGACGTCCTCACGCTCATCGCCGATCTCTCCAAGGTGCCCGAGTCCATCCGCGGCGCGATCCGCAACAACGCCGGCGGCCACGCCAACCACTCGTTCTTCTGGCAGATCCTCGGCCCGGCCTCCGGCGGCGCCCCAAAAGGCGAGCTCGCCGCGGCGATCGACGCCACCTTCGGCGGGATCGACAAGCTCAAGGAGGAGTTCGCCAAGGCCGCCACCACCCGCTTCGGCTCCGGCTGGGCCTGGCTCGTCGTCACCGCAGACAAGAAGCTGGCGATCGGCTCCACCGCCAACCAGGACAGCCCGCTGATGGGCAAGGCGATCGCCGGTTTCGAGGGCAAACCCGTGCTCGGCCTCGATGTCTGGGAGCACGCCTACTATCTCAACTACCAGAACCGCCGGCCCGACTACGTCGCCGCCTTCTGGAACGTGGTGAACTGGGACGCCGCCGAGGCCAACTACCTCGCCGCGCTCCGGTGAGCCTTGCCGGCGGCGCGCCTCCCGCGTGCCGCCCTCGATCTCCCACGGCCATACAACAAAGCCGCGCGATTCGTTCGCGCGGCTTTTGGTTTTCCCGAGGGCGGTGTGGCCCCGCGTCGCGGAACGGTGCCGCGCTGCGAGGCAGGCCCCGTAGAGGTCCGGTCTCCGACCGGACACTTCGGATTCGCGCCGGCAGGCCACTCCGCCCATCCACCGCGGCCGGTCGAAGACCGGCCCTACTGGCGCCTCAACGCTTCAGGTAGTTCACCTGCGAGACCTGGCCGATCGCCGAGGGGCTGATCGCGGTGGCCTTGCCGGTCTCGGTATCGAGGATCTTGATCTGCCGCGAACTGCCGGTGCGCACGGTGTACACGAGGTGGCGTCCGTCGGCCAGCCAGCACGGCTCGATCGCATCGCCGCCGCCCCGGGTCACGATCCGGCTCTGGCGTGTGTTCAGGTCGTAGACCGCGACCTGGAACCCGCCGCCGACCCCGCAGGTGAAGGCGATCATGTTCGGCTTCGCCCGGCTCCAGTCCGGCTCGGCGCAGTAGCCGCTGATGTTGGTCGGGACCGGCGTCATCGCGCCGCCGGCGGCGGACATGGTGTAGAGCGCCGGCCGGCCGCCGCGATCGGAGGTGAAGATCAGGCGCGAACCGTCGGGCGACCAGCACGGGCTGGCCTCGACACCGGGCGAGTTGGTGAGCCGGCGGAACGGCTTGCCCTGCGGCGAGCCGACAAAGATCTCCTGGTTGCCGGCGGCGGAAAGCACGGCGGCGACCCGGCCCCCATCGGGGCTGAAACGGCCACCGGAGTTCGTGCCCTTGAAGGTGGCGAACGGCACCCGTTGCGCGGTGGCCGGCGTCATGACAAAGATCTGCGCCGAACCCGAATTGAAGAAGGAGGTGTAGATGATGCGCGAGCCGTCGGGCGACCAGCGCGGCATGAGGGCGTGGGCCCGGTCGTGGGTGATCTGCGTCGCCTCGCCGAAGAACAGGTCGGAGGTGTAGACCTCGCGGTGCCCGGTGCGTTCGCTGATGAAGGTGATCCGGCCGGCGAAATAGCCCGGGAGCCCGGTGAGCTGCTGCACCGCGACGTCGGCCGCACGGAAGAGCGCGTTGCGCGCGCTCGTGCCGCCCACGACCTGACTGAACACGCTGCGGCCCTGGCTGGTGGACGTGATCTCGAGGCGGACCTGGTTCGCTCCCGCGGAGGTGAAGTTGAGCGTGTAGGCCGAACCGGTCGGCGTGAGCCGGAAATCGCCGTGCGTGCGGAAGGCCGCCGTCGCCAGTCCGGCCAGTTCGGGCGAGCCGGTGATGGCCACGGCCTTGCTCTTCAGGTTGCCCTTCACCTCGACGGTGAGCTCCTTGGTGTTCTGCGCGACGGCCCCGACCGCCAGCACGCCTGCGATTACGAGGGAAAAGAGAGTACGGAACATGATGGGAAAAGGGTCTGCATGCCGCCGGCAATTTTGGTTTACAGGACCTCCGGCGCCACCAAGGTGCACTCCGCACCTTTCGCCGGCGTTTGGCAAGGCCGTTGACGCCGGCAAACCTCCGTTGTTCCCACCGTGTCTCCCGACGAACTGAAGGATCTCCTCAAGCAGGTGAAATATCCCGGCTTCAGCCGCGATATCGTGTCGTTCGGCCTCGTGCGCGGCGCCGCCCTGCTCGACGGCACCGCGCGCGTGTCGTTGCAGATCACCACCGCCGATCCGCAGGTCCCGCAACAGCTCCGCCACGACATCGAGGCGCTGCTGCGCGGTCGCCCCGGCGTGCGCGAGATCGTCGTCGACGTCGCCGTATCCGCTCCTAAGACACCGCCCCGTCCCGTGCAGTCCGCCGCCGCCACCCCGGGCGCCGGCGCGCCGATGGCCGGCGTGCGCAAGATCGTCGCCGTGGCCAGCGGCAAGGGCGGCGTGGGCAAGAGCACGCTCGCCGTGAACCTCGCCTGCGCGCTGGCCCGCGAGCTCGCGACACGCGGCGGCAAAGGCGTGGGCCTGATGGACTGCGACATCCACGGCCCCTCGGTGCCGCTCATGATGGGCCTGGCCGGGCAGCGCCCGGGCTTGCTCGAGGAGGAGAAGATGCTCGTGCCGCTCGCGGCGCACGGCGTGAAGGTCATGTCGATGGGCCTGCTCATCACCGACGACACGCCCGTCGTCTGGCGCGGGCCGATGATCACCTCGGCCATCCGGAATTTCATCCAGAACGTCCTGTGGGGAGAGCTCGACGTGCTTGTCGTCGATCTTCCGCCCGGCACCGGCGACGCCCAGCTCACCCTCGCGCAGACGATCCCGCTCGACGGCGCCGTGATCGTCACCACCCCGCAGGTCGCGGCCACGCAGGTGGCGGCGCGCGGCGGCTCGATGTTCAACCAGGTGAACGTCCCGATCCTCGGTGTCGCCGAAAACATGAGCTGGTTCGAAGACGCCGCAGGCAACCGCGTGGCGCTCTTCGGCGAGGGCGGCGGCGCCCGCACCGCCGAGCAGCTCGGCACGACGTTGCTCGGCCAGATTCCGCTGTGTCCGGAAGTCCGTGCCGCCGGCGATGCCGGCATGCCGATCGCGGTGGCACAACCGCAGCATCCGGCCGCGGTCGCCTTCCGTTCGCTGGCGCGCGGCGTGCTGGCAAAACTTGGTTGAGCGCCCGTGAAACAAAAGTGAACAGCCAAGCTTTGACAGCCCTTTGAGTTGCCCTAGCATCGAAGCCGAAATGCAGCCCACCACAGAAGAGATCTTCGCGGCCCTGCGGACTTGTCGCGACCCGGAGATCCCCGTCAACCTCGTCGATCTGGGGTTGGTTTACGGGGTGGAGGTGGGGCCAGCCCAGCCGGAGGGCGCCGAGGTGTGCGTGCGGCTCACTTTGACTTCTCCCAGCTGCCCGATGTCCCGCGCCATCGTCGGAGAGATCCAGCGCAAGCTGCAATCGGTTCCGGGTGTGCGGACGGTCCGCACGGAAATCGTATGGGAACCAGCCTGGCATCCCGGTTTGATCAGCGCCGAAGGCCGCCGCCAGCTCCAGCTCGCCTCCTGATTTCGCCCCGCATGAACGCCGCTCCCCGACCCAACGACAATCGCGACTTCGTGAAGTCGTCGAGCCTCTACCAGGAGTTCCTCGCCGAGAGGGAGGAGATCCTGAAGCACAAGTGGCTCGAGTCGGAGCGTCTCGGCTACGACATCGGATTCGAGCGCGCGCTGCTCGACTGGATTCGCAAGCATCGCGACAGCTGGCGAGCCAGCCGCCGCGCCCAGGCCGGAGCCGAGACCGAGCGGCGGGCCGGATAGGCTCCGGTCGATCCGCCCCAACGACGAAGGCCGTCCCGCAAGAGGACGGCCTTCGTCGTTGAGAAAAGGACGGGAGTCCCGTGCTTACTTGATCTCCTTGTGAACCGTGTGGCGCTTGAGGAAGGGGTTGTACTTCTTCTTCTCGATGCGCTCGGTGACGGTCTTCTTGTTGCGGAACGTGAGATAACGAGAGACCGGCTTGCCCTCTTTACGGGCTTCGGTGCACTCCAAAGTGACGAGTTCTTGCGGCATGGGTGGATTGGTTGAAGGGGCGGAAGCAACCACCACGCCGCGACCGCCGGCAAGATAATTCTGCGGGACGGGGAAAACGCCCGCCCGGGCGCCGGCTCAGCCCGCCTGCGAGTCGCGCGGCCCGACCTTGCGTTCGATCAGGGGCAGCATCACCCCGCGGCGGAACAACGTCACCTGCCCGGTGCTGGAGGAGACCACGATCGACACGCAATCCGTCTCCACCGAGATGGCCGCCGCCGCGGCATGGCGCGACCCCAGCCCGCTGGGCAGCGGATGCTCGGGATCGGCCGCCTGCAACAGCGTGCCGGCCGAGCGGATGACGCCGTCGCCCCGGATGACGAAGGCGCCGTCGAGCGAGGAGAACTCCTTGATCGTCTCGTCCATGAACGGGCTGAGGACGTTCTTGTCCTCGTCCTTGTAGCCGAAGAACGGGTTCATCACGAGCGGCTTGGTCAGCCGCTCGACCTTCGCGGTGTCGCCCAGCACGAACAGGCAGCCGACCGGCCGGCCCTCGCGCCCCTCGACCGAGAGCTCGGTGGCGATGGCGATGACCCGCTCGAGCACCTCCGGTTTCACATCGGGCGGCAGCAGGTCGGCCTGGCCGGAGAGCAGCGCCTGGAACTCCCGCTCGACATCGACCACGGCGATCGTGTCGAACTGGTTGCTGTCGGGGATGCCGCTCACGCAACAGAGGCGGTCGTTGAACTTGAACCAGCCGCGCGACAACCCCACGAGCATCGCGCTGCGCAGCTGCGCGAAACGGCCTGTTGAATACGCCTTCACCTGGATGATGTGGGCGAACTTCTCCTGCAGCAGGTTGGCCTCGACGGCGTCGCTGGTGACCAGGGTGGTGGGGATGGCGGGGAACGGCTTGGAGAGCGCGGCCGTGCTGGTGCAGGTGTCGCCGATGAGCACCACGCCCTGGCACGCGGTGCCGCGCGCAATCCGCTCGGCATGGCGCAGCACGGTGCGGTTGACCCGGCTGTGCTGCACCGGCACGGGCTTGCTGGCGATGCCGCCGAAGCCGGTGTTGAGCTGCTGGAAGAAATCGTCGGACGAGGGGGCGAAGACCAGCCGCTCGACGTATTCCCGGTCCTTCACCAGTCGCGCGATCGTCGCGAGCACCTGCAGGTAGTCGCGCGCGCGTTCGTCGGCGAGCAGCAGGATGATGAGCTTGATGTGCTCGTCATCCCGCAATCCGTCGTAGCGGATCCCGGCGGAGCTGCGCCCCACCGCCAGCACGTAACGACGGTTCATGCGCGTGCGCACATGCGGCAGGGCCACCCCGTACCCGAGGTAGGTCGTCATCGTGTTCTCGCGCTGCAGGAGGCTCTTGAGCAGCGAGTCGCGGTTGAGTTCGCGGAACGACTTCACCGTGACGTCGAGCATCTCGCGCAACGCCCCCGTCAGGTCGGTGCTCTGGAGTTCGACAACCCGTTTGCGGGAGATGAAGCGGTCGAGTCTCATGGCCGGCAGTATCCGCCAATTGGAACCCCGCGGCTCAGCGCTCCCAGTCGAGCGCGCCCTTCCGCCACTCGTACAGGAACCCGGCGACGAGCAACCCGATGAAACAGAGCGCCGGCAGCAGCACCGGCAGGCCCCAGGCGAGGAACTCGCGGTAGACGAAGGTCCACGGCAGCAGGAACACGACCTCGATGTCGAAGAGGATGAAGAGCAGCGCCGTGAGGAAGAACTTCACGGACAGCCGCGGGTGGATCTTGCCGGTGGCGGGCACGCCGCACTCGTAGGCGCTGTCCTTGATCGGATTGCGGCGCAGCTTGTGGCCGAAAAGATGGCTGACCGCGACAATCCCCACCCCCATCGCGCCGGCGAGGACGATTTGCAGGAGAACCGGAAGGTAGGCGGGGAGCACGGACATCGCCGGCTACTCTCGCGCCACCGATGGCAAGTTCAAGGGCAATGTCGGCGGATCGGGACCGCACCCGGCCCCGCCCGGGAGCCGTCCCGGGATGCGCGAGTCCACCACCCGGCTACAGGCGGCGCCACTGCGCGTCCGCGGGCCGGGCCGTGCCCACGCCGAGCCGTTCGCAGTACTCGAGGAGGCGGCGGTCGTCGCCCAGCAAGGGGCGGAAGCGGTCGTGTTTCCGTGCGGCATTGAGGCGCTCGAGCATGAGCGCATCCAGCAGCACCGGATCGGCGCTGAGCCAGAGCTTGGGCTCCGACACGGTGTAGAGCGAGTGGAAGCGCGGCCCGCCGATGTATTGGTAGCGCTCGAGGCTCACGATGCTGAAGCGCCAGGTCTCCCGCAGTTCGGGGATCGCGGCCATCTCGGCCACCGCCGCCGGGGCATTGGCGGGGCTGCGGAAGAACCGCTGGGTGTTGCTGGCGTTCCAGAGGGTGGCGTTGACGAGCGCGCCGTTGATCCCGAGCACGGGATGGTCGCTGTAGACCGGCAGGTTGATCCAGAAATCGGCGTCGAGGAAGAGCGGCGTGGCCAGGAAGCTCTTGCGGTCGGCGGCGACCGAGCCGCCCTCCTCGTCCACCGGCGCGGCCTTCTGCTCGAGCACGCCCGGCGCGAAACGCGCCGGCAGCGGGCTGTCATAGAACCATTGCGACTCGTAGAAACGGCCCGACTCGAGCACGAAGACGGGGTGCTCGGCGAAGCTGCTGCCGCCCTTGGAGAGGGCCGGCAGGAAACCCGCCTCGCGCAACCGCATCTGGTTGAGCCCGACCAGGAAGATCTTCTTCGCCTCGAAGCCGCGGCGCTCGAGCGCCGCGATCACCGCCCGCACCAACGCCGGCGACGTGTTGAGCCCCGGCCCCGAGTCGGTGTAGATCTTGAGCCCCACGCTGCCGCGCGGCCCGGGGCGCAGGGAAGACGCGCCGTTGAGCGACTCGAAGTCGGCGAAGATCCGCTCGACGGCCTCGTCATAGGCCCCGGCGGTGAAGGTCGGCAGCGCCGCCTCCCACACGATCGGCGCCGGAGGCGCCGCCACCGGATCCGCCGCCGCCCCGGAGGGGGCCGGCGCGGCCCCGACCGCCCCAAGGCACGGCAGGAGCGAGCACAGCAGACGGAAAGGCCACAGGCGTTTCATGGTGGTAAGGGCGGGATTCTTGACAGCGGATTTTTCGGGAGGGAAGGTTAAACCCGCAGCGTCAGACACGGGCGGCGACCCACCGTGCCCTCCCGCCCGCCCACACCATGCCGATGATCAAACCCGCCAGCATCCGCGACCTGAAACAGCGGGTGAACATCGTCGACGTCGTCTCCGGCGTCGTCACGCTGCGCAAGGCGGGCGCCAGCTTCAAGGGGCTGTGCCCCTTCCACAACGAGAAGACCCCCTCGTTCCATGTCTCGCCCGACCGCGGGATGTACAAGTGTTTCGGATGCGGCAAGGGCGGCGACATCATCTCCTTCGCGATGGAGACCGAGCATCTCACCTTCTCCGAGGCCGCCGAGACGCTCGCCCGCCGCTTCAACATCCCGCTCGAGTACGAGGAGGGCGGCCCCACCCGCGAGGAACGCTCGCTGCGCCAGGAACTCTACGACCTGCACGAGCGCGCCGCCGAACACTTCCACACCGCCTTCGCGGGCCGGACCGCAATCGGCGACTACATGCGCGGCTACTGGACGGAGAAGCGCCGCTTCCCCCCCGAACTCGCCGAAGAGTTCAGGATCGGGGCGGCCGACGAGGCCGGCGGCGGCCTCGCCGCAGCGTTGGCAAAACATCAATACTCCGAGGAGGCCTTCCGCCAGTGCGGGCTGTTCTTCGTGCGGGAGGGGGCGCCGTTCTCCGTCGGCGCGCTCAAGCACCGTTTCCGCGGACGCCTGATGATCCCGATCCGCGACATCCAGGGCCGCGTGGTCGCCTTCACCGCCCGCCAGACCGAACGCACCCCGGCCGACGATCCGGCGCGCGAGGCCAAGTACGTCAACTCGCCGGAGACCCCGATCTTCACCAAGGGCGAGCTGCTCTTCAACCTCGACCGCGCCCGCACCCACAGCGGCGAAGGCCCCTTCGTCATGGTCGAGGGCCAGCTCGACGCCCTGCGCTGCTGGCAGGCCGGTCTGAAGACCGTCGTCGCCCCGCAGGGCACCGCCATCACCGAGCGCCAACTACACCTGCTCCACCGGCTCAACCCGCGGCTGGAATGTTTCCTCGACGGCGACGCCGCCGGCCGCAAAGCCGCCTTCCGCCTGCTCCCGCTCGCACTCAAGACCGGCATCGAGGTGAAGTTCCTCCAGCTCTCCGTCGGCAAGGACCCCGACGAGCTCTTCCGCGACCACGGTCTGTCCGCCTACGAGGAGCTGCGCGGCCGCGCGCTCGACGGCATCACGTTCGCCTGCCGCGCCGTGCTCCCCGATCCCGCCAACGCCTCCGCTCTTGATCGTCAAGAAGCCGTAAAACAGCTCTTCGAAATCATCACCCAGAGTTCCTCGGAAACCGCCCTCGAAACCTATCTTGTCCAGATCCAACGCGAGTTGCGGCTCGGCCGCGGGGTGCTCGCCGACTTCGAGGCCTTCCGCCGGGGCCACCGCGCGGCGCCCGGCGCGGCCGACCTCGACCAGCGCGCGACTCCCGACTCGGGGATCACGGAGACCTACAGCCCCACCGGCCCCGAGGAGCACCTGCTCCTGCTCTGCCTCCACCACGAGGAGCTTGGTCCGCACCTCGCCTCCCTGATCCAGCCCGACTGGATCGAGGACTCGTCGGTCGCCGGTCGTCTGCTCAACCGCGCCCTCGCCGCTTTCCATGACCTCGACTGGCCGGGGCACGACGACGTCATGACCCTCGCCCAGGACGCCCCGGCCGAACAACAGCTTCTCACCAAGTTGCTCTTCGTCCCGCCCCGGGGGGAGGACGCGGTCAAAGTGGCCAACGAAGGCCTCCGTTTGCTCCACCAACGCCACCTGCGCCGGCAGCTCGACCAAATCGGACTTGAAATCGCCTCCCTTCGACCGGACAGTGATTCTGACTCTTACCTTTTACTTATGAAGCGGAAGGCCGATCTAATCCAGCAGGCCAAACATCCGCCGCAGCTCTCCGCCCACCATTAGTTTATGCCGCGCAAAGCCAAGCCCGTAGAGGCTGATCCTGTGCCCTCCAAGAAGAACGCCATCACCGCGCCCGCTCCCGAACCGGAGATCGCGCTGCCGGCGCCCAACGGCGACAAGGACAACCTGCCAGGCAACGTCAACGACAAGATCCGCCAGCTCATCCGCCAGGCCAAGGAGCAAGGCTATCTCACCTTCGACGACATCAACGAGACCCTCCCCGAGGCCGTCGACAATCCGGAGGAGATCGAGAACGTCATCTCCATCCTCCAGAACCTCGAGATCGACATCCTCGACCCCGACGAGGTGGAGGGCTTCAAGCAGAAGCAGGAGGAGGCCGAGGAGGAGGAGACCCGCTACTCGCAAAACGACATCCTCGACGACCCCGTCCGGATGTACCTCAAGCAGATGGGGCAGGTCCCGCTGCTCACCCGCGAGCAGGAAGTCGAGATCTCCAAGCGTATCGAGACCGCCGAACTCCATGCCCAGGAGGCGCTCTTCGAGACCGCCATCTGCGGCAGCTTCATCGCCGAACTCGGCGACAAACTCCTCAAACGCGAGGAACGCTTCGACCGCGTCGTCATCGACAAGAAGATCGAGAGCCGCGACGCCTACTTCAAGAATCTCCCCAAGCTCGTCGAGACCACCCAGAAGGGCGAGGAAGGCTGCGCCGAGGCGTGGGACGAGGTGCTCAAGGCCAAGGGCGAGCCCAACCGCAAGAAGGCGCACGCCAAGTTCAAGAAGCGCGAGACCCTCCTGCGCGCCAACTTCTCCAAGTTCTTCTTCAAGCTGAAGGTCTACGAGGAATTCCTCGAATCCCAGGAGGATCTCTTCGACGAGATCCAGCGCTGCTTCGACCAGCTCGAGGCCGCCAAACACCCGAAGACCAAGCGCGACGCCCAGATCGACACCAAGGCGATCCAGGCCCGGCTCAAGGAGATCGAGCACGAGCAACGCATCGCGCCCACCGAGCTCATGGAGCTCATCAAGAAGTGCCGCCACTTCGTCCGCGAGGCGCACAAGGCCAAGACCGAGATGGTCGAGGCCAACCTCCGCCTGGTCATCTCCATCGCCAAGAAGTACACCAACCGCGGCCTCTCCTTCCTCGACCTCATCCAAGAGGGCAACATGGGCCTGATGAAGGCGGTCGAGAAATTCGAATACCGCCGCGGCTACAAGTTCTCCACCTACGCCACCTGGTGGATCCGCCAGGCCATCACCCGCTCGATCGCCGACCAGGCCCGCACCATCCGCATCCCGGTGCACATGATCGAGACCTTGAACAAGGTCATGCAGGTCCAGAAGCAGCTCCTCCAGGAATTCGGCCACGAGCCGACCCCCGAGGAGGTCGCCGACGAGATGAACCTGCCCGTCGAGCGCGTGCAGCAGATCATGAAGATGGCGCAGCAGCCCATCTCCCTGCAGTCCCCCGTCGGCGACGGCGACGACACCAGCTTCGGCGACTTCATCGAGGACAAGTCCGCGGAAAACCCGTACGACATGACCGCCTACTCGCTGCTGCGCGAGAAGATCATCGACGTGCTCGACACCCTCACCGAGCGCGAACGCCGCGTGCTCTCCCTGCGCTTCGGCCTGGTCGACGGCTACAGCCGCACGCTCGAGGAGGTCGGCCGCCAGTTCAAGGTCACCCGCGAGCGTATCCGCCAGATCGAGGCCAAGGCCCTGCGCAAGATGCGCCACCCCACCCGCCTGCGCCAGCTCCACGGCTTCTTCGACGCCGAGCTCGGCGAGAACCCCGAGCTGCTTCTCAAGAAGCTCACCGGTGGCGGCAAAGGCGACGGGAAACCGTAGGCGCCCGGCGCCGCCGGCGCTCCAGTCCATCGCGCTTCGAAACGGCGGACCTCACGGTCCGCCGTTTCGTTTGCCCCCGCCCGCTAATGCCGCGCCGGCATGATGGAGAGAGAAAGGAAGCATTTCCGCTCCGTTTGTTCGGCCGTTATACTCGCGCCATGTCTCCACAACGCGCCACCACACCGCCGCCCGTCGATGAACCAGGCGCGGCAGCGGGCAGCGGCTCCGGATACGGCGGCCCTGCCCGGGGTACGTCCTCACGCACACCATGATCATCCGCGACACCCTCGTTTTCCGCACACTGCTGGCCATCGCCCGTCAGCGGCCCGACTACGACGAGCTCCGCAGCCACGCCCTGCTCGAGCTCCTCGCCACCGCCGACGCCGTCCGCGCCAAGGTGAAGCTCCGCCTCCAGGAGTTCTCCCTTTCCGAGCTCCAGTTCGCCGCCTTGGTCGTTCTCCTCGCGCTCGATCCCGAGCCGGTCCTTCCCACCACGCTGGCCACCCACACCAGCGCCAGCCGCGCCACCATGACCGACATCGTCGATCACCTGCTCGCGGGCGGCTACATCGAGCGCCACCGCAGCAAGGAGGACCGGCGCAACTATCTCATCACCCTCACCGCGGCCGGCCGCGACCTCACCGATCGGGCCGAGGCCGCCGTGCTCAAGTCCTTCGCCGACCTGAGCCGCCCGCTCGCGGAACCCGCACCGCGCGCCCTTCTCGCCATCTGCGACAAACTCGCCCCGCGCCTGGCGCTCGCGGCCGGTTGAGCCGACGAGCAACCACCCTTCAACTCCGCGCCCCTCACCGCACCGCGCCCCTTCCCTGCCGTCCACTATGAACATCCACGCCCAGCCCCGCCCGGACTCCGCCTCGCCAACGCACTCTCGCCGTGCCCTCAGCCTCCCGCTGTTCGCGCTCGCCGGCGGGCTGCTCCTCTCCGCCTGCGGCCAACGTCCCGCCCCCCCGGCGGCCCTCGTCCTAGAGGTGGCCACGATCTCCGTCGCCCCGCAGCCGCTCACCCTCACCACCGAGCTGCCCGGCCGCACCGCCGCCTACCGCGTCGCCGAAATCCGACCACAGGTGAACGGCCTCATCCAGCAACGCCTCTACACCGAAGGAGCCGAAGTCGCCGCCGGCCAGCCGCTCTACCAGATCGACCCCGCGCCCTTCCAGGCCGCCTTCGACAGCGCCGCCGCCGCCCTCGCCCGCGCCGAGGCCAACCTCCCCGCCGCCCGCGCCCTCGCCGAACGCTACCAGTCGCTCGCCGCCGACAAGGCCGTCAGCGCCCAGACCCTCGAGAACGCCACCGCCGCCCTCCGGCAGGCCGAGGCCGACGTCGCCTACTACCGCGCCACCGTCGAAACCGCCCGTATCAACCTTGGCTACACGAAGATCGTCTCGCCCATCACCGGCCGCACCGGCCCCTCGACCGTGACCGACGGCGCCATCGTCACCGCGTATCAGCCCGTCGCCCTCACCTCCGTCCAACAGCTCGACCCCATCTACGTCGACGTGCCCCAGTCCACCGCCGATCTCCTCCGCCTCGAGCGCCGCCTCGCCGACGGCCGTCTCGCCGAGGACAAGAACACGCAGAACGTCGTCCAGCTCCTCGAGGAGGACGGCACCCCCTACCAGCAGTCCGGCACGCTCCAGTTCCGCGACATCAGCGTCGACCGGACCACCGGCGCCGTGACGCTCCGCATGGTCTTCCCCAACCCCGACGGCATCCTCCTGCCCGGCATGTTCGTCCGCGCCGTCGTCAAGGAAGGCGTGAAGGCCGACGCCATCCTCGTCCCCCAGCAGTGCGTCAGCCGCGACCCGCGCGGCAACCCCTACGTTTACCTCGTCAACGCCGCCGGCATCGCCCAGACGCAGCCCATCGTCATCGACCGCGCCGTCGGCCACCAGTGGTACGTCTCGGCCGGGCTGAAGGCCGGTGACCAGCTCATCGTCGAAGGCTTCCAGCGTCTCCGCCCCGGCATGCCAGTGAAGGCCGTCCCCTTCGCCGCCGCCCAACCCGCCCGCTAACCGCCCCGCCGGGAGCCCACCATGTTGTCACGTTTCTTCCTCAAGCGGCCGGTCTTCGCCTGGGTCATCTCCATCGCGTTGATGACCCTCGGCCTGCTCGCGATCAAAAACCTCTCCGTCTCCCAGTACCCGCCCATCGCTCCGCCCTCGATCTCGATCGAGGCCTCGTATCCGGGCGCCTCCGCCGAGACCGTCGAGAACAGCGTCACCCAGCTCATCGAGCAGAAGATGACCGGTTTCGACGACATGCTCTACATCGCCGGCACCAGCGACTCGTCCGGCGGCAGCCGCCTCGAGCTCACCTTCAAGCCCGGCACCGATCCCGACCTGGCCTGGGCCAAGGTCCAGAACAAGCTCCAGTTGGCGATGTCCAGCCTGCCGAGCACCGTCCAGAGCACCGGCGTCACCGTCAGCAAGTCCACCCGCAACTACCTGCTCATCATCGGCGTGATCTCGGAGGACGGCAGCATGGATCGCGCGGACCTGCAGGACTACACCGTCTCGAACATCGAGAAGGTCCTGGCCCGCATCCCCGGCGTCGGCGAGGTCAACTCCTTCGGCTCCGGCTACGCCATGCGCGTCTGGCTCGATCCCGACAAACTCACCAAATACCACCTCACGATCACCGACGTCGTCGCCGCCCTCAAGACGTACAACGTCGAGGTCTCCGCCGGCCAGCTCGGCGGCGCCCCCGCCGTGCCCGGCCAGCGCCTCAACGTCTCCATCGTCGTCCAGAACCTCCTGCAGACCCCCGAGCAGTTCGCCGCCGTCCCGCTCGTCACCAATGCCGACGGCTCCGTCGTGCGCGTGCGCGACGTCGGCCGAGCCGAACTCGGCAGCGAGTTCTACAGCGTCGAGGTCTTCTTCAACGGCAAACCCTCGGCCGGCATGGCCATCCGCCAGGCGCCGGGCGCCAACGCCCTCGACACCGCCAACGCCGTGAAGGCCAAGCT
>JAEWNN010000219.1 GCA_023457035.1 Verrucomicrobiota bacterium
TCTCGTCGCCGAAGAAGTCGATGCGCACCGGGGCGTCGGCGGTGACGGGGTAGACATCGACCAAGCCGCCGCGCACGGCGTATTGGCCGGGTTGTTCACAGAGCGGCTCGCAGTCGTAGTCGAGCTCCGCGAGGCGGTTGAGCAGCTCCTGAAACGGCTGTTTCTGCTTCGCCGCGAGGGTGAACTCCTTCACCGCAAGGGCATCGATCGCGGGGACGGGCTGGAACAGCGCGGTGGGGGTGGTGAAGAGGACGAGGGTCTCGTTCCAGTTCTCGCCGGAGAAGCCGCGGCGGGCGCGAAGATGCCCGAGGGCGGCGAGGCGGTCGCTGGCGATGCCGAAGGCCTCGCGCATGCCCGTCTGCGCATCGGGTTGCGGCGGAAGAAGCGCGATCTCCAGCCGTCGGTTGTCGCCAGAGAGCGAATGCGCCAGGCGCAGTTCCTCGGCGCGGCGTTCGGCGGCGCGGAGCGTGGGCGCGACGACGAGCCAGACCGGGGCGGGGCGACGGCGTAGCAGCTCCTCGGCGACGAAGGGGGCCGCGGCCGGGCAGACGCCGGTGAGGCGACAGCGCGGAGGCGGGGCGGGCATGGGCGGCGGCACGGAGCGCCCGGACTAGGCGAGGGACGTCTCGACCTGCTCGGCCTTCGCCTTGATCTCGGCGAGGATCGTCTCGTAGCGACCGGGGTCGACGCGGATCTCCGGCAGCGCGACGAGCGGGTCGAAATCGGCACCGACACGTTTGGCGCCGTTGTCGATGCCCTGCCCCCAGACGAGGCGGTCGGCGACGTTCACCAGCCGGACGAGGTCGCGGAGATTTTCGCGGGCCTTGTCCGGCGCGGAATGGTGTTGGCAGACCGCGACGATGGAGGGAGGGAAACGCCATTCGGACAGCAGGTAGGCGGCAGCCTCGTGGTGGTCGACGCCGAGCAGGCGGCGTTCGACGGCGGCGAGCGGTTCGGCGCTGGCGCGGGCCTCGACGATGACCTCCTTGTAGCGCGTGGTGGCGGTGAGGTTGAGGTAGGCGATGCCGATGTCGTGGAGCAACCCGGCGGTGTAGACCTCGGTGCCCACGAGCTTGAGGCCGCGGGCGTTGTATTCGAGCTGCTGTGCCGCCAGGGCGACGTGGAGACTGTGGCGCCAGAAGGCCACGTAGTCGAAGGCGCCGCGGCGCGGGAAGTGGTGGACGAAGACCAGCCCGAGGATGAGCTGGCGCAACTGCATGGTTCCCAGGCGCAGGAACGCCTCGGTGAGGGAGTAGATCGGCGACGCGCCGCGCAGGGCGGCGGAGTTGGCGACGCGCAGGACGCGCGCGGCCATCGCGGAGTCGGTCGCGAGGACGGAGGCGATGTCCTCGAAGGGGGCGTCCTGGTTGATCAGCTCGAGCAGCCGCTGGGCGACGGCCGGCAGCGGGGGCAGGGGATGTTCGGACTTCAGTTTTGCGCGGATGTCTTCCATTGGCGGAGTGCTTCGCGAGCGGCGTTTTCCTCGGCTTCCTTCTTCGAGCGGCCGGAGCCGGTCCCGATGAGGCGGTCGAGGAGGTGGAGGTGGACGTCGAAATGGCGGTCGTGGGGCTGGCCCTTGGTGTGGATCACCTCGTAGCGCAGGGCGGAGTTGCCGTGCGTGGGCTGGACGAGTTCCTGCAACCGGCCCTTGGGATTGTCGCCCTGCTCGGGACCGTCGAGCCGGCGGTCGAGCGGGCCGTAGCAGCCGAGCACGGCCGCGCGGGCGGCGTCGATGCCCCCGTCGAGGTAGATGGCGCCGACGAGCGCCTCGAACGCGTCCTCCAGCGAGGAGGCGCGCTCACGCCCGCCGGTCTGTTCCTCGGCGGGGCTGAGTTCGAGTGCCTGGTCGATCCCGAGTTCGCTCGCGACGGTGACGAGGAATGCGCCCTTGGTCAGCGCCGAGCGCCGCCGGCTGAGCACGCCTTCGCGGGCATCTGGATCGGCCTGATAGAGCGCCTCGGAGACGATGAGCTGCAGGACGGCATCGCCGAGAAACTCGAGGCGCTGGTTGCTTGGGGTGCCCGGATGCAGCGAGGCGGCGGAGGGGTGCCGCAGGGCATCGGCCAACAACCGTCGGTCGCGAAACGCGTAACCGAGCTGCTGCTCGAGACGGGTGGTAGTCGGGGAAACGGTAGCCATCGGACAAGGAAGGACTTAATGGCGTATTCCTATCGGAGAAAGGAGCAAAATTCGTAGTGTTTTCGCGCCGGTGGGGGAGGGGCCGCCGGTGCGCTCAGGAACTGGCGCTGGTGTAGCGCCGGAGGCCGCGGTGAAAGACCGTCACCGCCAAGCCCAACCACCCGAGCGCGAGGCCGGCGAGCCAGGCGACATGCAGCCAGTCGAGCCGACCGAGCAACGCGGAGGCGGGGACGTTGGAGACCACGACCGCGGGCAGCGCGTAGACGAAGACGACGGTGGTGACGAGGCTCTTGAAGGCCGAACGCGGCAGCCGGGAGAACTCGGCGATGGTGAAATAGCTGCCTTCGATGCCCTCGGTCTTCACGATCCAGAACGTGAGCGAGGCCAGCAGCAGCAACAGGCTGTAGTGGACGACCAAGCCGATCGCAACCAACGCCGCATACAGGGCCGCACCACCCACAGTGATCGGCAGTCCGAGGTGGCGCAGGGCGTAGACGATCACGCCGATGGCGACGAGCGAGTTGGCCAGACCGTCGGGATCCAGTTTGCGGGTGGACACCAGGAACAGCGGCTGGCCGGGCTGGGTGAGATAGAAGTCGAACTGGCCGGTGCGGACATTGCGGCCGATCTCGAAGAGATTGGTCCAGAAGAACCCCATCAGCAGGCGCTGCATGAGCATCGAGGTGCCCACGAGCAGCAACATCTCGTATTTGCCCCAGCCGGCCACCGACTCGGTGTGGGCGTAGATGACCTGGATGAGCAGGAGGTTCACCGCCATCCACGCGCACTCGACAATCGTCCACAGCAGGAAATCGAAGCGGAACATCATCGTGCGCACGATCGAGTAGCGCAGCGAGGCGAGCCAGAGGCGGACGTAGTGCATGCGGTTTTCGATTTGGAACTGCCGATTTTCGATTGGCCGGAAAGGGGCGGAGGCGGTGGGGAACGTGATCGATAGGTTTCGCTGGCGCGCTTGCGAAATCGGCAATCGGCAATCGCAAATTGCAGACCACCTCAGCCGCCGACGGCGGTGTGTTTGCGCAGGCCCCCGGCCCAGAGCAGGCGGGCACCGACCATGGCGACCACCACCCAGATCGCCTGGATCGCGAGTCCGCGCAGGGCTTCCTCCGGCGTGCCGATTCGGCCCGTGAGGATCGCGGCGGGAAAGTACATCTGGTAGGGGAACGGCAGGTACTGGGCGACGAGGAAGACGCCGCGCGGCAGCAGGTCGAGGGGGAAGAGCGAACCGCCGAGGCAGGTCTCGATCGCGTAGGAGAGGATCACGAAGCCTTGGATCTCGAGGAACCAGAACGCCAGCAGGCCGAAGCAGAACGCGATCGTGAACTGCAGCGCCGCCGCCAGCACCATCGCCGCCAGCCCGGCCGACAGCCGCCACGGCTCATAGGGCGGGAAGGTCAGTTGGTCGCCGAACCAGGGCGACGCAGCCAGCAGCGGCACGAACACGAGCAGGCCGGAGACGAGGCGGGCCGAGGCGAACAGGCTCAGGCGGTAGCCGAAGTAGTTCACGGGCTTGAGCAGGAACTGGTTGATCAGGCCGTTGCGGATCTCCTCGCCGATCTGGTAGTCCTCGTTGAAAGCGCCGACCATGAACTGCAGCGCCAAGACCACGATGAAGTAGGTGAGCGTCTGCCGGACGTCGAATCCGCCCATCTGGTCGACGCCGCTGAAGGCCGCGCCCCAGAGGATGAAGATCAGGCAGAGGTGGACGAGGGAGAACGAGCCGCGGATGAAGAAATTCCAGCGGTAGACGAGCGCGCTCTGGAGCCCGACGGCGAAGACGTGGCCGTATTTGCG
>JAEWNN010000220.1 GCA_023457035.1 Verrucomicrobiota bacterium
TCGTCGGAACGCTGGATTTCGCCAGTGACGGGAGTGACGGTGCCGTCGGGATTAATCGCGTCGAGATTGTGGCTCAACATGGAGCGGGCCATGTCGAGGCATTGCGCCGAGAAACTTTGCATGAAACGGTGGTGTGACGAGGAACGCCGCGTCCTTCCCCGAGGGGGCGACGCGAAAAGGGAGAGGGAATTTGTTTCGGGTTTGGCGGGCACGGGCAAGAGGGAAGTTTGCCCGCGATGGACTTTCGCACCAAACGGTCGGCGCGCGGCCGGTGGGCGCGCCCGTCCGGCAACCCTGCTCGGCACCCCGGCCCGGGCCGGGTGGGCGGTCTTCGCGAATACGGGCGGCTCAGCCCAGCAGCACGTTGAGCACGGCGTTGCCGATGCCGACCAGCGCGGCACCGGAGATCAGGCCGGCGCAGACCGGCTCGCAGCCCTCGACCCAGAACGCGTGGCCGCGGGTGCCGGCAACCTTCTGCCGGCGGCCAAACCACCAGAAAGCGAGCGCGCCAACCCACATGGCGAAGCTGGCTTCCGGCGGCAGCACCACGCCGAGCCCGACCGAGACGGCGGAGATCGGGAACCGGCCCCGCGTGACGATGCGGGCGATCTCGAAGCACGCCGCGGCCGCGGCCGCGAAGGCCATCGAGACGAGGGCGGAGGTCGGCAGGCTTTTCAGCCCATGCGCGATCAGGTCGGCCACGCCTTTCCACTGCACCGCGGCGGGAAACGCGAACTGATCCGAGATCATCGTGCCCACGGAACGGGTACCATCGGCGTGCGCGGGCAGGAAGAGCAGATAGAACAGCGGCACGGCGGCGAGCGAGCCGGCCACGATGCCGATCACGTGGCCGACGGCCTGCTGGCGCGGCTTCGCCCCGAGCATGTAGCCGGGCTTGATGTCGGAGAGCAGGTTGGCGGCGTTGGAGGCGATCTCGGAGGTCATGCCGGCAGGGATGAGGTTGCTCGCCGGATTGGAGCGGTCGATCGCGCCCATGGTGAACTGCGTGATCTTCGAAAGCGCACCGGTGGGCGTCCACGAGGTGAGCGCCATGGCATTGGTGCAGATGACGGTAAGCACCGCGATCAACGGGAACGACACCAGCGCCAGCAGCCACGGCACGCCGAAATAGGTGTGCGATACCCACGCACCGGCGGCGACCCCGACCGGCAGGCCACCCCACGAAACCCAGAGCGGCACCTCGATGTGGGCGAGCACATCGGGGCCGCCGGCGCCGACCGCCGCGCGCTTGCGCCGGAACAGGCTCTTGAAGAGGTCCGGCTTGCCGAGCAGGCCGACGAGCGAACCGACGATCATCATCGTCACGCCCCACCATAGCGCCCACTGGTTGACGATCTCCGTGCGCGAGATCGCGATGGTGGTGCCGTCGGCCGCCGCGCGGGCGACGATGTCGCCGCGCTGGATCATGAGCGGAGCGAGCACGAAGAAGTTGACGAAGGCACCGAGCATCACGCTGGAGGCGACGCGGATGCCCATCAGGCCGCCGACGCCGAGCATGGCGGCGTCGAGGGTAAGGCGCAGGCCGAGCTGCCGGATATCCGTGCCGAGGATGCGCGGGGTCCACCAATGCAGCCGGGCGGCGAGATCGTAGTAGTAGCTGTCGAGCCGCTCCTGGAGGTGCCAGGGCTCGGACAGCCCGGCCCAGCGGTGGAGCTGGAGGAGCTTGAACTGGACCAGGCGCATCCAGCCGTCGCTCACCAGCATTTGGTAGAGGGCGGTGGCGCCGGCGGTGAGCCCGAGCAGGCGGGCCTTGAGGACGCCCTCGTCGCCCCTGCCGTGGTAGAGCGCATCGAGCACGACGCCGCAGGCGCGGCCCTCGGGGAAGGGCATCTGCTCCTCGTTGATGAAGCGGCGCTTGAGCGGGAAGGCGAGCAGCACGCCGATCAGGGCGACCACCACCAGCCAGACGACCAGGTGCCAGGCGGGCGGGACCGCACCCGTCACCAGCATGTAGGCGGCGAGCGCGGAGACGAGCGGCGCGGTCATGTAGCCGGCGGCAGTCGCGATCGACTGGGTACAGTTGTTCTCGAGGATCGTGAAGTCGGCCGCGAGCCCGGCCCGGGCCAGCCCGCGGTAGAGCGCGAACGCGAGGATGACCGAGGTGAGCCCGACGCCGACGGAGATGCCGGTCTTGGCCCCGATGTAGAGGTTGGTGGCGGCGAGGATGCCGCCGAGCAGGAAACCGGTGAACGCCGAGCGCAGGGTGAGCTGCGGCATGTCGCCGCGGAAGACGTTCTCGAACCACCAGCGGTCCTTCTGTTCGCGGGACCAGGTGCGGATCTGTTCGTCGGTGAGGTGGGGCAGCGCCATGGCGGTACGGGCAGGGACGGCTGGAAGGTGGGCGGTCGATCGGGGGCGGCGAACCGCTCGATTGGGCGGCGGCGGCTGCGTCCCTCGGGGGCAGGAATCAGGCCGGAACAGGGGCGCGCGGCGAGGCTTTTCCTCTCGGCGGCCGGCCTGCCCGTAGTTCGATCCTCCGGACCGCAGGTGGAGTGATCGAGCGATGGCCCGAGATCTCCACCGAGGGGCGGGCTCCACGACGAGACACGCCGCCCCCGTCCTCCGCGGTGGCACTCTGTGGCGATACGGCGCCAGCGGCCCCGGGGCGCGACTATCGTGCCGGCAGCTCGGCGGCGGCGCGGGCGATGATGCGCAACACTCCCGCCGGCGTGTAGGGCTTGCCGAGGAAGTCGATGCCTTCGCGGCCGGAGAAATCGGCGCCGGCGACGTCGGCGCTGTAGCCGCTGGTGTAGACGACTTTCAACCCCGGTTTCTCGCTCTGCAGCCGCCGGGCCAGCTCCACGCCGTTCATCCCGTCGGGCATGACGATGTCGGTGAACAGAATCTCGATCTGGTCGCGGTGCTCGTTCCACACCCGCACGGCGTTCGGTCCCGAGTCCGCTTCAAGAACCCGGTGGCCTTCGCTGGCCAGGGTTTTGCGGGCGAGGGCGCGCACCGTGGGCTCGTCCTCGACGAGGAGCACGACGCGGCCGGCGCCGGCGGCGGGACGGCCCACCGCTTCGGTGGCGACTACTCGGGCCGGCGCCGCCTCGGTGTCGACGGGCAGGTGGATGTGGACGACGGTGCCGCGAAGAACCTTGCTGGTGACCTCGATCCACCCCCGGTGCTGATCGACGATGCCGAACACGGTGGCGAGCCCGAGGCCCGTGCCCTTGCCGATCGCCTTGGTGGTGAAGAAGGGCTCGAAGATGCGGGGCAGGACCTCCGGGGGGATGCCCATGCCGGTGTCGCCCACGGTGAGGCGGGCGAACCTGCCGGCGCGGGCGTTGAGGGTCTTCGGCACGGCGTCGGGCGCGATGTCGACCACGCCCGTGGCGAGATCGAGCCGGCCGCCGTTGGGCATGGCATCGCGGGCGTTGACCACGAGGTTGAGCAGCACCTGCTCGATCATGGTGGCGTCGGCGCGGATGGGCACGGGGGCGGGGGCGAGCTCGATCGCGATGCGCACCTGCTCGCCCACGAGGCGTTGCAGCACGTCGGTCATCTCCCGCACGACCTGGTTGAGGTCGAGGGCGGCGGGCTGCATCGGCTGCTTGCGGCTGAACGCCAGGAGCTGGCGGGTGAAGTTCGCCGCGCGTTTCGCGGCGTCTTTGATCGCGCGGATCGATTCGGCGAACTCGGGCGGCACCTTGTCGGCCATCTCCATCAGCATCACGTTGCCGAGGATGACCGTGAGCATGTTGTTGAAGTCGTGGGCGACGCCGCCGGAGAGGCGGCCGATGGCCTCCATCTTCTGGCTCTGGCGCAACTGCTCCTCCAGTTGGCGCCGCGCATCCTCGGCCTGCTTGCGGTCGGTGAGGTCGGAGCAGATCACCAGCGTGCGCTCGCCGACCGCCGAGGTGGTGATGACGAGGTGGCGCCGGCCGCCGTCGCGGTGGGCCACGGTCGTCTCCACCGGCTCGATGGGGCGGCGCTCCTCGGCCGCCTCGGCGATGCGGCGGCTCCAGCCGACGGCGCAATCGTCGCGGGTCGCGGGGTCCGTGGCGGCGAGGCGCCACCAGGTTTCCAGATCCGGGATCTCCGCGGCGGTGAAGCCCAGCACGCGGGTGAAGGTGGCGTTGACGTAGAGGACCCGGTGGGCGCGGTCGAGCATCACCATGGGCACGGGCGAGCTCTCGATCATCTGCATCTGGAGCAGTTCGCGATGGCGGATCTCCGCGATCTCGCGCCGGCGCCGCCGATCGCGCGCCACCCAGGAGAGGGCGACCAGGCCGAGCAGCGCCGCGCCGGCCCCCGCCTGGAACCACCCGTACTCGGTGAGGCGGCGGGGCAGGGTGAACGCGAAGCGGGCGCCCGCGAGATTCCACACGCCGTCGGCGTTGCAGGCCTGGACATGGAAGGCGTAGCGGCCCGGCGGCAGGTTGGTGTAGAAGGCCGAGCGCCGGGCGCCGGCCTCCACCCACTCCTGCTCGAAGCCTTCCAGCCGGTAGCGGTAGCGGATGTATTCGGGCGCCTGATAGTCGATGGCGACGTAGTCGAACTCGAGGTTGCGCTCGCCCGGGGCGAGGCGGGGCTCCCGGTCCGCCGGTTGATCGCGGCCGTTCACGCGAACCCGCAACAAGCGAAGTGGCGGCGGCTGCGAGTTGAGCGGCAGGCGTGCGGGATCGATCTCGATGACGCCTTTCGCGCTGGGCAGCCAGATGCGGCCGTCGGTCGAGCGGCAGCCGGAGTATTCGGTGTTCAGTTTCTCCGAGGTCTTGATCACCTGCGGGCCGTCGAACACCGTGCAGGTGACGCGGGCGAGCGTGCCGTCCGCGGCGGCGTTGAGTTCCTGCTGGCTGACCCGGAAGAAGCCTTCCGGCGAGTCCATCCAGAAGTTGCCGAGGCGATCGGGCACCATGGTGTAGACGAGGTCCGAGTGGAGGCCTTGGCGGTGGTCGACCGTGGCGACCCGGCCGTCGCGGACCCGCACGAGGCCCGTGTTGCGCGTGGCCCACACCGCGCCGTCGTCGTCCTCGCAGAGGCTGGCGAAGCCCTTGTCCGCGTCGGCGCGGTCGCTCATCCAGTCGCGCAGCGCCCCGTCCTTGATCTGCACGAGCCCGGGGCGGGCGGCGACCCACAACGAACCGTCGCGGGCGACAAGCAGGTCCGTGATCCAGCCGAACTCGGGTTCGCGCCCGTCGGGCAGCCGGTAGGGCACGAGTTCGTCGTCCACGAGACGGGCCAGCTTGTTGTTGACGGTGATCAGGATCCCCTCGGCGTCCTCCTCGATCGCCTGCGACCAGGTGCCGGGATACCAGGTTTTGGTGACGCGGCCGTCGCGGAAACGGTTGAGCTCCTGGCGGCCGCCCAGGAGATAAACGGCGCCGTCGCGGGCGACGAACACGCGCCGAATCCACTCCGAGGGAAAACCGTCGGCGCGATCGATGCCGAACGCGACGCAGCGACCGTCGACGATGTGCGCCAGGCCGTTGGAGGTGCCCGCCCAGATCCCGCCCTCCGGCGACGCCGCCACGCTCAGGCAGGCCTCGGCCGGCAGGCCCTCGGTGGTGGAGAGGATGGGGAACTTCACCTCGGAGAGTTGGGACAACCCGTCCTGCGTGCCCACCCACACGCTGCCGTCGGCGGACTCCGCCAAGGCGAGGACGTGGTCGCTCGCAAGCCCGTCGCGGCGACCGAGGGCGGAGAGCCGGCCGTCCTTCAGTCGTACCACCCCGTCGAACATTCCCCCGATCCAGACGACGCCCTGGCTGTCGATCAGCAGTGCACGGGCTTGGCCGCTGAATCCGACAGGGGGGCGGGGCGTGAGGTCGGCATTGAGACCGTGCAGGCCGTTGGCCGCGCCGACCCAGATCACGCCCGTGGGATCGGAGGTGATGGTGGAGATGACGTTGCTGCCCCAGAGCGCTGCGGCGGGCCCCTCGATCTTCGTGAGGTGGCCGTCCTGCCAGTAATGCAGGCCGCTGCCCGCGGTCCCCATCCACACCCGGCCGCGGGTGTCCTGGTGAAGGCTCAGGACGTCGAGCGAGGACGAGATCAGGTGGAACTCCCCGGAGGGCAGTCGCCGGCCCACGCTGCCCTGCAACCCGATGAAGAGCGTGCCGTCGGCGGTCTCGAGCAGGCAGCGCACGGTGGGCGATTCCGAGGCCGAACCAGAAGCGGGCTGGGGCGTGAAGCGGGTGCCGTCGAAGAAGCCGTAGCCACCCCGGTCGGTGCCGACCCAGAGACCGCCGGCTCGCCGCGGCGCCAGACAGGTGACGATGCGCGGCAGGGAGGCATGCTGCCCCGGCAGGCCGAGGGCCTTGAATTCGACGCCGTCGAAATCGACCAGTCCGCGCGGAGTGCCGAGCCAGAGGTGTCCGTCCGCGGTCTGGTGGATCGCGTTGACCGCGTTGGCCGGCAGGAGATTCACGCGGCGCCATGTGCGGACGTTGTACTGGTGGATGGAGCGACTGGGGTCCAACGCGCCGGCCGGACTCACTCCGAGGCCGAGCACGACAAGGGCGAGCAGGCCAAGGTGGACGATGCGCGAGATGCGGGCGGCTTCACTGGTCATGCCACGGACAGTCTGGCCTGCCCTCGACGATGAGGGCGAGCCCGCAACA
>JAEWNN010000221.1 GCA_023457035.1 Verrucomicrobiota bacterium
CATTGGGTGAGGAGGAATTCTCCCCGACCGGAGCACGCCATAGCTTCTTCCCCTTGTTGTCCCAAACGTACAAAACACTATGCCGCCCCGCGATGATCTCCATGGCTCCATCATTGTTGAGGTCGTATACCGCCACCGACCCGAACCAGTTCTCGTCCCAGCTTGCTGCCAGCGTGGTTCTCAGGGTCGGCGCAGATACCGGTGCACCCCAGGCGAGTGGTGGCAGAGCCGTTGCCCAAATTCCGAGGATAGTCACTGCATGCGCATTTCTCATAGGGTGCTTCCGGGGGTCATTCTGCTTGGTGGATGTTCTTATGGCGCCGATGTCGTCGGCCGCTGGTGTTCAGCCCAGTTCGATGCAAACACCCTGGGTGTGGTTCGCGGCCGGCTTGGTGGGAGCTGCCCCGAGAGGTGGTGGCGGTCGGCGCGGAGAGAGTGGTGACAAGGCGCGAGGCGAAAGCGGGAAGCGGACGGTGCGGGTGCATGAGGGAAGCCGGATGAGCGAAGGGCGGAGGTTTTGCGGGGCGCAAAACCTTAGGCGCCTGTCGGCGCGGGGGAGGGAGGGATGGAGAAGTCAGAAGGGAGAGTGTTGAGTGCAGAACGGGTTGATTACGGAGAAGCTGTGACACGGAGCCGGAGGAAGCGGCGCGGGGCGGTGCCCATCGCGATGGTGTCTTGCGCGGTGATGGGCTCGGCGCCGGCGGTGTAGGTCTGGCCGGGCACGGCGGTCCAGATGGCGAGGTCGGAACTGGCCTCGAGCGTGTAGGCCAGATCGGTGGCGCTGGCGCGGCGGGGGAAGCTGAGCGTGAGGTAGCTCGCACCGGCGGAGGTGGTGGTGCCGAGCGTGATCGGGTTCGCAACGGGGCCGCGGGCAGGGAGATCGAAGGCGTAGCGGGCGAGGTTGGTGAGGCCGCAGGCGTCGGGGGCGGCGATGGGTCCGGAGACGGCGTCGTTCGCCAGGTCGGCGCCGGTGAAGTTGGCGGCGCGCCACGCGGCGTAGTTGTTCGTGGCGGCACTGGAGTAGGCGGGGAGCTCGATCACGTAGGTGTCGACGATCGCGTCGGGATCGGCAATGACACCGGTCCCCGGTCTCCCGGCGCCCCAATCGCTCTGAACCAGAATGCGGGTGCCGCTGGGGCTGATGGTCACGTTGGGCTGCGCCCAGTAGTTGGAGTCGCCGGCGTTGTAGAAGTTGCCGGTGCTGCGGTGGTGGGCGACGCGGTAGAAGGCGCCGGTGTCGACGTTGGCCACCAACACCTCCTGGTCGAGAAACGTGCTGGTCTGGTTGATCTCGCCGGTGATGCCGACGGCCACCCAGCCGGGATTCCGGTAGGCGCGCCCGCTGGTGAGCGTGCCCGGGGTCGGGTATCCATCGCCCGTCGCCGCACCGAGGATCGTGTGCACCGCGCCGGTCTCCAGATCGGCCCACATCAAGTTGCCGCTGCCGGACGGCCCGTCGTACTGCGCGCCGACGACGATGTCGTGGCCGGCGGCATTGCGCAGCAGGTCGGTATGGTCGACCCCGGACCAGGCGATGGTTCTCCGTACGGCCTGAGTGGTCGGATCCAGCACCCAAGCCTTCGTGGAATCGTTGTCCTGATAGTAGTAGGTGCAGGTTCCGGAGGGAGCCGCCTGGGGGACTTCCGCCTCGGTCAGGAGCGTTTGGCTGATCGCGCCGGTCGACAAGCGGTAGGTGAAGGCCCGGAATGCGGCCGCGCCCCCGGGGCCGTTGTGGCCGAGGTAACAGCCGAGGCCGAGGAGGTCGTTGTCGAGACTCATGGAAAACGGGTCCGCGCCTCCGCTCACCGCTTCGGTTCCGATCGCAGTATTCAACTTGCCCCCTGCGACAATATCCGTGGCAAAATCATGCAACGCCGTCTTCACCCCCGTCGACACGTTCAGGCGGGTGAGGACGAAGTGCCTCACGCCCCCGTCATCATGGTTGTCGACGTAGTAGAGGAGGTCCTTGTTGTCGGTGTCCCAGTAGAATTGCTCGATGTCGGCCGGGTTGATGTCCAGCCACCGCAAAAATGAATAGGTGCGACCATCGAACAGCGCGTGACCCGTTTGCGAGCCCGCCCCGCGGGAGTTGGTCACATAGAGGATCAGCAACGATTCGTCGGCGTTCCATGCCTGGATGGTCGGATAGACGGGGATCGCGGCCGCGCAGTTCCAGTCGGTCTTGACGTCGGTGATCCGCACGAGGTGGGTGGTGGGAAAATCGGGATCGACCACGCGCTGGCCTTTGGCCGGTTTCGCCAACGGTGAATACGCGACCATTTGCCGGCCCGTCGTGAGGCCGGTCCCGAGGTCGGTGCCACTGAATGCGGGTGTGGCAAGAAGCGTGAGAAGGCCGGTGGTCAGCGCAAGGCCGTGGAGCGAGTTGGGCGTCATGGCGGAGGTGTTTGTGCTCTCCCAGTTCCGGTGGGTCGTGGTCATCCGCGCGGCGGGAGAGGGTCAAGGAAGGGGAACGACACGGACGCGCAGGAAGCGGCGCGGGGTGGCGGCGAGGGCGACGGTGTCCTGGGCGATGATCGGGCCGGCGCCGGCGGTGCAGGCCTGGCCGGGCACGGCGGTCCAGTTGGCGAGGTCGGGGCTCGACTCGAGAACGTAGGTCAGGTCGCTCGCGGTGGTGCGGCGGGGACAGGTGAGGGTGAGCACGCGGATGTCGCCGGAGTCCGCGGTGTCGAGGCGCACCGGGTTCGAGACCGCACCGCGCGCAGGGAGGGCGAAGGCGTAGCGGGCGAAGTTGGACAGACCGCAGCCGTCGGGGTCGGCGGTGGGGCCGGAGATGGCGTCGGCGGCGAGCTCGGCACCGGTGAAGTTTGCGGCGCGCCACGCAGCGTAGTCGGCGCCGACGGGGAGCGCGAAGGCCCCGAGGGCGGGCGGCGCGGTGAAGGTATCGCCGCGATAGTCGGTGGTGCTCAGCGGGTGGCTCGCGCCGGCGGCGAGGGCCGGACTGCCGACGCGGAGACGATAGTCGGCGAGCAGGCCGGAGACGAAGCGCGGGTCGGCGCCGTAGAGGCCGCCGGTTTCGGCGACGGGGAGCGAGGGCGTGGACTGCGCGGGGTTGGCGGTGTTGTACCAGAGATTGCGCGCGAAGGAGAACGTGGCGGGCGCGGTGCTGGAGCCGACGTTGACGAAGGTCGAGAGGTCGCCGCGGTCGTAGTGGACGATGTTGTTGGCGACGGTGTTGTTGCCGCAGGCCGCGAAGGTGTAGGAACCGCTCGAGACCGTCTCCTGCAGGATGCGCACGACCCAGTTGTGCGGGAGCACGATGGTGTTGTTCACCGCGACGCAGTCGACGGCGCCGACAAAGGCCAGCGGGGCGTCGGAGCCGATGAAGACGTTGGCGACGACGCGGATGTCGCGTGCTTCGTAGTTGATGGCCGGTGGCGCGGCGAGGGAGGGACGGAAGTACTCGTAGCCGGTGCTGCCGCCGATGTTGAGCGTGCGCGCGCCGCACTCCTCGAACCAGTTGGCGCGGATCTCGAGGGAGGAGCTGCCGCCCTTGGACTGGATGGCGTTGGTGCCGGCGCGGGTGAAGCGGTTGCGGGCGATGAGGCCGCGGTGGCAGCCGACGTGGTCGATGCCGCTGCCGCCGGAGCTGCCGTCGGCGATCTCGCAGTCGAGAACGAAGTAGTCGTTCACGCCGGAGAGTTTGAGGGCGTCCTGGTTGCCGCCGGTGCCGATGTGGTGGATGCGGAGACCGCGGAAGACGACATGGCGGGTGGCGTCCTCGTTGTCGTAGTCGCCGCCGTCGTCGCAGTTGATGCCGTTGCCGGTGGCGCCGGTGATCTCGAGGTCGTGGAGCACGAGATAACGGGCGCGGGTGAGGTGGAGTCCCTCGCCGCCGCCGGAGATGACGGGGCGGGCCTCGCCCGGTGCGCCGCCGATCCAGATCGGGGCGGCGGCGGTGCCGGCGAGGTCGGAGAGGTAGGTGCCGCCGGAGTAGTTGCCCGCATGGATGCGCACGGCGGTGCCGGGCGTGGCGAGGCCGGTGGCACGCGCGATGGTGCGGTAGGGCGCGGACGGCGAGCCGTTGCCGGTGGTGTCGTTGCCGGTGGTGGCGACGTGGAGCTCACGGGCGGGCGTGAGGCCGCTCTCGAAGGTATCGGTGGCAAAGGTGAGCGCGGCTGTGCTCTGCGCGGTGAGCGGAGCCGCGAGGGCGGTGGCGCACAGGGCGACGGCGAGTGGGCGGCGAAGCAGATACGAGGCGCGCGAACGGGCGGGACGGCGGATGGTTCCGTTGGGCGGGCTCATGGCGAGGGGAGAGGTCGCGCCGACCGCGTGGCCCGACAAACGCGAAAGCACCCCGCCTCGCGCGGGCGCGTGGTTCTTACGTGGGCTTCACGGTTGTTTCAGCCGTTTTTCAATGAAGGCGGCGCCGGGCGACCCGCTGCAGCAGCTCCGCTGCGGCCGGCAGGTGCGCCGCTCTCCGCCAGGCTGCGGGCCGGGCCGCGCCAACCGCGCCATTGACCGCGGGCGCAGCGCACCCCTAACTCTCGCGTTTTCAATCATGGCCACGCCGTCCTCTTCCGACAACCTCATGGAAACCCTCGTGTCGCTGTGCAAGCGGCGCGGCATCATCTACGCCTCCTCGGAGATCTACGGCGGGCTCAACGGCTTCTTCGACTACGGTCCGCTCGGCGCCGAGCTGAAGCGCAACATTCGCAACGCGTGGTGGCAGGACATGGTCCACCGCCGCGACGACGTCGTCGGCCTCGAGTCGTCGATCATCATGCATCCGAAAGTCTGGGAAGCCTCGGGCCACGTCGCCGGCTTCACCGACCCGCTCGTCGACTGCAAGGCCTCCAAGCAGCGCTACCGCGCCGACCAGTTGTTCTTCGCCGCGGTCGTGGTCGACGGCGCCACCATCGGCTACGTCTCCGCGCTCGAGAGCGAGCGCACCGCCGAGGAGCTGCAGGAGAAGGCCGAGACGTTGAAGCGCAAGAAGGCCGTGCAGGGCGCGCTCGCGCCGGTCGCGGTCAAGGAGTTCACCGAGGCCACGCCGGAGCAGATCCCGCTCATCCCTTCGCCGGCCACCGGCGAGCCGGGCAGCCTCACCCCGCCGCGCGCGTTCAACATGATGTTCGAGACGCACGTCGGCCCGATGCGCGACTCGTCCGCCGTCGCCTACCTGCGGCCCGAGACCGCGCAGGGCATGTTCGTCGACTTCAAGAACATCATCGACACCACGCGCGTGAAGCTGCCCTTCGGCATCGCGCAGGTCGGCAAGTCGTTCCGCAACGAGATCACGCCGCGCAACTTCATCTTCCGCTCGCGCGAGTTCGAGCAGATGGAGATGGAATATTTCATCCACCCCGACGCCGACTGGCTCGCCTGCCACGAGGAGTGGCTGACGTGGTGCCAGAACTGGCTCAAGTCGATCGGGCTACCCGCCGACCACCTCTCGCTTTACGAGCACCCGAAGGAGAAGCTCTCGTTCTACAGCCGCCGCACGGTCGACATCATGTTCAAGTACCCGTTCGGCGTGCAGGAGCTGTGGGGCATCGCCGCCCGCTCCGACTACGATCTGCAGCAGCA
>JAEWNN010000222.1 GCA_023457035.1 Verrucomicrobiota bacterium
GCCGACCATCGCCTGCGGATCGCCGATGCCCAGATGCCGGCCTTGGCGGCGGCGGTGGCGCTGCGGGTGTTCGCCAAGACCGGCCGTTTCGGCGAGGTGACGGCGTTGCTCGAACGCCTGGCGGCCACCGCCGCGCTGGATACCGGCTGGATGGAGGCCTGTGTCGCCGATTTGTGCGAACACGCGGGTGCGGCGCTCGTCTGCGCGGGCTCGCCGCAGGGGCCCGTGGTTCAGGCGCTCGCGCTGGCGATCAACGAGGCGCTCGGTGGCTACGGACGCACGGTCGAGTTGTTGGGCACCCCGGCGGATCCCGCCGACTCGATCCACCATCTCGCGGTGGCGATCCAGGACGGGCAGGTCCGCTCGTTGGTGATCCTCGGCGGCAATCCGGTGTACAACGCGCCGGCCGAGCTCGACTGGCCGGCGTTGCAGCGACAGGTTTCGGAGGTCGTGCGGCACGGGTTGTACGTCGACGAGACCTCGGCGCTCGTGGCGGAGCAGGGTGGGTGGCATGTCCACGCCGCGCACTTCCTCGAGTCGTGGGGCGATGCCCGGACCGCCGATGGCGCGCTCGTGCCGGTGCAGCCGATGATTCTGCCGTTGTTCAACGGCGTGTCGGAGATCGAGTTCCTCGCCCGCCTCCAGGGCGACAGTGTCACCGAGGGCTACAGCTTGGTGCATCGCACGATCGGGGCGCTTGTGGGCGGGGAGGAGACGAAGATCCGCCAGTGGCTGCACGATGGAGTGCTCGTGCGGGGCGGTGACACCGTCCAGCCGCGTTTCTCCGCGGCGGCGTTGCAGGAGATCCTGCGTGGCACCGCGGTGGTGACGCTCTCCGCCGAGAATCTCGAAGTCCGTTTCCTCCCGGATCTGAAAGTTGGCGACGGCAGCGCGGCGAACAACGGTTGGCTCCAGGAGTGCCCGGATCCGATCACGAAGATCTCGTGGGACAACCCGGTGCAGATCTCGCCGCGCCTCGCGGCCGATCTCGGCCTCATCGATCCGCGCCGCCTCGACAAGAACCAGCCCGCCTCGGGCGCGCTCGATGCGTCGCGGCACGACTTCAACGAGTTCAGCATCGGCAAGCAGCAGGCGCCGGTGGTGCGCATCACGCTCGACGGTCGCTCGGTCGAGGCGCCGGTGCACATCCAGCCCGGTCTCGCCGACTACACAATTGTCCTCCCGCTCGGCTACGGCCGCACGGCGGCCGGTCGGGTGGGGAACGGCGTCGGCTTCAACGCCTACGCGATCCGCACTTCCGCCGGCCTGGCGTTCGCCACCGGCGCGAAGATCGAGGTGCTGCCCGGTCGCACCCACAAGTTGCCCAACACCCAGGAACACTGGGCGATCGAGGGCCGCGACATCATCCGCGAGGCCAACCTCGGCGAGCACCGCGAGAACCCGACCTGGGCCGCCGGCATCGGCATGGAGTCGCACACTCCGGCGATCTACGGCGCCGACAAGAACAAGCCGCTCGCCGACAAGTCCAAATTCACCCCGCGCGGCAACTCGCTGTACGAGCACCCGGACTTCGCCGGGGCCGCTGCGCCGCAGGACTCGGTGCACCAGTGGGGCATGTCGATCGACCTCAACACCTGCATCGGCTGCAACGCCTGCGTGATCGCCTGCCAGGCGGAGAACAACATCCCGATCGTCGGCCGCGACCAGGTGTTGCGCGGCCGCGAGATGCACTGGATCCGCCTCGACCGCTACTACTCGACCGGCTTCGAGAGCAACGCCGCGATCCCGGAGGATCCGCAGGTCTCGCTCCAGCCGATGACCTGCCAGCATTGCGAGTCCGCTCCGTGCGAAAGCGTGTGCCCGGTCAATGCCACCGTGCACGACGAGGAAGGCCTCAACGTCATGGCCTACAATCGCTGCATCGGCACGCGGTACTGCGCCAACAACTGCCCGTACAAGGTCCGCCGTTTCAACTTCTTCGATTACCAGCAGCGCCAGCTCGACTCCCTCTACCTGGGCCCGCTCGGCCCGCAGGGGAAGCCGGAGCTGCTCAAGATGGCGCAGAACCCCGACGTCACCGTGCGCATGCGCGGTGTCATGGAAAAGTGCACCTACTGCGTGCAGCGCATCCAGCGGGCGAAGATCGAGCAGAAGGTGAAGGCCGGCGCCAGCGGCGACGTGGTCGTGCCCGACCGCACGATCCGCGTGGCTTGCGAGCAGGTCTGTCCGACCGAGGCCATCGTCTTCGGCAACGTCGCCGATCCGCAGAGCGCCGTCTCGGTCGCGAAACAGGATCCGCGCACCTATGCGGTGCTCGGTTACCTCAACATCCGTCCGCGCACCTCGTACGTCGCCAAAGTCCGCAACCCGAACCCGGCCATGCCCGGCTACCAGGACATGCCGCTCTCCCGGCTCGAATATAACCAGAAGAACCACCCCGCCCATCACGGCGAAGGTCATGGCGCGGCCCACGGCGCCGAGCACGCCGCACCGGCGCACGGTGACGCGGCGCCGAAGCACGGCACGGGAGGGCATGAGTGATGAGCGCCATGCTTCTTCTGAGAAGGTGCCTGTCCGGTAGGTCCAGTCTGCGACTGGACCTGGAACGCGCATGCCGGCGTGCGGGCGTGCGCCTCTCGCGACCGGTCGGAGACCGGTCCTACCAGCGGGCATGCCAACTGAGTAGGTCCGGTCTCCGACCGGACACGCTGGGCTTTGTCGCCGCCAGTGGTGTCTCGTCATCCCCCGCGGCCGGTCGGAGACCGGCCCTACTTGCTGGAGGACTCTCCCGATGAGCAGCACTGCTTCCACCGAGCTGCCGCCCCACGCGCAGGCCGTCCTTGCCGAGGTCCAGCCGGCGCATCTGCCGCGTCAGGAAATCATCGGTCACCGTCGCGACTTCGCGTGGATCACCGACAAGATCTGCTCGATCACCGAGGGGCCGACGCCCCGCTGGTGGTGGGTGGCCTTCGGCGTCGCCTGTGTGGTGGCCTCGTTCACCGTCATCGGCCTCGTCTACCTCGTGGCGACGGGTGTCGGCGTCTGGGGCCACGCCAACCCGGTCAACTGGGCCTGGGATATCGTCAACTTCGTGTTCTGGATCGGTATCGGCCATGCCGGCACGCTGATCTCGGCCATCCTCTGCCTCTTCCGGCAGAAGTGGCGCACGTCGATCAACCGCGCGGCCGAGGCGATGACGATCTTCGCGGTGTGCTGTGCCGGCTTGTTCCCGCTCTTCCATGTCGGTCGCGTCTGGTGGGCGTGGTGGCTGTTCCCGCTGCCCAACGCCAACGCGATCTGGCCGCAGTTCCGCTCGCCGCTGCTCTGGGACGTGTTCGCCGTCTCGACCTACGCGACGGTCTCCACGCTGTTCTGGTACATGGGCATGATCCCGGATCTCGCGACGTTGCGCGACCGAGCGAAGTCGAAGGCGAAGCAGATCTTCTACGGGCTGTTCGCCATGGGCTGGCGCGGCTCGAACCGCCACTGGCAGAACTACGAGATGGCGTACCTGCTGCTCGCGGCGCTCTCCACACCGCTGGTGCTCTCGGTGCACACGATCGTCTCGTTCGACTTCGCGGTCTCGCTGGTGCCCGGCTGGCACACGACGATCTTCCCGCCGTACTTCGTGGCCGGCGCGATCTTCTCGGGCTTCGGCATGGTGCTCACGCTCATGCTGCCGCTGCGCGCCATCTACAAGCTCGACGACCTGATCACGCAGTACCACATCGACTGCATGTGTAAGATAACCCTGGCGACGGGTTCGATCGTAGGCTACGCGTACGCGATGGAGTTCTTCATCGCGTGGTACGGGGCCAACCCGTACGAGGGCTTCGCCTTCGTCAATCGCGCGTTCGGCCACTACGCCTGGGCCTACTGGATCATGATCAGCTGCAATGTGATCACCCCCCAGCTCTTCTGGTTCCGGAAGGTGCGCGAGAACACCACGCTGGTCTGGGTCCTCTCGATCTTCGTCAACGTCGGCATGTGGTTCGAGCGCTTCGTGATCATCGTCACCTCGCTCGCCCGCGACTTCCTGCCCTCGAGCTGGGGCTACTACTCGCCGTCGGTCGTCGAGCTCTTCACGTTCTTCGGCACCTTCGGCGTGTTCAGCGTGCTCTTCCTGCTGTTCCTGCGCTTCCTGCCGCTGATGGCGATGGCCGAGATCAAGGCCGTCTCGCCCCAGGCCGACCCGCACGCCGGCCCCGCCACCGACGCGCACCACTGAGCCGCCCACCCATGATCACGAGCCTCCAGCACGCCAACATCCACATGCTCCTCCGGCGCGAACTGCAGCGGGTAGGGACGTTTCTCCTAAAGGTCCGCGGCGGCTTCGGAGAAACCGCCCTACCTCCGACCGTTGCTGTCGTGAGGGTAGGGACGGCGCTCCGCGCCGTCCGCACCCTCGAGCGAGTGCCTGTGCCCGTGCGTGTCGGACGGCGCGGAGCGCCATCCCTACCTCCGACCTCTTTCGCGCCATGAGCGACCCCATCCACGGATACCTTGCCGCCTTCGACACCCCGGCCGAGATCATGCACGCGGCCGAGCAGGTGCGCGACGCCGGCTTCCAGCAATGGGACGTGCATACGCCCTTTCCGGTCCACGGCATGGATAGCGCGATGGGCCTGAAACGTTCCCGCGTGCAGCGCCTGACGCTGCTCGGCGGCATCGCCGGTTTCACCACCGGCATGCTCATGGTGTGGTACATGAACGCGTTCGACTATCCGCTGATCGTCGGCGGCAAACCGCTGTTCAGCCCGCTGTTCGCGTTCCCGGTGGCCTACGAGCTCACGATCCTGTTCGCCGCATTCGGCACGCTTGGCGGCATGTTCCTCTTCAACCGACTGCCGATGCACTACCACCCGGTCATGAAGGTCGTGCAGTGGCCGCGCGCCACCGACGACCGCTTCTTCCTCGCGATCGACGCCGATGATCCGCGCTTCGAGGCCGAGCGCACCCGCGAGTTCCTGGCCCAGATCGGCGGCAAGGACATCGTCGCCCTCGAGCCCTGACGCCCGCCACCATGCGCTACGCCTACTACGCCCTCGCTTTCATCGTCGTCGCCGTCCTCTCGCTCGCCGGATTCCGCGGCTGCACCTCGACGCGCAGCCCCATCGAGCTTTTCGACGACATGGTGCGCCAACCGAAGTACAAGGCCCAGGGCCGCTCCGCCTTCTTTTCCGATGGCCGCACCGACCGGCCAATCCCGGCGAACACCGTTGCCCGCGGCGAGCTCCAGGCCGACGACCATCGGTACCGTGGCAAGAATGCCGACGGCTCCTTCGTGCGCGGTTTCCCGGCGGCGTTGCCCGTCACCCACGAACTCATGGCCCGCGGGCAGGAACGCTACACGATCTATTGCGCTCCCTGCCACGGCGCGGTGGGCGACGGTCAGGGGATAACGAAGGCCTACGGCATGACCGCCACGCCGACCTACCACGACGCCCGTCTCCGCCAGATGGCCGAGGGCGAACTTTTCGCCACCATCACCAACGGCAAGAACACGATGATGCCCTACGCCGACAAGCTGCCGGCCGACGATCGCTGGGCCGTGATCGCCTACCTTCGCGCCCTCCAGCGCTCGCAGGACGGCCGCATCGACGACGTGCCGGCCGCGGCCCGCGCCCAACTCGGACAATGAGCTCCGCCCCATTCAGCTCCGTACTCTCGCCTGCGGGTAGGTCCGGTCTTCGACCGGACCCGCTGGACTCTGCGTCGCCTGCCGGCATGGGCGCAAGGCGACCGGTCGCAGACCGGTCCTACTTTGACCGGCCCGCCCGACACACCACCCAATCCCTTTTCCGCTCCATCGCATGAGCGACTCCTCCGCTGCCTCCATTTCTTCGGCACCCGCCGCGCCCGCGCTCGCCGGTTCATCGTTCCCGCTTGGGATCGGCGTCGCCGGACTTGCCGTGGCCGCCGCCGGCTTTGTCATCGACGGACCGCAGTCCGCCGCCGCCGGCTGGCTGACCGCGCTGG
>JAEWNN010000223.1 GCA_023457035.1 Verrucomicrobiota bacterium
CTCGCGAAGGGCCTGCCGCTCTACAACGCCCTCATGGACCGCGCCGGCTGGCCCGCCATCCCGCTCGATGGCAAGCTCCTCGTCTCGCACCAGGACGCGCTCCTCATGGGCGGCAAGGTGCAGGCACCGGCCGGATACGCCGACCACGTCGTCTTCCCCTTCCCGCAGGTCTGCGCCAAGTGCGACCAGCGCACCTGCGTCGAGGTCTGCTCCGGCCAGGCGATCGCGCACGGCCCCGACGGCGTACCCGTCTTCGACCGCGAGAAGTGCATCCACTGCGGCGCCTGCCTGTGGAACTGCGCCAGCGAGCGGCCCGACGGCTCCGGCCGCACCGTGCTCGAGTTCCGCGCCGGTGCCGGCGGTCTCCACTCCGCGGAGAACTGAGCCGACCGTTCAACTACTGAGTCTCGCATCCTGGACGGACGTCCGATGGTGGGGCATTCTGCCGTACGGCAGAAAGGGCCCGCCGCGCTTACGGACGGCCCGCGGCCCGGCGCCACCGCGTTCAGTCTATTGTGCGAGGCTCAATACGCTTCGGCTTCTGCGGCCGGCGCCCCGCCACACGCTAAAGACGTTGGCTCCGCCCAGCCATGTGGTGGCGGCACGTTTGCATTCTGGGGCAACACCCCTTGCTTCGCGCCCTACCTACCACCCATGCACCACGCCGCCCTCTTCACTCCGGTCCAACTCGGCGACATCTCGCTCGCCAACCGTTTCGTCATGGCCCCGCTCACCCGCTGCCGGGCCGACGCGGATCACAACCCGACCGCCATCATGGCGGAGTATTACGCCCAGCGCGCGGGCGCCGGCCTCATCATCGCCGAAGCGACGATGGCCATCGCGGGCAACTCCGCGTTCGGCGGACGCGAGCCGGGCGTCTATTCAGCCGCGCAGGTCGCCGCGTGGAAAACCGTCACAACCGCCGTGCACGCGAAAGGCGGGAAGATCGCGCTCCAGCTCTGGCACGGGGGACGCGCCTGCCACTCGTTGCTCAACAACGGCGCGCAGCCGGTCGGGCCGAGCCCGCTGCGCATCACCAACGACGAGACGCACACCCCGCAGGGCAAGAAACCGTACGAGGTGCCGCGCGAGCTGCGCGACGATGAACTGGCCGGCATCGTCGCCGGTTTCCGCCAGGCCGCGGAGAACGCGCTCGCCGCCGGCTTCGACGCGGTCGAGGTGCACGGCGCCAACGGCTATCTGCTCGACCAGTTTCTCCGCGACGGCAGCAACCAGCGCAGCGGTCCCTACGGCGGACCGATCGAAAACCGCGCGCGCTTGCTGCTCGCGGTCGTCGATGCGGTCATCGGCATTTGGGGTGCGGGCCGCGTGGGCGTGCGCATCTCGCCGCTGAACAGCTACAACGACATGAAGGACAGCGACCCGGTCGCACTCACCGTCTACGTGGCGCGCGAGCTCGACCGCCGCGGCATCGCGTTCCTCGACCTCATGCGCGGCGATTTCTTCGGCCAGCAGAAGGGCGACATGGTCCCCCTCGCCCGCGCGGCCTTTCGCGGCGCATTGCTGTGCGGCATGGGCTACACCCCGGCCGAGGCGGAGGCGACCGTCGCCGCCGGCACCGCGGCGGCCATCGTCTTCGGCCACCACTTCATCAGCAACCCCGACCTGCCGCAGCGCGTGCGGGCCGGCGCGGCGCTGGTGGAACCGGATTCAAAGACTCTCTACAGTCCGGGACCGCACGGCTACACCGACTATCCGCCCATGACCTGACCTCGGCACCACGCGCCTTCTCGCGCCGGCCTACCGGGGCGGTGTGTCGTCCTCCAGCGTCATCACCGCGGTGCCCTCCAGCCCGTAGTCGCCGCCGCCGTAGGCGTCCCAGAATTCCTCCTTCAGAAAGGACCGGAGCGCCGGGATCTTCTCCGGCCGGTCGACGAAGCCCGCCTTCGCGTAGGCCCGGAGCGCCCGGGTGTTCCGCGCAGACGGGCGAATCAGGAACCGGGTACACCCGAGCTCGCGCCGCAGATGCTCGACGAGCAACCGGAGCGCTTCCGTGCCGAGCCCGAGCCCGCACAGGCGCCGTTCCTTCAGCCAGATGTCGAGCTCGGCCGCTCCCGGCTGCAGGTGGAAACACGCGTAGCAGAGGCAGCCGATCGGCTCCGCGGCGCGTTCGACGATCATCACCGCACCTTGGCGACGCCCCGCGGGCAGAAAGTAGAAGTCGTCGAAATCGCGCGCGAACTCCTCCCGCGTCGGCACCGGGCTCTCCGGATAGTCCGGCGGACCCAGGTGCAGACTCGTGGTGTCGGAGAGACAGAGCCACGCGTAGGTGGCGGGTTTGTCCGCGAGAGTGGCGTGGCGAAGCGTGAGCATCGGCGAATAGCGCTTGGCGGCCGGGCGAAAAAAAGCCGGGCGGTGGGAACGCCCGGCTTGGAGAAACGGATGCGCGACGGCGCTCAGGCCACGCGCTCGACGACGAGCGGCGGCGGGGTCGGACGCTTCGGGGCGAGGCGGTAGGCGTTCTTGAAGTGCTCCAGCGCGGCCTCGAGCTTCGCCTCGTCGTTGTAGTGGATCATCATCAGCGGCTCGCCCTGTTTCACCTGCGTACCCACCTTCTTGATCTCGGAGACGCCGACCGTGTGGTCGATCTTGTCGCCGGGGGCGTTGCGGCCCGCGCCGAGGATGTGCACGCCCTTGGCGATGAGCGCGGCGCTGATCGTATGCACGTATCCGCGCTTCGGCGCCGGAAGCTTGCGGATGTGTTTCGCCTGCGGGAACTTCTCGGGACTGTCGATGAACGAGGCGTCGCCGCCCTGGGCGCGGACGAGCTCCTTGAGCTTCTCGAGGGCCGAACCGTCGGTGAGGTGGCGCTGCACGGTCTGCTTGGCCGAGAGCGTCGAGCCCGCCACGCCGGCCAGCCGCACGATCTCCATGCCGAGCTTGAGCACGAGTTCCTTCATGTCCTCGGGGCCTTCGCCCTTGAGGAGCTGGATGGCCTCCTTGAGCTCGAGCGAGGTGCCGACCGTGTCGCCCAGCGGCTGATTCATGTCGGTCACCAGCGCGACGCAACGGCGCTTCATCGAGCGGCCGACGCGGGTCATCGAACGCGCAAGCTGCTTGGCCTGCTCGAGGTCCTTGATGAAGGAGCCGTTGCCCCACTTGATGTCGATCACGAGGCCTTCGGCGCCCTCGGCGAGCTTCTTGGAGAGCACGGAGCCGGTGATGAGCGGCAAGCTCGGGATCGTGCCGGTCTGCTTGCGCATGTTGTGCAGGATCTCGTCGACGGGGGCGAGGTCCTTGCTCTGGGCCACGATCGCGCCGCCCACGCGGGCGAGCTGGTCGGTGAAGTGCTGCACGTCGATGTGGGACTTGAAGCCGGGCACGGCGGAGAGCTTGTCGAGGGCGGAGATCTCGTGCTCCGGCTCGACCCCGCACATCATCGGCACAATCACGCCGCTGGCCATCGCGAGCGGGACGAGCACGAGCGAGGTCTTGTCGCCCGCACCGCCGGTGGAGTACTTGTCGATCTTCGGCTTGGCGATGTGCGAGAGGTCGACGGTCTCGCCGACGAGCATCATCTCCTCGGTGAGAATGGCCGACTCCTGGGCCGACATGCTCTGGAAGTAGATCGCCATGATGAGCGCCGCCAATTGGTAATCCGGCATCTCACCATCGAGCACGGAGTCGATGATGAACCGGATTTCCTCCTGGGTGAACTCGCCGCCATCTCGCTTCTTCTCAATGAGATAAGTGAAGGACGGCTTGACGTAACGGCGCGGGGGAAGAGTGCGTTTTTTGATGATGGAATTCACGGGATTGATGGCGAGTTAGGTCTTGAGCCCTCCGACCCAAGCCGTTGCCAGTAAGCAGATTGCAAGGAGCATGTCGAGTATAATTTTCTCCAGTACCGAACCCGCCCGCCCACCGTGGCGCCACGAGCGAAAAGTGAACTTGCTCGCCTTCGCAGCGCGCCGTTGAGTGCCCGGATGGTTCTGCCCTTCAACGTCGCCGCCGCCATCGAGAACGCCGTCCGCGCCGCCGCCGCCCAGGCCGGCTTCGACCTCGCCGTCTTCGCGCCCGACGTGCGCCCCGCCGATCCCGCCCACGGCGACTTTCAGGCCAACGGCGTGCTCGCCTACGCCAAGCGCCAGAAGCAGAACCCGCGTGCGCTCGCCCAGCAACTCGTCGGCCTCATCGCGCTGCCCGCCGCGGTCTGCACCATCGAGATCGCCGGTCCCGGGTTCATCAACTTCCGCCTCACCCCCGCCGCGCTCCAGAACTGGCTCGCCACCTACGATTCGGAGGACCACCTGCGCACCGGTGCCGCCACCACCTACGCGGGCCAGACGTGGATCGTCGACTACAGCTCGCCCAACACCGCCAAGCAGATGCACGTCGGCCACCTGCGCTCGGCCGTGATCGGCGAGGCGCTCTGCCGCCTGCTCGCGTTCTCCGGCGCGAAGGTGATTCGCGACAACCACATCGGCGACTGGGGCACCCAGTTCGGCAAGATCATCTGGGCCTACCAGCGCCACCTCGACCAGGCCGCCTTCGCCGCCGACCCGCTCGCCGAGTTCGAGCGTCTCTACAAGGTCGGCCACACCGCCGCCGAGGCCGACGAGGCCGTGATGAACGAGGCCCGCCAGGAACTGGTGAAGCTCCAGTCCGGCGACCCCGCGGCCCGCGCGATCTGGCAGCAGATCGGCGCCGCCAGCCTCTCCGCCTTCCAGACCATCTACGACCAGCTCGGTATCAAGTTCGACCTCACCCTCGGCGAGAGCTTCTACAACGACAAGGTCGACCAGGTCTACCGCGAGCTCACCGCCTGCGGCCTCGCCGAGGACAGCGACGGCGCCCTCGTCGTCTTCCACGACGAGCACCCGCGCTTCTCCCGCCACGCCGAGCGCCCCCAGCCCTTCCTCGTGCGCAAGTCCGACGGCGCCTCCAACTACGCCTCCACCGACCTCGCCACCATCCTCTACCGCACCGAGCAGATCGGCGCCACCGGGGCCTTCTACGTCGTCGACAAGCGCCAGGGCGACCACTTCGAGCAGCTCTTCCTCACCGCCAAGAAGTGGTTCGAGAAGACCGGCCGCCCGCTCCCGCGCCTCGAGCACGTCGACTTCGGCACCGTGCTCGGCGAGGACGGCCGGCCCTTCAAGACCAAGAGCGGCGAGAACATCAAGTTGAAGGACCTCCTCGCCGAGGCCCGCGAGCGCACGTTCAAGCTCGTCTCCGAGAAGAGCGCCGACATCCCCGAGGCCGAGCGTCACCAGATCGCGGAGATCGTCGGCACCGGCGCCGTGCAGTACGCCGACCTCTCGCAGAACCGCTCCTCCGACTACCTCTTCTCCTGGGACAAGATGATCAGCCTCGAGGGCAACACCGCGCCGTACCTGCTCTACGCCGTCGCCCGCCAGTACAGCATCTTCCGCAAGGCCGGCCTCGACCCCGCCGCGCCGCTCGCCGGCGCCAGCGCCTTCGAGACCCCCACCGAGCTCGCCCTCGCCCGCAAGCTCGTCGCCTTCCCCGCCGCCCTCCAGCAGGCGTCGAGCTCGCTGCGCCCGCACTTCCTCTGCACCTATCTCTACGAGTTGGCCGGCGTATTCAGCACATTCTACAACGCCGACAAGGTCATCGTGGAGGATGCCGGCGTCCGCGCCCGCCGCCTGCTGCTCTGCGCTCGCACGCTGGTCTGGCTGGAGACCGGCCTGCACCTGCTCGGCCTGCGCACCCTCCAGCGGATGTAAAGGGTTTGTGAGCATGCCGCCGGCCCCGTCCGGAGGCCGGCGCGACCGGATTTGCTCTTGCTGGCCCCCCGGCCCGCCGGCACATTCCCGCCCACCACGATGTCTACGCAGGAATTCTACATCCGCGGCGAGAACGACACCGATGCGCGCGGCCCCTTTACCCAGGACCAGCTCTCCTCCCTCGTGGAAGCGCAGCAGGTCGACGGTTCCACGCTCTACTACGACGCCGCGCTCGAGCAATGGGTGCCCATCAGCACCAACGAGAGCCTCATGGGCTTCCTCTTCCCCGAGAAGAAACGCCTCAAGGTCCGCCCGAAGGACGACATCGAGTCGCTGAACGTCGAACAGGCCGGCGACGCCCCGATCCGCGTCGAGGACATGCTCGCCGCCGCCGAGGGCCGCACCTCCGACACCCGCGGCAAGATCGATCCGAAGATCAGCGCGGAGCGCGTCTCCGGCGTCGCCCGGTATCTGCTCATCCTCACCCTCCTGCTGAGCATGTTCGCCATGCTCATGCCCCGCCTCGATGTCGTCTACGGCCTCGACGTGGTGGAGATCGTCACCGATCCGTTTGTCGTGCTCGGGCTCATCGATGTCTTCTTCGTCATCGTGCTGCTGCTCGGCGCCACGAGCGCCTATCCGGTCGTCCGCTTCCGCGCTCTGTTCGCCGTGGGCCTGCTCTGTTTCATGTTCTTCCTCACGGGTGAATACCGACTGATGCTCGCCGTCGGCGCCGGCACGATCGGCATGTATTTCATGACGTTGTCCGTCTCCTGGGCGCCCCTGATCCCCGCCGCCCTCCTCGGGATGGGCGGCATGGCCGCCCTCGCCTACTTCCGCGTCTTCGTCTGATCCTTCCGCGGCCCGCCATGCCCGTCTGGCTCTCGCGCTTCGTGCGCCCCTGCCTCGTCGTCTACAACCAGCGGATCTGGCAGGCCGCCCTCGACGACGACCGGTCGCTGCGCGGACGCTTCTTCGCGTTGCTGCGCGTGGTCTCCATCACCCTGACCGGACTGCGCGAGATCCGGCTGCTCAGCCGCGCCGCCGCACTCAGCTACAGCTCGCTGCTCGGCATCGGCCCGCTCATCGCCCTCGGCGTGCTGGTCGCCGGCACCGTGCTCCAGAACACCGACACGGAGGCCACCGTCGCCAAGCTCGCCGAGGCCATCCGGTTCGTCGCCCCGCAGCTCGACCAGCTCGAGCGGACCGCCGCCGCCGTGGGCGATCCGGCCCAGGGGGCGGTCGACCAGATGCTCACCGAGCTGCTGGGCAACTTCATCGAGGGCAGCCGCTCCGGCACCCTCGGCGTCGCCGGCGCGCTGATGCTCGTGGTCATCGTGATCCAGCTGTTCGTCTCGGTGGAGGAGTCGTTCAACACCATCTGGGGCGTGCGCCGCGGCCGCTCGCTCTTCCTGCGTATCGTGATCTATTGGACAGCCGTCACCCTCGGGGCCGTCCTCACCCTCGCCGCCCTCTCGCTGCTCTCCGCCTCCACCCTCGCCGGCGCCTTCGCCAACGTCCCCTGGGGTGCCGAGCTGCACGCCGCCCTGCGCTGGTCCGGCCCGCTCATCGCCTTCGGCACCCTCGTGGGCCTCTTCACCTGTTTCTACCGGTTCATCCCCAACACCAACGTCCGCTGGATCCCCTCGCTCGTCGGCGCCGCGGTGGTGGTCCTCCTGCTCTTCGCCAACAACTACCTCGCCTTCGTCTACTTCAAGAGCGTCGTGCGGTCCTGGAGCCTCTTCCGCTCCCTCAGCGTGCTGCCGGTGCTCATGGCCGGGATGTTTGTCTTCTGGGTCATCGTCCTGCTCGGCGGCCAGCTCACCTACGCGATCCAGAACGTGCGCTACCGCTCCTCCCGCACCGCCTGGGACGACCTCAACCAGCACAGCCGCGAGGGTCTGTCTCTGCTCGTGCTCCTCCTCATCGCGCGTCGTTTCAAGCAGTGCGCCCCCCCCGTCACCGCCTCCGCCCTCAGCCGCGCGATCCGCGTGCCGACACAGATCGTCAACGAGTCCCTCAACCGCCTCATCGACCTGAAATTCGTCGCACAGGTTCCGCCCGGCCCCGACGAGTCCTCGCTCGACTACCATTTCCAGCCCGCCCGGCCGCTCGCCAGCATCACCCTGCGCGAGTTCCGCGACCGGCTCGCGTTCCTGGGCACCTCCCCCACCGGCGAGGCGCTCGACTCCATCGATCCCGTCCTGCGCCACTTCCATGAGGCCCTAGATCGGGCCCACGAGGAAGCTCTCGGGCGGCAGACTCTCGACGAGTTGATCGAGCGCCTGCCGCTCCCCTCCGCCACCGCGGAGGCCCCCGCGCCCTAGTCGCCACGCCGCAGGCATCGGCCGCGGCACCACAGCCATTTCCGCCCGCCGCGGCCCGCGAACCGCGCCGCGGCGGTTTCGCAGGTTGACACCCCCCACCCCCATTCTACGGTCACGCCCTTTTCCGCCCCATGATCTCCTGGATCCAAATCACCTTCGAAAAGCACACGAAGGCCTTCCTCGCGTTCCTCCTGATCGTCATCACGATCCCCTTCGTCTTCACGATCGGCGCCGCCCCCGGCCTCGGTCGCGGCGAACGGTCCATCACCAAGCGCGAGTTCTTCGGCTACAACCTCGTCAGCCCCGCCGACCAGCGCCGCATCTCCTTCGATGCCCAGATCAGCATCATGCTTCGCGTCGGCCAGATGATCAACATCGGCGGCGAGCAACTCCAGAACTACGCCTTCCAGCGCACCGCCAGTCTCGCACTCGCCGACCGGTACCGGCTGCCCCAGCCCACCGCCGCCCAGCGCGACAAGTTCCTCACCTCGCTGCGCATCTTCCAGAACGAGCAGGGCCAGTTCGACTCGATCCGCTACAACCAGATCCGCGACGACCTCCGCACCAAGGCCGAGTTCTCCGAGGCCGACGTCGCCCGCGTGCTCGCCGAGGAGTGCCGCATCGAACGCCTCGGTGAACTCCTCGCCGGCCCTGGCTACGTCGCCCCTGTCGAGATCATCAACCGCGTCGCCCTCGCCTCCACCCAGTGGACCCTCAACGTCGCCGTGCTCGACCTCGCCGCCTACAACCCGGTCGCCCAGCCCACCGAGGAGATCCTCGCCAGCTTCTACGAGGACAACAAGGCCGGCTTCGAGATCTCCGAGCGCGCCAACGTCGACTACGTCACCTTCCGCCTCGCCGATTTCACCGCCGCGGATCCGCTCAACGACGACGAGGTCCTCGCCTTCTTCGAGGCCAACAAGGCCCGCTTCGCCACCCCCGGCGCCGAAGGCAAGCCCGCCGCCGAGCCCACCCTCGCCACCGCCCGCCCGCAGGTCGAGGCCGCCATGCGCGCCGCCCTCGCCGGCCGCCGCGCCGCCACCGCCGCCTCCGACTTCGCCTTCGAACTCTACGAGCAGACCGCCGCCAAGAAGCTCGCCAAGGACTCCGCCGCCATCGACTCCATCGTCGCCAAGTATAACGGACACCGGGCCACCGCTCCGCTCTTCACCCGCAACGCCCCGCCGGCCGGCCTGCCCTGGACCCGGCAGATCGTGGAGACCGCCTTCACCCTCGACGACGCCCGCTTCTACTCCGATGCGCTCCCGCTCGGCGGCGACCAGATCGTCCTGCTCTGGCGCGAGACCCTGCCCAAGTACCAGCCCCTCCTCGCCGAGGTCCGCGACCAGGTCCTCGCCGCCTACACCGAGAACGAGAAGGGCCTCGCCCTCCAGCGCAACGGCGCCGTCTGGAAGACCTCCCTCGCGACCAAGCTCGCCGCCGGCCAGAAGTTCGACGCCGCCGTCGCCAGCCTCGCCGGCGCTCCCGCCAGCGAGATCAAGACCTTCGGCCCCTTCAGCCGCCGCCAGCCCGCCGAGGGCGTGCCCGCCCCGGTCCTCGGCTCGCTCGAGCGCCTCGCCGCCGGCGCCGTCTCCGACCTCCTCCTCGACGAGACCCACGCGTACCTCGTGCAGGTCGTCGAGAAGAAGGTCCCGACCATCGACGCCAACTCCCCCGAATACGCCCAGCTCGGTGCCGCCCTCGCCGCCAATGCCGCCAACGCCGCCCGCGAACTCGCCCTCGACGAACTCGTGCAGGCCGAGCTCGCCCGCACGGCCCCGAGCATGCCCGAAGCGGAGTAACCACACCTCCATTGCAGTCTCCCGGCGGGCCGCCCACGGCCCGCCTTTTTTTTGCCCGCACCGCCCCCCGCCGCGCCCGCCCCGCCATCCGCCCCCTCCTGCCGCCGCCCGTCCCGCCGCTCCTGCCGCTCCTAAACACCGGCTCGCCCAGAGCGCACGAAACTGCCACCGTCTCCGCCGCGTCTCCTCCGCCCATGACATTTGCTCCCGTCTTCCCCCGCGTCTCCGCCCTGGTCCTGCTCTGCGCCGCACTCGCGGCCCCCGGCCACGCCGAACCCGCGCCTGCCGAAGCCACGTCCGCCCCCCTCACCCTCGACGATTGCGTCCACCGGGCCCTCGTCCGCAACTTCGACATCGAACTCGGCCGCTTCGACACCGCCAACGCCGCCGCCGCCGTCGAGTCCGCCCGCGCCGGGTTCGACCCCGTCTTCCGCGCCTCCACCACCCGCTCCGGCATCCGCGCCGAAGGCGCCACCAACGCCGCCTCCGGCTGGGATACCCGCGTCGGCGTCTCCCAACACCTCGTCACCGGCACCGATGTCTCGGTCACCACCGGGCTCAACCGCACCAAGCACCGGTTCGTCTCCCCCTACAACCCGGCCTACGACTCCGACGTCAGCCTCTCCCTCAACCAGCCGCTGCTCAAGGGCGCCGGCCTCGCGACCAACCGCGCCGCCCTCGACCAGGCCCGCCTCGGCGTCGACCGCGCCGGCCACCTCTACCGCGGCACGCTGATGGATGTCGTCCGCGACACCGAGATCGCGTACTACGAACTTCACTTCGCCCACCGCCAGCTCGCCGTCCGCCACCTCTCCCTCGCCGCCGCCCAGAAACTCCTCGACGAGAACCGCGCCAAGCGCGACGAGGGCGTGCTCACCGACCTCGAGGTCCTCACCGCCGAGGTCGGCGTCGCCACCCAGCAACGCAGCGTCCTCCTCGCCGAGCAGCAGCTGCGCAACCGCGAGGACGCCCTGCGCGCCCTCGTCGGCCAGTTCGAACTCGACGCCCCCCTCGGCTCCACCACCTTCGCCGCCGCCGACTCCGCTGAACCCACCGTCGACGACACCTATGCCCGCGCCAAGGCCACCCAGCCCGAATACCGCGCGCTCCAGACTTCCATCGAGCAGCTCCAGGTCGAGCTCGCCGCCGCCCGCCGCAACCGCCTGCCCCAGCTCGATCTCGCCACCACCCTCGGCTACAACACCGAACGCGGCTCCGCCGCCGACGCCCTCGACGACCTCCCCGGCAGCGACGGTTACAACTGGCAGGTCGGCCTCGAACTCACGTATCCGCTCGGCTCCCGCGGCGACCGCGCCCGCCTCGCCACCGCCACCAACAACCTCTCCCGCGCCCGCCTTCAGCTCCGCCGCCTCGAGCAGGACATCCTCGTCTCGGCCCGCAGCTCCGTGCGCGCCGTCGCCACCAGCCGCGAGGCCGTCCGCGTGGCCACTCTCGCCACCGGCCTGAGCGAGAAGCAGTACGAACTCGAGAAGGCCCGCTTCGACGCCGGCCTGAGCACCGCCCGCCGCGTGCTCGACGCCCAGACCGACCTCGACGACGCCCGCGTCAACGAACTCTCCTCACAAGTCGACCTTCTCGTCGCCCTCGCCCAGCTCCGCCGCCTCGAAGGCCGCAGCCTCGACGCCTACTCGGCCGACCTTCTCCAGTTCGCGAAGGAATGACCTCGAGGCCGCGGCGCCATCGGCCGCGCCCGCCACCGCATTCGCGCCTCCTCCGGCCCGGGCTTCGTCGCCCGGGCCTTTTTGCGCCCCCGTGGTGCGGCGCTTCAGCCCGCACCGTTCGGCACCGTACCCGTCCCGGTGTGAGCACGCCCCCCGCCCAAGCGTCCTTAAGGAGCTTCCTGCCTTCCCCCACGTCCGCCGGCTCACGCCTCGCCGAACAACTCCTCCGCCCCCGCCGCATCCACCACCCGGTGCTCCGGCAGTTGGGTCCGGAACCACGTGCGCTGCTTCTTCACCAACGCCCGGGTGTTGCGCACGATCTCGCCCTCCAGCGCGGCCAAAGGCTTCTTCCCCGCGAGCAGATCCAACACCTCGCGGTATCCGATCGCCCGCGCCGCACTCTCATTCTCGCGCAACCCGACCGCATCGAGCCGCTGCACCTCGTCGACCAGCCCGGCCGCCAGCATCGCCCGCACCCGCGCCACGATCCGCGCCTCCAGCACCGCCGGCGCACAGTCGAGCCGCGTAAGCTTGACCTCAAAATCCGCGAACGCCGAGGGCATCGCCGCAAACGCCGTCGCCAACTCCGCAAGGGTCCGCCCGCTGGCCCGGCAGCGCTCGAGCGCGCGGACGACCCGCCGCGGATTCTGCACATCCAGAGTCCCCAGTCCGGCCGGGTTGAGTGAGCGCAACTCGGCCACAAGCGGCGCGAGCCCCTCGCCCGCCAGCCGCGTCTCCAGCTCGGCCCGCAGCGCAGGCTCGACCTCGATCCCGTCCGCCATCGGCGCGAAGAAGCTCCGCAGATAGAAGCCGCTGCCGCCGACCACCAGCACCCGCCGTCCGCGCCGCACGATGTCGTCGACCGCCGCGCGCGCCGCCGCCGCGTACCGTTGCACGTCGTAGCGTTCGCGCGGTTCGACCACGTCGATCAGGTGGTGCGGCACCCGCGCCAGCTCCTCGCGCGTCGGTTTCGCGGTGCCGATGTCCATGCCGCGGTAGAACAGCAGCGAGTCGCACGACACGATCTCGGCGCCGTGCCGCTCCGCCCAGTCGAGCGCGCGCGCCGTCTTGCCCGACGCGGTCGGCCCGGTGAGCACAAAGAGGGTTGGTCGCGCGGTCATCGGATTGCGCGGTCAGCCTCGCGCCGCCCGGCCCGAAGACAAACCCGAAGCACAGGGGCTGCGGGGTGCCCTGGAACGTAACGAAGGGTCGAGTTCAGTCCCGGCCGTCCGCGAGCCCCGGGGCAACCGGAGACCTCGTGCTGCCACGGATGATTGTCCCTGTCGTTCGACGCAACCGGCGCTGCGTGCGTCCCGGCGGGCCCGCCGAGCCGCTCGGCGGGACCCGCCGGCGCCCGCAGCCACAACTTGCCCCCGTGGGGGATCATCGCCGGCTGACCGCACAAAATCCTGTTCCGATCGGAACAAGATTTTGAGCGGTCGGTATCGCGGGAGCCGGGGGGACACTCGGATCCGCCTGCCCGGCCTCACCGCGCCCGTGCGTTCATGGGCCGCGTCCGCGGCCAAGATGCAGGGGCCCGCCTGATCGACCACGTGCTCGCTCTCGTTCCAGACAACCGGATAGTCCTCGCGGTTCTCGGGGGGGGCGGGATTCTGGACCAACAGGCCCGGCACCACGCTCTCGCGAAGCAGGTGAAGTCCGCACGGTCCCTGCCGTACACAACCATCTGCGAGCCTCGCACATTCGCCTCGCATCGGCCCCGACCCGCCGCAAGCTCGCCGCCTTCCGCCGCATGCCGAGGTTCTGCTTCATCTTCAATCCGCATTCCGGATTCAACCGCCGCAGACCCGGCTTCATCCGCAAGGTGCGGGAATGGGTCGCCGCCGCCGGACTCGACGCCGAGTTCCGCACCACCGAGCGCCCGCACCACGCCACCGAGCTCGCGCGCGACGCCGTGGCCCGCGGCTGCGAGCGCATCGTCGCCGTCGGCGGCGACGGCACCCTCAATGAGGTGGCCTGCGGCGTGGTCCACACTCCCGCCGCCCTCGGTCTCGTCCCCTGTGGCTCCGGCAACGGCCTCGGCCGCCACCTCGGCGTGCACGGTTCGTGGCGACACGCCCTCGCGATCGTCCGTGACGGCCGTGTCCGATCCATCGACACAGGCGTCGCCGCCGGTCACCGTTTCTGCAACGTCATGGGCGTCGGCTTCGACGCCGAGATCGCCCGGCGCTTCAACAACCTGCCTTCCCGCGGATTCCGCACCTACCTCCGCACCGGCTGGAACGCGTTTTTCGGCTACCGTCCCGACACCTACGCCGTGCGCACCGCCGACGGACGCACCGCCGAGGTCGCGGCCTTCCTGCTCTCTGTCGCCAACTCCGACCAGTACGGCAACAACGCCCGCATCGCGCGCGGCGCCTCGGTCGACGACGGTATCTTCGATCTTGTTGCGATTCCGCCCGTCGGGGCGTTCCGCGCAATAGGCCTGCTGCGCCGCATGTTCACCGGCGACATCCGCCGCGGCCCCGGTGTGTTCTCCGCGCAGGGTTCGGCCTTCACCATCGTCCGCCGCGCTCCCGGCGTGATCCATGTCGACGGCGAAACCCGCGAAGCCGGCACCGAGATCGCGGTCCGCCTCGAGCCCCGCAGCCTGAACTTCCTGGTGCCGGCCTAGCGCGGTTTGCGTTCCACTGCCACCCGTGGCGGCGAACACGGCTGAGGGGCCGGCCGCGCCGCGCCCGGCGCCAGAATCCCGGATACTGCGCTGCCGGCCCCGCAACACCGCCACACCCCAACCGCACAGAATCTTGTTCCGATCGGAACAAGATTTTGTGCGGTGCCACAGCGCCCCGTGTGCCGCTCGCGTCGGCACCTGGGCTCCCCGCGATTGGCCTCGCGCGGCAGTGATGGCGTCCCGACCTCCGCACCGGTGACGTTTCGGTGACATTCCGCCCGGCCCCCTATCCACGACGCCGCGTGCCTGCTATACCGTGGCTGCGCCCACCGCGCATCGCATGCAAAAGCTCCGCGTCAAGACCGTGATCCTCTCCGACGTCCACCTCGGCACCACCGACTGCCGGGTGCGCGAGGTGAACCATTTCCTCAAGAACGTCCGCTGCGAGAAGCTCATCCTCAACGGCGACATCATCGACGGCTGGCAACTGCGCCGCTCCGGCAGCTGGACCAAACAGCACTCCCGCTTCATCCGCATCGTCCTCAAGATGCTCGAGAAACGCGATACGCAGATCGTCTACCTCCGCGGCAACCACGACGACATCCTCGCCCGCTTCCTGCCTCTCCAGTTCGAGAACCTCCAGATCGTCGAGCAGCACATCCACGAGGGCGTCGACCGCCGCTACCTCGTGCTCCACGGCGATGTGCTCGACGCCATCACCATGAAGATGGTCTGGCTCTCCCACCTCGGCGACTTCGGATACCACCTGCTCATGCGGCTCAACCGCCTCTACAACGGCTACCGGGCGTGGCGCGGGCTCGAGTACTACTCGATCAGCAAGGCCATCAAGGCCCGCGTGAAGGGCGCCGTGAACTTCGTCTCCAAATTCGAGGACCAGATCGTCGAACTCGCCCGCCGCCACGGCTGCTCCGGCGTGATGTGCGGCCACATCCACACCGCCGCCGACAAACGGATCGGCGACGTCCACTACCTGAACTCCGGCGACTGGGTCGAGTCGCTCACCGCGCTCGTCGAGCACCTCGACGGCCGCTTCGAGCTGATCGAGTGGGAGCACTTCCAGCAGCTGTACCCGCTTCCCGCCGAGGACAACGAGGCCGACGAAACCGGCCCGTTGCCCGCCGTCGCCCTGCCGTTTCTCGCCAAGGCCCGGGCCGCGTAGCCTAGTCCCGGCGACACACCCGCCGCGCCGGCCGCCTGGCCCCGTCGCGGGCGAACCGGGCGAGACACGCCCCCACGAAAAAGGCCGGGGCTTGCGGCCCCGGCCTCGGGAAACATTGGTAGGTCCAGTCTCCGACTGGACACTCCGGACTCAGAGCGGGTCCCTGCGGCTCGTGCAGGAGGGACCGGTCGGAGACCCGTCAACTTGGCAGAAGCTCAAGCCCAGCAGGGCCAATCGGAGACTGGCCCTACTTAGCCAGCAAGGCGACGTTCCTCCGCCGCCAAGTTCTCGAGACGGCGCTCTTACGCCGCCAGGTACGGCAGCGTCTTGGCGAGCGCCTGCACCTGCGGCACGCCCTCGAGCAACTCGCCGATCGCATCCCAGCGGCCGTTGACCAAGGCATCGCGCGCGGACTCGCGCATCGTGATCTTGATCTTCTGGCCGCCGAAACGCACCTCGAGCGCGGCGATGTCGACGACGACTTCCGTCTGCGGATTCGCCTCGATCGCGGCAGCGACCTTGGCGATGTCCTCGCGGGTCGCGGTCACGCACGGGATGCCGAGCGTGGTCGAGTTGCCGAAGAAGATCTCGGCGTAGCCTTCGGCGATGATCGCGCGGAAGCCGTACTTCTGGATCGCCTGCGGCGCGTGCTCACGGGAGGAGCCGCAGCCGAAGT
>JAEWNN010000224.1 GCA_023457035.1 Verrucomicrobiota bacterium
GGCTCTTCCGCGAGTTCGGCGTGGTCGTCGCCGGCGCGGTGCTCATCTCCTCGTTCGTGGCGCTCACGCTCTCGCCGATGCTCTGCCGGTTCATCCTCAAGCACGAGCGCCGGCACAGCCGTTTCCATCAGTGGACGGAGCCGTTCTTCCGCCGGCTCACCGAGGCCTACCGCCGCTCACTCGGGGCGTTCCTGCGCCACCGCTGGTTGAGCTGGCCGCTCTTCGCCGCCTGCGGAGCCGTGATCGTGCTCGTGGGCCTGCGCCTGCCCTCGGAGCTCGCCCCGCTCGAGGATCGCTCCAACCTGCGCGTGCAGTTCAACGCCCCCGAGGGCGCCACCTACGAATACACCGCCGAACGGATCGACGCCTACGCACTCCAGCTCGCCGACGCCGTGCCGGAGATCCACCGCACGTTCTCCGTGGCCGGCTGGGGCGGCGCCAACAGCGGGATGCAGAACATCTACCTCGTCGAGCCCGACCAACGCACCCGCTCGCAGCAGGAAGTGTTCGACCAGATCTCGACCGACCTCCTGCAGTTCGACGCTCTCTTCGGCCGTCCGAGCCAGCCGCCCACCATCGGCAGCCGGTTCGGCGGCCAGCCCGTGCAGTACGTGCTCAAGGCGCCCGACATCGCCGCCTTGCGCGAGATCCTGCCGAAGTTCCTCGATGCCGCGCGCCAGCGCCCCGAGCTGCGTTTCGCCGACTTCGATCTCAAGATCACCCGGCCCGAGCTGAGCGTGCGCATCGACCGCGCCAAGGCCGCCGAGCTCGACATCAGCATCGCCGACATCGGCCGCACCCTCCAGCTCGCCTTCGGCGAGACGCGTTTCGGCTACTTCGTCATGGAGGGCCGCCAGTACCAGGTGATCGGCCAGGTCGCGCGGGCCGACCGCAACGAGCCCGACGACCTCCGCCGCCTCCACGTGCGCAGCCGCTCCGGGCGCCTCGTGCCGCTCGACAACCTGGTCACGCTCGAGGAGACCGTCGGCCCGCCCGCGATCTATCGCTACAACCGCTTCGTCTCCGCCACGCTCTCCGGCACCCCGGCGCCCGGATACACGCTCGGCCAGGCCCTCGCCGCGCTCGACGAGGTCGCCGCCGCCCAGTTGCCCGAGAGCATCACCACCGATCTCGCCGGCCAGTCGCGCGACTTCCTCGACAGCTCGCGCAGCCTGCTCTTCGCGTTCCTCTTCGCCCTCGTGCTGATCTACCTCGTGCTCGCCGCGCAATTCGAGAGCTTCCGCGACCCGCTGATCATCCTGCTCACCGTGCCGCTCTCGATCGCCGGCGCCGTGCTCTCGCTGTGGTTGACCGGACTCACCCTCAACGTCTTCAGCCAGATCGGCATCATCATGCTCATCGGTTTGGTGACGAAGAACGGCATCCTCATCGTGGAGTTCGCCAACCAGCGCCGCCACGCCGGGCTCGACCGGCAGGCCGCGGTCCACGATGCGGCCGTGCAACGTTTCCGGCCGATCCTGATGACGAGCCTCTCGACCATCCTCGGCATCCTGCCCATCGCGCTCAACCTCGGCACCGCCGGCGGCAGCCGCACCTCGCTCGGCGTGGCGGTCGTGGGCGGCCTGCTCTTCTCGGGGTTCCTCACGCTCTACGTGATCCCCGCGATGTACGCCTACCTCGCCGCCAAGCAGCTCCGCCACGACGACGAGCACGAGCCGAAGGTCGCCTGAGGTGCAACCATGCAGTCGCCGCAAATCCACGAGCGAAGAGAAGTCACCACTGGTGAGAACGCCGGCCGGCAGGCTCGTCGCGCAGGTCCGGTCTCCGACCGGACGCTTCCAGCTCCAGCAGAACCGCCGGCACACGTCCTCCGGTATCCAGTCGGAGACTCGACCCGGCGACTGCATGAACACGGCTGAGGTGCCAAGGTCCGGATACCGGCCGAACCTCACCGGAGACTCTGCGGCGCGACAGGAGCTCCGGCCGGTCCGGGCACCGGCCGCTCGCCCCCAAGCCCGCGTTCGGGCAGGGCACAGCGGTGGCGGAGCGGCGGCCGGAGGGCCCGCGCAGAGTCTGTGGCTCAGCTCGAGGGTCAGGGTTGCTCACCGGTGCATCGCGTGCCCGCGGCGACCGGACCGCGAGTTGCCCTCTCCGCGCCCTCTTGCCTTGCCTCAGCGGTCGCCGTGACCAACCGCCTCGTCCCGGCTCACTCCGTCCGTCGCACCGCGTCCAGTACGAGTCCGGGCGTGAGCACCTCGGGCAGCAGCAACGGCTCCGCGCGGCCGGGCAGATAGACGAGGTTCACCGGCACCGCGGCGCGGCCGAAGCGCTGCAGCTCCGCGGTGATCTTCGGGTCCTGCCGCGTCCAGTCGGCGCGCAGCGTGGCGACCTTGCGGTCGCGAAACTCACGCAGCACCTCGGCGGAGCCGAACACCACGCCCTTGTTGACCTGGCAGGTCACGCACCAGCGCGCCGTGAAATCCACATACACGATCCGCCCCTCGGCGCGCAGCCGCTCCACCGCCTCGGTCGACCACGGTTGCCAGTCGGGTTGCGGCAACGCCGTGGCGTTGTCCGCCGTCCCGCCTGCAGCCGCAGTTT
>JAEWNN010000225.1 GCA_023457035.1 Verrucomicrobiota bacterium
CCGCAGCCGCACTGGGAGGTCCAGCTCGTCAACATCCGCCGCCGCCTGCACCTCATCCGCAAGATGCAGCTCATGGGACTGGCCTCCTTCATCCTCGCCGCCCTCTCGATGGGCGCCCTGGTGCACGAGGTGCCCTACGCCGGCGTCGCGCTCTTCGCCGCCTCGCTGGCGGCCTTCATCGCCTCGCTCGGCTACAGCGTGCACGAGATCAAGCTCTCGATCGACGCGATCGAGGTGGAGTTCAAGCGCGCCAAGGTCCCCGGGGTCTGAGCGGCGGCCCGCCGTCCCGCTTCGCCTCACGGATCGCCTCGCCGCACCGCCTGCGCAGTAGGGCCGGTCTCCAACCGGCCACCTGCGGCTTTCCGCGCCCGGCGGCACAGCCGGTCATCAGACCGGCCCTACCCCAGCTTGCTGCTCCGCCGCGCTTCGTTCTCTTCGTTACCTTTTGTCGCTTCTGCTCCGCCCCCCGCTCACCCGCGGCGCAGCTCGCGGATCGCCTCGCCCAGACGGCGGATACCCTCCTCGATCTGCGCCTCGTCGGAGTTGGAGAAATTGAGCCGCAGGTGCCGGTCGTCCGGCTCGACGAAGAAGGCCGAACCCGGCACGAACGCGACCTTGCGCGCGATCGCCACCTTGAAGAGCTCCATCACGGACACGCCCTCCGGCAGCCGCGCCCACAGGAACATCCCGCCGTCCGGCTCGCTGCACCACACCTCGGCCGGGAAATGGCGCTTGATCGCCGCGACCATCGCGTCGCGCTGCGCGCCGTAGAGCGCGCGCACCTTGGCGATGTGGGTGTCCAGATCGTGGTCGACCAAGTGCTGGTGCACCACGCGCTGCGCGAAGAAGTTCGAATGGAGGTCGACGCCCTGCTTCGCCGTCACCAGCAGGTCCATCACCGCCCGCGGCGCCACGATCCAGCCCAGCCGCAGCCCCGGCGCCACGATCTTCGAGAACGTGCCGAGCATAATCGTGCCCGGATGATGGTGACGCAGCGAAGGCTGCGGCTCGCCGCGGAACCGCAGCTCGCCATACGGGTCGTCCTCGACCAGCACCATCGGCCGCGCGGCACACAGTCCGGCCACCGCCTCCCGCTTGGCCGCCGAATAGGACAGGCCCGAGGGGTTCTGGAAGTTGGGCACCGTGTAGAAGAGCTTCGGTCGCCGTTCCTCGAGCACACGTTCGAGCGCCCCCAGGTCGGGGCCGTCGTCGTCGAGCGTCACCGTGCAGTAGGCCGGCTCGTACGGGGAGAACGCCTGGAGGGCCCCGAGGTAGGCGGGCCGTTCCAGCAACAGCGGATCGCCCACGTCCAGCAACACCTTGCCGAGCAGGTCGAGCCCCTGCTGCGAGCCGTTGGTGATGAGGATCTCGTCCGGGTCGACCGTCAGCCCACGCTTCTCCGCGTAGCGCCGCGCGATGAACTCCCGCAGCGGCCGGTAGCCCTCCGTGGTCGCGTACTGCAGCGCCGCGGTGCCGGCGGTGCGCAGCACCTTGGCCGTCGACTCCGCCACCTCGGCCACCGGGAACGAGCGCGGGTTGGGCAACCCGCCCGCGAACGAGATGATCCGCGGATCCTCGGTGACCTTGAGGATCTCGCGGATCGCCGAGCGCTTCATGCGCTGCGTGCGACGGGAAAACAGGGCGGAGAGATCGGAACCGGCGGTGCTCATATCGTGGATGAAGAACGGCACAACATCCCGCCCGCACCAGTCCCCGTCGAGGCCAAACCCGCCGCCTGCGCGGGCCGTCAGCGCAGTGCCGGGGCCGGATTCTTCAGCCCGTCGAGCACGCGATGCACGGTGGCCAGTTCCACCCCGGAGAGGGCATACGGGTGGCAGTCGCCCCGCAGCGGCACCGGGCGTTTCGGCTGCGCGGGCGTCGCCAGCACAAGCATCGTCGCACCCTCCGGATCCAGCACCAGCGGCCGGTGCTTGGCCGGGAACTCCGCCTTGCCCGCCACAACCCGCCCGTCCGTCAACGCCCCCTCGAAATGGTACGTCGTGCTGGTGTGCTTGCCGTGGTTGGTCTGTTGCACGGCCTTCGTGATCCGGGCGACCACCTCCTCGCCGCGGACCGCACAATGCCTCGCGTCCGCCAGCTTGCGCAGTGCGCCCACCCCGACCACCACGAACAACCCGCCCACCACCACCCCGACTGTCACGAAGAACGCCATGGAGCCCCACCGGCTCCCCTCGACCTCGAGCGCCCACGAAAGCACGAAGCGCTCCGGGCTCTCCGGCGCGTAGTGCACGGACGCCCGCCGGCCGTTCTTGACCGACCCGACCACGGTGTCGAACTCCACCTTGCCGCCGTGCCGCCGGCCGTCCGCATCCCGGTACGACACCTTCAGCTTGTAGCTGTGGAACAGGAACCGGTTGGTCGTCTCCCGGCCCGAGACCTCGACCCCGCTCGCCGCGACCCCGCGCGCCCAGAGGGCCTTCTCGTCGAGCAGTCGCCGCACTTCCCCGCTTTGCCACCACACCACGCCCACCACCAGCGCCAGACCGGCGACGATCCCCAGGACGCCGCCGAGGCGGCTCTTCCACACAAACGATGACTTCAGTTTCAGCGGACGTTCGGGCAGCAGCATGGGCGCGACGCTAGCGGACCGGAACCGCCGCTGTAAAGCGTCGCAAAAAGGCTGTGCCACACGCCGTCTTGGTTGCCGCGCCGGCCGGGGCTCCCCCCGCGCGCTTGCCTGCCCGGCCCCCGCCTCCGACACTCCCGCCGCCCCTCTCCACCCCATGCCCGGAGAAACCACGTCACCGACCATCGGCTACCGACGCGCCGGCGCCGCCGACGCCACCGCCCTCGCCGCGCTCGCGGCCGCCGTCTGGATCGACACGTACTGTCCTTCCGGCGTCCCGACGGACTACGCCGCCTATGTGCTCGCGGAGTTCACCGCCCCCGCGCTGGCTGCGGCTTTGGCGGCACCGGGCACCACGTTCTGGGTCGCCGAGGCGAGCGAAGGTCTGGTCGGTTTCGCCGACCTGCGCCTCGGCGTCCGCACCGAGCACCTCGCCACCGTGCACCAAGCGGAGGTCGCACGCCTTTACGTGCTCCCGCGGTTCGCGCGCCAGGGGATCGGCCGCACCCTGCTCGCGCACTGCCGCACCACCGCCACCGACCACGGCGCCACCGCGCTCTGGCTGAGCATGTACGCCGGCAACGACCGCGCCCGCACCTTCTACCTCGCGCAAGGCTGGACCAAGGTTGGCACGCTCGCCTTCACGCTGGCCGGCAAGTCCTACCCCAACGAGGTCCTCGCGTTGCACTGGCCGCCCGCCGCGCCCTGATCGCCCGAAGCATTCACCCCCATCGCCTTCACCGCGCCCCTTCCGCTCCTCGGTCCGCGACAGGTCCGACATTACGGCCATCCTCAAGTCACTTTCTGCACGCAAGACCATGCTGCTGACCTACCACTTCCACCACCAGTCGCCGACGCCGAGGCTCGCGGAGTTGATCGAGAAGCAAAAGGCCCACGGTGGTCACCTGATCCAATATCGCCGGGCATGGGCCGCGATCGCCGTGCTCGCAACACAGGAGCGCATTGAGTGGGTTCCGCCGGGCGAAAGCCGGTATCTCGCCGGATGGAAGCACTCGCTTTTCACCTGCCTCCTCGGGCCTTGGTCGTTCATGTCGATCTTCGCGGTGCCGATGCTCGTGTTCTCCAATCTCCAGGGTGGTCTCGATGTCACCGAGTTCTACTCCGACGCCACAACCGATCCGTTTCGCAACTCGCCGCCGGTCCGGGGCACTGCACGGCAGGAGTCGAAAAACGGAGAGTGGGCGATGCTGGTTTTCCTGAGTGCCGTGCTGGCCATTGTTCTGCTGCTGGTCCTCACCTGATCGAGGCCCGCCCTCCGCCTTGCCGTCCCGCCCGCGCACCGGCAAACCTACGCCATGCCTGCGCTCCAGTTCCTCCCGCCGCCCAAGTCCATCCGCTACACCCGCGGCGCCTTCCCGCTCTCGCACGCCAAACGCCTCATCCTCCCCGACCACTCCGGTCCGGCCACCGATGCCCTCGCGCAACGCATCGTCGACGAGATCGGCACCCGCACCACCGCGCCCGCCTTCCTCGCCCCCGGCGACGGCGCCATCGAGTGCACCATCGCCGCCGCCGGCCCGGCCCAAAGCTACTCGCTCACCATCTCGCCCAAGGGCATCGCGCTCGTCGGCGCCGACGCCGCCGGCGTCTTTTACGGTCTCCAGACGCTTCTCCAGATCGTCCGCCAATGCGGCGCCGAACTGCCGGCATTGAAAATCACCGACGCGCCCGACTACCCCGTCCGCGGGTTCTACCACGACCTCACCCGCGGCAAGGTCCCCACCCGCGCCACCCTCTTCGCCCTCGTCGAGAAGATGGCCGCCGCGAAGCTCAACCAGCTCCAGCTCTACGTGGAGCACACCTTCGCCTTCCAGAACCACCCCGACATCTGGGCCGGCTCCGATCCGCTCACCGCCGACGACATCCTCGCCCTCGACGAGCACTGCGCCCGCCACCACATCGAACTCGTCCCCGCGCTCAGCACCTTCGGCCACTTCTACACCGCGCTCGTCGCCCCGCGGAAACAGCACCTCAACGAGTACGCGCTCGACGGCTCCGCGCTGCCCTTCTCGTGGTGGGATCGAATGGGCCACTACACGCTCGACTGCCGCAACGCGGATGCCTTCGCGCTCGTCGCCGAGATGATCCGCGAGCTGCGCCCGCTCTTCCGCTCGAAACACTTCAACCTCTGCTGCGACGAGACCTTCGACCTCGGCAAGGGCCGCAACGCCGCCTTCGCCGCGAAGCACGGTGTCGGCCGCCTCTACGTCGACTTCCTCAAGAAGCTCTGCGGCGTCGTGCGCGCCGAGGGCGCCGTCCCCATGTTCTGGGGCGACATCGTCGGCAACCACCCCGCGCTCGTCCGCGAGGTCGCCGCCGACTCGATCGCGCTCGACTGGGACTACTCCGCCGACCTCCACGACACCAAGAGCGCGCTCTTCAAGAAGGCCGGCCGCGCGTTCTACGTCTGCCCCGGCTGCTGCGGCTGGGACCGCTGGGTGAACGACCTCGACACCGCCACCGCCAACATCCTCGGATTCGCCCAACGCGGCCGGAAGACCGGCGCCGCCGGTTTCCTCAACACCGACTGGGGCGACCGCGGCCACATCAACTTCCTCGGCAACAGCCACCACGGACTGCTCCTCGGCGCCGCTGCGTCATGGAATACCAAAGCCACCACCGCCGCCGCGTTCGACGCCGCCTTCAACACCCTTGAGATCGGCGACGCCACGCAGTCGTACGCCAAGCTCCTGCGCGAGATCGGCTCCGCCGCCGTCGTCCCGTGGAAGCAGCTCGTGCTCTGGTTCGACCCCACGCCGCACCGCCCCGCCGACTGGTGGGACGCCGCCACCGGCCTCCCCGTCGGCATCCTGGATCTGGATCCCGCCGCCGCCTTCGCCGCCTTCGAGAAGATCGAGAAGCTCCGCGCCCAACTCGCCAAGGTCGCCGCCGCCGCGCAGCCGCAGGACCCGCTCGCGTTGCGCGAGGCGCTCGTCGGCGCCCGCGGTCAGGCCCTCCTGCAGGCGCTCGGCGGCCAGCTCGTCTGCTTCGCCAAGAAGCGCAAGGTCCCGCGCGGGCTCGACGCCGCCGCGATCGCCAACGACCTGCGCCGCTTCGAAGCCGAAGTATCCGAACTCTGGCACGCCCGCAACCGACCTTCGGAGTACTTCCGCGTCCGCGCCGCGCTGCTGGAGTTCGCCCGCCGCCTCGACCGTGCCGCCCTCGGCCTGCCCTGGCTCCAGACCGCACGTACTCACCCCTCGTCCCGCTCCTGAACATGCCCCCGGTCCCCTCCGCGCTCCGCGAGTTCGCGATTCCCGGCGACCTCCTTGTCACCGTGCCCGACAATCCCCGGTTGATGACCGCGTTCATCCTCGAGGAGCGAGGGGACTGGTTTGAGAACGAGATCCACTTCGTCCGTCACCGGCTCCGTCCCGGCATGGCGGTCGTCGACATCGGCGCGAACTACGGGCTCTACACCCTCAGTTGCGCCCGCCGCGTGGGTCCCGAAGGCCGGGTGTGGGCCTACGAGCCCGCGAGCCTGCCGCGCACCTGTCTGGACCGCAGCATCGTCGCCAACCAACTCCCCCAGGTTCGGCTCACCGGCGCCGCCATCTCCAACCACTGCGGCACCGCCCGCCTTGGCATCGCGGCCAATGCCGAGCTCAACCGTCTCGACGAGTCGAGCACGCAGTACGAGACCGTCCCGCTGACCACCATCGATTCCGAGTCGGCCAGGTGGGACCGCCCCGTCGACTTCATGAAGATCGATGCCGAAGGCGAGGAGGTGCGGATCCTGGACGGGGCGGCGCAGTTCTTCACCCGCAACGATCCGTTGCTGATGCTCGAATACCATGAGTCGCAGACCGACAATCTCCCGCTCCTCACCGCACTGGAGCGCCTCGGCATGTCGATCTACCGCTTCCTGCCGTCGCTTGATGCGCTGGTCCCGCTGGCGTTGGCTCCCGCGCAGCCCTGTCTGTTGAACATCTTCGCCTGTCGCGCCGCCCGCGCAGCAAAACTCGCTGCCGACGGAACCCTCGTGGAGTCCGCCGCACCGGCACCGAGCGGCGGCACGGTGCGGCTGGCGGATTGGTTGACGGCACGGCCGTGGCGCGCCGTCTTCCCGGGCCTTCGCTCCGCCTCCGCCAACCAGGCGCTCCACACCGCGCTCGAGGATACGCTGAACGGCGAAGACCCGGCGATTCCGGCCGATGCCCGCCTGGCGTACAAGCAGCGCGCCCTCGCCACGCTGAAGGCCCTCGTGGACGAGCGCGCAAGCCTGCCCCGGCTGTATTCGGCGGCACGGGTGGCGATGGACCTCGCCGAACAGGAACTCTCCGTCGCCTACCTGCTGGAAGCCGCGCGCCTGATCGCCGCCGAGCCGAGTGTATCCAACCTCATCCAGGAGCCCTTCCTGCCCCCGGATCGCCGCCACGACTCGCTCGGCGGCTCCGGCACGGCGAAACAGATCCTTTCGATCATGGCCGATGAGGCACTGCTGGAGCGCACCACCTTCTCCGTCTATTTCGCAGGGCGGAAGGCGCTGCCGGTTCTTCTGCGCCTCGCCCACAACCCGTTGCGCTCGCCCGCCTCCGAGCAACGCCTCGCCGCCGCCCGCCGGATGCTCCCGGTTTGATTCCGCACCGCCCAACAACCACCGACCTTCCCCGACCGCGCCCAGTCCCGGAGGCCGCCTCGGCCGCCACGCCCTGCCTCTGGCCCGCCGATGGTGTTCAGCCTCCTCCCTGAGGCCTAGGGTATGGCCGGCGGGCACTCCTTTTTCGTGGTAGTGGGCCACGGGCTTCGCCAATCTGCCCGCGACCGCCCAGGTCCCACCAGTGGCCTTCCTCCCGCCCTACGCCCCGGCCCGCTCCTTTCTTCGGCGCCTCGGTCTGATCGCCGCGGGGCTCGGCGCGTCGCTCGCTCCGGCATCGGTGTTGGCCACCGACCAGCCCGGGCCGGAACGTGTTCTCTCCGTCAGCGCCGCGACCGACAACTTTCCCTACAGTTTCCGCGACCGGGACGGGCGCCTCACCGGGTACGGGGTCGACCTGCTCGACGCTGTGGCGGAAGTCATGCACGTCCGGCTGGAGCGCACCGAGAGCACCTCGGCCGAGGACGTGGAGAACCTGCGGGCCGGCCGCCACGACATCGGCCAGTTCCACGCCAACCAGCGCGGATCCCCCCACGCCCTCTACTCGCAACCGATCCTGGTGAACACCGGCGACCTGTTCGTGCGCACCGGCGACAGCCGGTTCGCGACGATCGCCGATCTCGGCCGGCTCCGCGCCCGGGTGGCGGGCCACGTGCAGGCGCACGACTACCTGCTCTCCCGCGGGTTCGACCCCGCCCTGTTCCAGCTCGCCACCAGCGGTGAGGCGATGCGCGCCCTCGCCGCCGGCCAGGTCGACGCCGTGCTCACCAGCCGGCTCACCGGGCTGACGCAGGCCCACCATCTCGGATTGCGCAACGTGAGCCCCCTCGGCTGGGACCTGCGCGACTTCCGCGTCGTCTTCTGCATCGCCACCCGCCCCGACGATCGCGAACTGCTCGAGCAGATCAACGAGGCGCTCGCCACGCTCTCCACCACCGGCCGCCTGGGCGAGATCTACGCGCACTGGTTTGGCCGCTACGAGAGCCGCCCGGCAAGCCTGCGCGAGATGCTCGGCCCCGCCGCGGCCGTGCTCGCGCTCGCCCTGCTGGTCACGATGGCGCTGCTCCGCCGCCAGCACCTGCTGCGCCGCCGCCTCGCCCGGCAGGCCGAGGAGCTGCGCCTGAGCCACGAGGCCCTCGCCGAGGCGCAGCAGTTCGCCCGCCTCGGACACGCCCGCCGTGCACTGGACCCCGCCCTCCCCGCCGAGTGGTCGGAGGAAACGTACCGGATTTTCGAATGCGACCCCGCCGGCGCCGTGCCGGATTTCGACCGGCTCGTCGCGCTCGCAGTCCCCGCCGACCGCGCCCGTTGGCAGGCCGCGCTGGAGCGCACCCGCTGCGGCGGCGAGCCCTACGATTTCGACATCACGATCGAAACCCCCGCCGGCCACCGCAAGATCCTCAACGTCCGCGGTCGCCCCACCTTCGATCCCGCCGGCCGCCAGAACGGCACCTTCGGCACCGTGCAGGACGTCACGGCCTCGCGGGCCGCCGCCGCCGCGCTCCAGCAATCCGAGCTGCTCCTCCGCGCCCTCTACGAGCACCTGCCGCTCGCGCTCGGCGTCGTCGAGCGCCGCGCCGACGACTGGTACATCCTCTCGATCAATCCCGAGGGGGTTCGCCAACTCGGCACCGCGGCCGCCGCGCCCGGCCTGGCCATCACCGCCGCGGGACTGCCCGCCGACCGGCTCCAATTCTGGCGCGAACGTTTCGAGCGCAGCACCGTCCAGGGCGAGACCCTCCGTTTCGAATTCGAGTCGGAGCGCCTCCGCAAGCACTTCTCCGCCGCCGTGGTGCCGCTCATCCTGCCCGGGCTCCCGCCGCGCTGCTGCCTGCTCTCCGAGGAGGTCACCAGCCGCAAGCTCAAGGATGCCGAGCTCGCCCAGGGCCGCCGGCTGCGGGCGATCGGCGAACTCGTCGGCGGCATCGCGCACGAGTTCAACAACCTGCTCACGCCCATCGCACTGAATACGGAGCTGCTGCTCGGCCAATGCGCCGACCGTCCCGCGGTGCGCGACGAGCTCGCCCTCATCGCCGATGCCGCCCGCCGCGCGGGCGCCCTCACCCGCCGCCTCCTCACCTTCGGCCGCCGCACCGACTCGCAACCGGAGCGGGTCGAGCTCCCCGCCATCGTCGAGTCGACCATCGCGCTCGTCCGCCACACCTTCGACCGCCGCATCGTGATCGCCGTCGAGGTGCCGGCCACGCTGCCGCCGCTGCATCTGCCGCCCGGCGACCTCCAACAGATCCTCCTCAACCTGCTGCTCAACGCCCGCGACGCCCTCGCCGGCAAACTCGCCCGGCCGCCAAGCCCCGACTGGGCCGCCCGCATCTCGGTAGCGGCCGTCCAGCTCCCGCCCCTCGCGCTCCCCCCGCAGGATTTTCGCCCCGCCGACGGCAGCGACCAGTGGTTGCGGCTGACGGTGCGCGACAACGGCTGCGGCATGGCCCCCGCGGTCCGGGAGCGCCTCTTCGAGCCGTTCTTCACCACCAAGGGCGTGGGCAGCGGCACCGGCCTCGGGCTCGCCACCATCTGGCATCTTGTCACCGAGTTCGGGGGACGCATCGATGTCGACTCCACCCCCGACGAGGGCTCGGCGTTCCATCTCAGCCTGCCCGTGCGCAACGTCCCCGCCCCTGCGGCGGAGCCGGCCCCGTCCCCGGATCCGCCCCCGCCGGCGACCGCCCACCGCCGCTTCCTCCTCGCCGAGGACGAGATCTCGGTGTCCCGGGTCGTCACCCGCCTGCTCGAACGCCAAGGCCATCAAGTCACCGCCGTGGCCGACGGGCTCGCCGCGTGGGAGGCGTTGACCGCCGATCCCGCCGCCTTCGACGCGGTGATCATGGACCTGAACATGCCGGGGCTCACCGGGGAGGAGCTCGCGCGACGCGCCCGCGCCCTGCCCTACACCCGCCCGTTGATGGTCATGAGCGGGCGGATCGACGACGACGAACGCGCCCGGCTGCAGGAGAGCGGAGTCGACGTCCTGATCGACAAGCCCTTCTCGATCGTCGCGTTCGAAACGGCCCTCGTCCGGGTGTTCGCCGACACGCGCGGCACACCGCCGGCTGCTTGACCGGCGCAGGGCAGGTCGCTCCACCGCTCCACCGTCCACCGCCCACCGGTCACCGCCCATGCTCTCCCGCCTCTACCCGCTGCGCGGCCTGCCCCGGCAGGGGCAGCTCTGGGCCTGGATCTCCTTCGACGTCGCGAACCAGTCGTTCACGCTCGTCATCAACACGCTCCTGTTCTCGGTCTTCTTCCAACAAGTCGTGGTATGCGATCCGGCCCGCGACGACCTGCTCTGGGCGCTCACCTACGCCACCAGCATGCTGCTGGTCGTGCTCGCCTCGCCCCTCGCCGGCGCCATCGCCGACGAACGTGCATGCAAGAAACTCTGGCTGCTGCTCACCGGCTTCCTCTGCGCCGCATTCACCTGCGGGCTCGCGTTGATCGGCCCCGGGCAGTTCTGGCTGGCCGTCCTGCTCTACCTCCCGGCGAACTTTCTCTTCTCCATCGGCGAGAACTTCCTCGCCTCCTTCCTGCCGGAGCTGGCTGAACGCGAGAACCTCGGCCGCGTCTCCGGTTTCTCGTGGGCGTGCGCCTACTTCGCCGCGCTTCTCCTGCTCGGCCTCACCGCGGGCGGAATGCTGGCGTTCGGGTGGAAGTCGCCCGAGTCGTGGCGGCCCGTCTTCGTCTTCGCCGGTCTGTGGTTCTTCGCCTTCGCGATCCCCACATTGCTCTTCCTGCGCGAGCACCCCGCGCCCGCCGCCCGGCCTCGCACGCCGCTGCTCACCGCTGGGTTCCATCGCTTGGCCGACTCGCTCGGCCACGTGCGCCGCTTCCGCGACGTGGCGACGCTCTTCGCCGCCTCGCTCCTCTACGGCACCGGCATGTCGGTGATCATCATGTTCGCCTCGATCCTCGCGAAGGAGTTCGGATTCGACGACGTGCAGCTCGTGCTCTTCGTCGCCGTCATCACCGTATCCGGCGTCTTGGGAACGTTGCTGCCGACCTTCTGCCAGGACCGGCTCGGCCACAAGCGCACCACGCTGCTCCTGCTCGGCGTCTGGATCGTCACCACCGCCGGTTTCGCGGCCTTCGCGTGGCTGCGCGCCCACGCAGCCGACCCCGCCGCGTTCCCGACCTGGCCGCTCTGGCTGATCGGCAACCTCATCGGTTTCGGCCTCGGTTCGCTCGGTTCGGCCAACCGCGCCTTCGTCGGCTATCTCACCCCCGCCAGCCGCAGCGCCGAATTCTTCGGACTCTGGGGCCTCGTCTTCAAGCTCGCCGCCGTCTGCACGATCCCGTTCGGCTTCGCCAAGGACGCCTGGGGCACGCCCGCCGCTTTGTTGGTGCTTCTCGGTTTCCTCACCGCCGGCGGCGTGCTCACGCTCTTCGTCGACGAGCGCCGCGGCCTCGCCGCCGCCCGGGCCGAAGATGAGCGGCACCAAGCCCCGCTCCCCCACCTCCCGTCCTGAACCGGAAGAATCTGGAACTCAGGAAATCAGGAAACCCGACCAAGGTTCATCCCTCCGTCCCCCGATTCTCACACTCCCTGCTTCGGCTCCACACTCAGTCCGCGAATCCCGTCACCCATCCGTTCCCTGATTTCCTCTCAAGCAACATGAACCCGACACCACAGATTTCACGAATGAACACGGATCATCCAGCGACCATCCGTGCCAATCCGTGTGATCCGTGGTCAATCTCCGAAGGGATCGCTCGGCAGTGTTGCTTTCCCGCAAGATCGTGCCCCGGCACGCGCCCACGCTGAGTTCCAGATCCTCCTCTTCCGGCTCCGCCATTTCACCACCGAGATGCTCGCCTTTCTCCGCTTCCTCCTCCGCCTCTGTTTCCGCTTCCGCGCGTACAACACCGCGGTGCTGCGCACCCCCGGCCCGGTCCTGCTCCTGCCCAACCATGTGTCGTGGTTCGACTGGCTCTTCCTCGGCGTCTGCCTCGAGGGCGACTGGCGCTTCGTCACCTCCTCGACCACCGCACAGACGACCTTCGTCCATCGCTGGATCATGCAGAGCCGCCGCACCTTCCCGGTGGATCCGCTCTCGCCCTACGCCGCCAAGCACATGGCGGAACACCTCAAGGCCGGCGGCCGTCTCGTGCTCTTCCCCGAGGGCCGCATCTCCCTCACCGGCTCGTTGATGAAGCTCTTCGACGGCACCGGCTTCCTCCTCCACCGCACCGACGCCAGGGTCATCACCGCCTACCTGCGCGGCGCCCATCGCCTGCCCTGGTCGCGCAACCCGGACCGCAAACGCTGGTTCCCACGCGTGTCCGTGCACTTCAGCGAAGTGCTCACGCCGCCCACCGTCGGCCACATGAACACCGCCGACGCCCGCGACCGCCTCGGCGACTGGGCCCTGGAGCGCATGCGCGAGCAGCGCTTCGCCGTGGAGCACGCCTTCGGCCCGCGCACCATCCCCGCGGCCCTCCGCGAGACCGCCCGCCTTGCCGGCAACAAGCCGATCCTGGGCGACATCAACGGCACGCTCACCTACCGCCGCCTCTTCATCGGCGCCACCCTCCTCGCCCGCCAGTGGCGCGCGCTGCTCGCGCCGGACACCGAACGCGTCGGCGTGCTGCTGCCCAACGTCAACGCCGCACCCGTCACCCTGCTCTCGCTCTGGTCGCTCGGCAAGACACCCGCGCTCCTCAACTACTCTACCGGCCCCGCGATCATGCTCACCTGCGCGCAGCTCGCCGGGCTGAAGCAGATCATCACCTCCCGCACCTTCGTCGAGAAGGCGAAGCTCAAGCTCGAGCCGCTCACCGCCGCCGGGCTCGAGCTGATCTACCTCGAGGATGTGCGCCCGCGCATCGGCGCCGTTGCGAAACTCGCCGCGCTCGCCGGCCTGCTTCGTCAGCCGTGCCCGAAGTTCACCGACAACGACCCCACCGCCGTCGTGCTCTTCACCAGCGGCTCCGAGGGCGTGCCAAAGGGCGTGGAGCTCACCCACGCCAACCTGCTGGCCAACGTCCGCCAGCTCCTCACCGTCAGCGACCTCACCGACGACGACCGGATGTTCTGCGCGCTGCCGCTCTTCCACAGCTTCGGCGTGACCGCGGGCTTCCTCCTGCCGCTCCTACGCGGTTTCCGTACTTTTCTCTACCCGTCGCCCCTGCACTACCGGATCGTGCCGACCGCCGTGTACATGCAGCGCAGCACGCTGCTCGTCGCTACGAACACGTTCCTCAACCTCTACGCCCGCCGCGCGCACCCGTACGATTTCCGGTTCCTGCGCTACCTCTTCGCCGGCGCCGAGAAGGTGCAGGAGGCCACCGCCGCACGCTACGCCCAGCGCTTCGGTGTGCGCATCCTCGAGTGTTACGGCGCCACCGAGTGCAGCCCCGGCATCGCCGTGAACGTGCCGCTCGCCCCGAAGGCCGGCACCGCCGGCAAGCTCATCCCCGGTATGGAGGCGCGGCTCGAGCCCGTCGAGGGCGTGCCCGAGGGCGGACGCCTCTTCGTCCGCGGCCCCAATGTGATGAAGGGCTACCTCAACCCCGAGCCCAACGCGAAGTTCCAGGCGCTCGACGGCTGGTACGACACCGGCGACATCGTCACGATCGACTCCGACAACTTCATCCGTATCCAGGGACGCCTGAAACGTTTCGCCAAGATCAGCGGCGAGATGGTCAGCCTCGGCGCCGTGGAGGACGCGCTCGCCGGCGCCTTCCCGCAGTACGGCCTGCGCTGCGCCGTGGCGATCGTCGCCCGACCCGACGAGGACAAGGGCGAGCGCCTGCTCGCCGCCACCAACGAGCCCCGGCTCACCCTCGAGTCGATCCGTGCGGTCCTCCGCGACAAGGGCCTGCCCAACCTCGCGCTGCCGCGCGAACTCAAGGTCGTCTCCCAGATCCCGAAGCTCGGCACCGGCAAGACCGACCACCGCGCGCTCGAGAAACTCCTGTAGGCGGAAGCATCCCCGCGGGAGCCCCCCCCCCGCGGACCGGGGCCACCACCGACGCGGGGCCGAGCGCGCCGCCTCACCGTTTCCGATGCTCCCGCCAGTGCTGGAACGGCGGCTCGAAACACGTGGCGGACAGATCCTCGAGTCGCGCGCGGAAGAATTTCTCCGCATCCTGCACGCCGCGGTTGTACGCCAGCGGACCGATCTCCCGCAGGAGAAAATCCAACAGCAGCTTCGCGCGCAGGTCACTCAGCTCCATCTCCAGTTCGGTCGCGAAGCACCGCTTGAGCGAGGCGACCGCTTCGCTCTGCTCCTGGGGCGTCGGTTCGATCAGCATGACCGAAGACGGTGCCGAGCCACCGCCGCGGCGCGAGTCCCAATGCCGGCCGTGCCGACCCGCAGTGCGCGGGCGTCTCCGTCGACAGCGCAGACAGGGCGGCCGCACCCGAGGGTGCGGCCGGTGACGGAGAACCGAAAGGAGGAGGGAGGCCCGCCCCCTCAGAGGAAGAGCCAACCGGTGAACAGCAGGATCGGCAGCAGGAACGGCAGGCTGAACTTGAAGACGTAGCCGAAGAACGTCGGCGTGTGCACCTTGGCGCTGTCGGCGATCGACTTCACCATGAAGTTCGGGCCGTTGCCGATGTAGGTCATCGCGCCGAAGAAGACCGCGCCCAGGCTCACCGCGATCACGAACAGCGACGCCGGCACGCCGTTGGCCTTGCTGTTGGGGTTGAGCAACCACGGGACCAGATCCTCCACCTCGCCGTTGCGCCCGGCCGCGAACACCGTCTTCGCGTGCGCCTGCACGTCCGCCGGGATGATCGACGTCTCGGCCAGCGTGAGGAAGTTCAGATAGGTGGGCGCGTTGTCGAGCACCGCCGAGAGCCCGCCCGTGGCCACGTAGTATTGGAGCGGCCGCTCGAAACCGAGCTCCCGGCCGTGTTCCTTGAGGTAGTCGAGCGCCGGCATCATCGTGGCGAAGATGCCGATGAAGAGAAACCCGACCTCCTTGATCGGGCCGAAGGTGAACTCGTTGGCCTCGCGCACCGCACGTTTCGTGGTCACGTAGGCGGCCACCGCCGCGGCGATCATCACCAGCGGGCGGATGAAGTACTTCTCCGGCAGGAACACCGCGCCGACGATCGCCAGCAGGAACATGATGTTGTGCATGCCCTCGACCCGCACGGCCGGCTCGTTGCGTGTCTCCTTCTCGCGGACCGGACGCGGCGCCCGCAGGAAGTTGCGGTAGTCGAGCACGAAGAACACGGCGAGGATCAGTCCCAGCGTCACCAGCCACGGCAGCATCGCGTGCTCGACCAGCCAGAAGAACGGCACGCCGTGCAGGTAACCGAGGAACAGCGGCGGGTCGCCGATCGGCGTGAGCGCACCGCCGATGTTCGAGACGACGAAGATGAAGAAGACGATGTGATACGTGGTGACGCGGTACTTGTTCATCCGGATCCACGGGCGGATGAGCACCATCGAGGCGCCCGTCGTGCCGATCACGTTCGCCAGCAGCGCGCCGACGAGCAGGAAGATCACGTTCGCCACCGGCCGCGCCTCGCCGCGGATCGATATATGGATACCGCCTGCGACCACGAACAACGACCCGATCAGCGCGATGAACGCAAAATACTCCTCCATCGTCTTCGCCACCTCGTGCCCGCCGTGCGGCACCCGCCACAGGTAGTAGCCGGCGACGACCGCGCCGAGGACCAGCGACACCACCGGGTAGAACTTCTCCCAGAGGTGCTTCAGCCCGTGCGGCGTCAGCGGCATGATCGCGATCAGCGCAAGCAGCGTCGCGAAGGGGATGATCCAGACGGGGGAGACCGAGAAAGCCGCCCCGTCGGCGGAGGCGAGGAAAGATTGCATGGGTGAGCGGCGAGTCCAGAGAACCGCCCGACCCCACGCAAAAGGAAAACCCGGACCGTGCCCGCTTCGGCCGCTCCAACGGTAGAACCGGCCCTATCCCCGGCGCCGGACGCTCCGGCGTTGCTGCGCCCGCCAGGCCAGTCGCGTGAGCAGGTGCGTGGAAACCGGAATCGTGAGGAACAGGAAGAACACGACCAGCAGCACCTTCAGCCCGAAGCCGCCGGCGCCGAGCTTCAACCACAGCCCGGCCAGCATGGAGTTGATGCCAAGCGTGAACGCCTTGCCGAGCGCGTGCGAGCGGCAGAACACGTCGGGCAACCGGAACAGCCCCACCGCCGCCACCGCCACGAAGAACATCCCGAAGCCGAGCAGGCCGAGACCGAGCCACTCAATCATCGCGCACCTCCTCGTCCTCGCGCTCCGCCGTCTCCGGCTGCGAGAGGTAAAAATAGAACGCCACCGTCGTTAGGAACCCGAGACTGGCGATCACCACGATGAGCTCGGCGAAGAGGGTCGTCCTCCAGTGCACCGAGAACAGCACCATCATCGCCACCGTGCAGATCACGATGCCGTCGAAGGCGAGCACCCGGTCGAGCAGCGTGGGGCCGAGCACCATCCGGCCCAGGCAGAGCAGTGTCGCGACCATCGCGACCACCATGCAGACGATGAAGAAGGTGTTCATCGGCGGGTGAAGGCGAGGATGCGCCGTTCGAGGTTGTCGCGGATCCCGCGGCGGGTGGCCTCGAGATCGCGCGAATCGATGGTGTGCAGCCGCAGCGTGCGGAAGTTGTCCTCCACGTCGACGGTGGCCGTGCCGGGTGTGAGCGAGATCGCGTGCGAGAGCAGCAGGATCTCCAGCGGTTTCAGTCCCTCCACCGAGTAGGTGAAGATCTGCGGTGAGAGCTCGCGCGTCGGCCGGGTGAGCACGATCCAGGCGAGCTGGAGGTTCGAGACGATCAGCTCGCGCGAGAACACCGCCACGAACACGCCGAACGCCAGCACGCGCCGCGTGTAGCTGTCGGTCGGGAGCGCACCGCGGAACAGATACAGCAGGGCGAACCCCACGAGGTAGCCCACGATCAGGCGCGCCCCGTCCGGCTCGTCGCCGAGGAAGAACCAGATCAGCGCAATCGCGAGATTGAGCAGGAAGGCGATCATCGGTCCCCCCCCTCCGTCGATGCCTCGGCCGTCTTCGCGGCGTCGGCCGACACCGGCGCCGCCGCGCGCACCGCGGCCACGTAACCCGCGCGGTCCATCGCCTGGGCGGCCGCCTCGCGGGCCAGCCGGAAAACGCCTTCCGCCCCGAAGCCGACGCCCAACGACAACACCGCCAGCGCACACACCGTCGCGCTCATCGCCCGCGCACCCGCCGGCGCAGCCCGCGGCGCGCCCTCCGGCGCCGGCCGCCAGAACCACGCCAGCCAGATCTTCAGCATGCTCACCAGCGTGAGCACGCTCGCCACGACCGACGCGCCCACGAGCACCCACTCGCCGAGCCGCAGGCCCTCGACGATGATCAGATACTTGCCCCAGAAGCCGCTCAACGGCGGCAAGCCGGCGAGCGAGAGCGCCTGCAGGAGGAACCCCGCCGCCAGCCACGGCGCGGCGCGCATCAGCCCGCCCGCGGCGTCGAGCCGGTCGTGCCCGCAACGGTGCTGGATCGCCCCGCCCACCAGGAAGAGCGCGCCCTTCACAACGATGTGGTGCATGATGTAGAGGATCGCCGCCGCGATCGCCAGCGGCGTGCCGAAGCCGATCGCCAGCACCATGAAACCGATCTGGCTGAGGATGTGGTAGGCGAGGATGTGTTGCACACGATCGCGCGAGACCGCGCCGAGCACGCCGAGTACCATCGTGGCGCCCGCGCCCCAGGCGAGCAGGTCGCCGATCCACGGCATGTCGGGCGGGAAGACGGTCACGAACACCCGCAGCAGCACGTACACGCCGACCTTGGTCAGCATGCCCGCGTAGAACGCCGCCATCGAGCCGGGCAGGATCGGGTAGCTGTCGGGCAGCCAATAGTAGAGCGGGAACAGGCCGGCCTTCACCGCGAAGACCACCAGCAGAATCAACCCGAGCAGGACGACGCGCGGGTCGCCCCCGGCCGCCGCCAGCCGCACGGAGAGCTCGGCGAAGTTCAGCGTGCCCAGCCAGCCGTAGGCCAGCCCGCAACCGAGCAGGAAGATCGCGCTGCCCACGAGGTTGATCGCCAGATACGACCAAGCGTACCGCACGTTGCGGTTGTCGGACTCGAGGGTGAGCAGCGCGTACGAAGCGATGAGCATCACCTCGAAGGCGACGAAGAGGTTGAACAGGTCGCCGGTCACGAACGCCAGCGAGATGCCGACCAGCAGGAACTGCAGCAGCGGCAGCTGGAGCGGGTGCTCGCGCACCGCCGACCGCGACGCGAACGCGAAGGCCGTGCACGCCAGCGCCGTGAGCGTGGCCAACGCCAGCATGATCGCCGCGAGCAGGTCGACGACGAACACGATGCCCAGCGCCGCGCCCCACCCGCCCGGTGCAAGAACCAGCCGCTCGCCGCCCGCCGTCGCCACGATCAGGCCGAGCGCGACCGCCAACTGCACCACCGCGGAAACGCCGAAGCCCACGCGCCGCCCGCACCCCGGCCGCGCGAAGAGCAGCCCGGCCACGCCGGTGAGGAACGGCAGCAGGAGCGGCAGGACGGGCGCGTTGTTCATCGCGATTCCTCCTGACGCTCCGGAGCCGCGTCCGGCGCCTCCGCCAGCGTCTCGAGGTCGGCCGTGTCGTTGTCGACGAAGAGCCGGTAGAACAGAAACACCAGATACGCCAGCACGCCGAAGCCGATCACGATCGCCGTGAGGATCAGCGCCTGCGGCAGCGGGTCCACCATCGCGGCGTCGGCGGCGTCGACCACCGGCGCCGCGCGGTTCGAGGGATCCCCGGAGACGGCGAGGATGCCGAGGTTGACGGCGTTGGAGAGCAGCAGGAACCCGAAGAGGATGCGCACGAAGCCACGGTGCAGGATCAGCCACACCGCCACGCCGACCATCAGCCCCACCAGCAGCGCCGTGTCGAGTTGCACGTTCATCGGCCGCCCTCCTGGCGCTCGCTCTCGATCGGCTCCTCGTCGGGCGCCGCATAGGCGCCCTCCTCGTCGACGATGAACGCCCGGTAGCCCTGCACCGACTTCACCAGCGGGAACACGATCTTGAGCACCACGCCGACCACGACCAGATACACGCCCAGGTCGAAGAACACCGGCGTGCCCAGGTAGACGTCGCCGAGCAACGGAACGTCTTTGAGGTACGGATGCACGTGTTGCAGGAACGGCCCGCCGCCGAGCACGCCCACCACCCCCGAGGCGAGCGCCACGAGCAGGCCGATCGCGGCCAGCCGCATCGGGTCGATGCGCAGGAAGCGGTGCAGCGTCCCGATGCCCTGCACGAAACCGAGCATCACGAACGAGAGCGCCGTGCACAGCCCGGCGATGAAGCCGCCGCCCGGCCGGTGGTGGCCCCGGAAGAAGAGGTACACGGCGAAGACGTTGATCAGGAAGAAGAGGAACGTGACCACCGCCATCAGGATGAAGCTGTCGCCCACCGGCGCCCGCGCCCCGGCACCGGTATCGCTCACTGCCGGATGCGGCGGCGCATCGACCCGGCGCCGCATCAGCAGTCCGAGACAGCCGAGCGTGGCGATGGCGAGCACGAGGATCTCGAAGAGCGTGTCGAGCCCGCGGAAGTCGACCAGCGTGGTGTTGACGGCGTTGGCGCCCTTCGCGGCAGGCAGGGTCGCCGTCAGCACGGCGTCACCGATCGCCGGATGCGCGCCGCCGTTCTGGAAGAGGAGCAGGAAGAGCGTGGTGACCCCGCCGGCGCCCAGGGCGAGCAGCAGCCGCACACCACGGTAGCCGCGGCCGGCGAACCCGCGCCGCTCCGCGTGGCCGCCGCGTCGCAGCCGCATGATGAAGACCAACACGAGCAGCAGGCCGGCCGTCTCGACCAGAATCTGCGTGAGCGCGAGGTCGGGCGCCTTGTAGAGCACGTAGAAGAAACTCACCAGGAACCCCACGACCGAGAGCGCGAGCAGTTGCAGCAGCCAGTTGCGCGCGAACACCACGATGGCCAGCGCCGCCGCGCACAACGCCACGACGAAGTAGCGGTGGTAGCCGGCCAGCGCCGCCGGCCATGCCTCGACCCGGGCGAGCAGCGCGCGGAAACCGTCGGCATTCGTCCCGAGCCACGCAATCCACAGCGCCAGCGCCGTGCCGAGCACGACCGGCACGTAGTGCAGCGGGCGGTTACCCTGCGTCCAGCGCACGCTGGCCGCGCCGAGCGCGGGCAGGCCGTCGACCGCACGATCGAACCAGCGGTCGCAACCGAGCCACGCCGGCACGCCGCCGCGGCCCGAGCGCCAGCGGCGCTTGAGCACGTAGATGAGCACGCCGGCACCCACGATCCCGATGCTGGTGAGCAGCGCCGGCGTGACGCCGTGCCAGAGGTGCAGCGCCGCCGGCACGGCGAGGTGCTTGCCGGGAATCGCGAACGCCGCGCAGAGCGCGCCGAACGTCCCCGGCATCGAGCCGAAGACGAGCGCCGCGGCCGCGAGCAGCAGCGGCGGCAGCTGCAGGCCGAACGACGGCGCGTGCCAGTGGCGCGCCAACGGCTCCGGGAACGCCCCGCAGAACACCCGGTGGAAGATCCGGATCGAGAACACGATCTTGAGCACCGAGGCCAGCACCACCGTGCCCAGCACCCACTCCGCGAGCAGGTGCTCGCCGCGCCAGAACGCGAGCGTCGTGTCCAACAGCATCTCCTTGCTCAGGAAACCGGTCGTGAACGGCACGCCGCCCATCGTCGCCACGCCGACCAGACACGCGACGGCCGTCAGCGGCATCTTCCGCCCGAGGCCGCCGAGCTGGCGGATGTCGCGCGTGCCCGCCGCGTGGTCGACGATGCCCACGACCATGAACAACGCCGCCTTGTAGAACACGTGGTTGGCGATGTGCAGGTAGTCCCACTCGACCGGCGCGCCCTTGGGAAACAACCCGTAGTAGCCGACGAGCAGGCCGAGCTGGCTGATCGTCGAGTACGCGAGGATCGCCTTCAGATCGTACGCGACCACGGCCAGCGCCGCGCCGAGCAGCATCGTGCCGAAACCGAGCAGCACCAGCGTGGGCGTCCAGGCCGGCAGATCGTGGAAGACCGGCAGGAGCCTCGCGGTGAGGAAGACGCCCAGTTTCACCATCGTGGCCGAGTGCAGGTAGGCGCTCACCGGGGTGGGCGCGGCCATCGCGTTGGGCAGCCAGAAGAAGAACGGGAACTGCGCCGACTTGCCGGCGATGCCGACAAGGCACGCCGCGAACGCCCACGGCAGCAACCTTTCACCGCCGGGTAGCGGCGCGCCGCGCAGGATCGTGTCGAGATCGTAGGTACCGAAGGCCTGCCCGAGCAGCACCACGCCCACGAGCAGGAACAGCCCCGTGCCCGCGGTCGTGAGCAGCGCCATGCGTGCACCGTAGGCGGACTTCTTGTTCTCGTGGTCAAAGCCGATCAGGAGGAACGACGTGAGCCCCGTGAGTTCCCAACACACGAAGAGCTGCATGAGGTTGCCCGCGAGCACCGTGCCGAGCATCGCGCCCATGAAGAGCAGCAGCGCCGCGTAGAAGCGCCCGTGCCCCTGGTGGTGGTCGTCGAGGTAGAACGCGCCGTAGAGCACGACCAGCGCGCCCACCACCGAGACCACGAGCGCGAAGAACAACGCGAGCCCGTCGGGCCGGAAAACGAGGTCGATGCCGAGCGAGGGCATCCACGCAACGGACACCGTCGCCGCCGCCGCGGGCTCGAGCACCAGCCGCCCCAACGCGAGCGCCGCCAGCACCGGCGCGACCAGCGCCAGCCACGCCGCCCGCGCCCCGAAACGCCGACCCGCCCACGGCATCAGGGCCGCGAGCGCCAACGGCAGCGCCGGCACGAGTGGGAGCGGTAGCTCAAGCATGGGTTGCGGGCCTGCTTTGTCTCCACTCCGTGCGCCACGTCAAGGCACGCCAGCGATTTGCCGCCGGCCGGGCAGAAAAAGACCGCGCAGCCCCGGGGGACTGCGCGGTCGTAAAGGAAGAACGGGAGGCCGCGTCTACCGGCGCTCGCGGCGCTCGGCCTTCTCGGCCTTCGCCTCGGTCGCTTCCTCGGTCGGGACGATCGGGTTCTCCGAGACGACGTCGAAGGCCAAGGTGACCGTGACTTCGGCGTGGAGCTTGATGCTGGCCTCGTGCTTGCCGAGGGTCTTCACAGCCTCGCCGAGATGGATGCGCTTCTTCTCGATCGGGACGCCGGCGGCGACGAGCTTGTCGTGCAGGTCGTTGGCGGTGACGGAGCCGAAGAGCTTGCCGCCCTCGCCGGTCTTCACGGCGATCGCGATGTTGACCTTCTCGAGCTGGGCGGCGACGGCCTTCGCGCCATCGAGCTCCTGGCCTTCGCGAACGGCGCGGCGCTGCTTGAGGACCTCGATCTGCTTGCGGTTGGCGGCGGTGATGGCGACGCCGATCTTCTGCGGCAGCAGGTAGTTGCGGGCGTAGCCGTTGCGGACCTTCACTTGGTCGCCTTCGGCGCCCAGGCCCTCGACGGGCTTGATCAGGAGAATCTCGGTATGGGACATGACAGACGTATTGAGTTAAAGGATTTCAGGGAGAGGGACTAGAACGGGACGTCGTCCTCGAGGCCGGGGGCGGACTCGGGTGCGGGGGCCGGGCGGCCGGTGCTGCGCGGCGGCGGCGCGCTGTGGCGCTCCTCGGCGGGCTCGCCGCCCATGTCGCCGGCCGGGGCGGACGCGCCGCCGCCGGGGCCACGGGAAAGGAACTGGACGTTGTCGAGGACGACCTTGAGCTTGCTGCGCTTCTGCTGGGTGTTCTTGTCCTCCCAGGAATCGAGCCGGAGCCGGCCCTCGACCATGCAGGGGCTGCCCTTGGTGAGGTACTTGGAGACCAGCTCGCCCTGTTTGCCCCAGGCCTCGATGTCCACGAACGTCGTTTCGTCGCGGGCCGTGCCGCTCTCGTCGCGAAACTGGCGGTTGACGGCCAGGCCGAACGAGCAGATGGCGGTGCCCTTCGGCGTCACGCGCAACTCGGGATCGCGGGTGAGGTTGCCGATGAGGAAGACTTTGTTGAGGTAGGCCATGGGGTAGGCGGAGCGGGCTCAGGCCTTCTCGAACATGGCCCGATAGACGATCGGGTTGAGGCGGAACCGCTCGTGCAGGTGCTTCGGGCCGTCGCCCGGCGCGAGGAACTCCATCTGCACGAAGGGAGCGTTGACGAACTTCGGGTCGGTCGCCCGGGTGAGATCGCGCTGCCCGAGGTTTTCCACGGACACGACTTCGCCCTGAACGGCGGAGATGTCCTGCTTCACCTTCTCCAACAGCTGGTCGAGGGTCTCCTCGCGACCGCGGGTGTCGATGATGAACGTGGCCTTATACTTGCGCTTGGTCTGTGTCATTTGCGGAGGAAATGCGGCGGTTGAGCTGGTTCATGGCGGGCTCCAGTCCGCGCGTGGCGAGGAGTTCGAGTCCGTTGAGATAATGGGAAATTTGTTGGTCGATGGTCTGCCGGTCGGTCGGGGGGAAGCGGCCGAGCACGAAGTCCTTCAGGTCGATCTGGGGCGGGGTCCGGGGGCCGATGCCGATCCGGAACCGGATGAAGCCCGCACCGAGGTGGTCGATGAGGCTCTGCACGCCGTTGTGGCCGCCCGCGCTGCCGTTGACCGAGAGCTTCAGCCGGCCGACAGGCATCGTGAGATCGTCGTAAACGACGGCGAGTGCGCTGGCGGGATGGCGGAAGTAGTCGCAGGTTCGGCGCAGGGCCGAACCGCTCTCGTTCACGTAGGTGAGCGGCTTGACCAGCAGCACCGGCGGTCGCGCGGGGAGCTCCCAGCGCGCGACCAGCGCGGCGGCGTTGCGGTCGCGCGACCAAGACAGGCCGGCGCGGGCCGCGAGCGCCTCGAGCACGATCCAGCCGACGTTGTGGCGGGTACCGGCGTACTCCTCGCCGGGGTTGCCCAGACCGGCGAGAATGGCGATCGACATGACTCAAAGAACGTGCGCGGCACCGCCGGGTGAGCGGCGGGACCACGCGCAGCGGAAAACTTACTTCTTGGCGGGAGCCTTCGCGGCCGGAGCGGCACCAGCGGCGGGCTTGGCACCGGCGGCGGGAGCGGCACCGGCAGCAGCAGGCGCAGCACCGGCAGCGG
>JAEWNN010000226.1 GCA_023457035.1 Verrucomicrobiota bacterium
AACGCTCCAGTTCTCCCTCGCCCCGCGCCAGCCTCCACCGCATCGGACTGATTCTTGGTGCCACCTTCACTCTGAATCTGCTGTCGGCGACAGCAGCCGATCCGACTCCACGCATTGATCCCGCCACTCCGGCGCAGGTGTTTCCGCTGAGCGCTGTCCGCCTGCTCGATGGCGGCCCGTTCGCACCCGCCGTGGCCGCGAATCGCGAGTACCTGCTCGCGTTGGATGTGGACCGTCTCGTCGCGCCGTTCCGCCGTGAAGCGGGCCTGCCGGCCAAGGCGCAGCCCTACGGTAACTGGGAGAGCAGCGGCCTCGATGGCCACACCGCCGGCCACTACCTCTCCGCGCTCGCGCACATGATCGCCGCCGGCGCGGACACTCCCGACGGCCAACTGCGCTCGCGCCTCACCCGCATGCTCGCGGAGCTCCGGGCCTGCCAGGACGCCTTTGGCGACGGCTATCTCGGTGGCGTGCCGGGCAGCCGCGAACTCTGGCACGCCATCGCCGGAGGAGACGTGGCCGCGATCAACAAGAAGTGGGTTCCCTGGTACAACCTCCACAAGACCTTCGCCGGTCTGCGCGACGCCTATCTCGAGGCGGGAGATCAGCAGGCTCGCGAGCTGCTCGTCCGTCTGGGCGACTGGTGCGTGGCGGTCACCTCCGGACTGAACGACGAACAGATGCAGCAGATGCTCGGCATGGAGCACGGCGGCATGAACGAATCGTTGGCCGACCTCTACGCGATCACCGGCGAGGCGAAGTACTTGGCGGCCGCGAAACGCTTCAACCACCAGGCCGTGCTCGACCCGCTCATCGCGCACCGCGACGAACTCACCGGAAAGCACGCCAACACCCAGATCCCGAAGGTGATCGGGCTCAAGCGCATCGGCGCGCTCACCTGCGACCGGGCCGCCGAGTCCGGCGCGCGCTTCTTCTGGGAGAACGTCACCCAACACCGCTCCGTGGCGTTCGGCGGCAACAGCGTTTCCGAGCACTTCAACGATCCGAAGGACTTCCACGGCTTGCTCGGCCACCGCGAAGGCCCCGAGACCTGCAACACCTACAACATGCTCCGGCTGACCGAGCAGCTCTTCGCCAGCGCGCCGAGCGCCACCTACGCCGACTTCTACGAGCGCGCGCTCTACAACCACATCCTCGCCTCGATCAACCCGCAGCATCCCGGCTACGTCTACTTCACGCCGATCCGGCCCGCGCACTACCGGGTCTACTCCGAGGTGGAGAACTCCTTCTGGTGCTGCGTCGGCACCGGCATGGAGAACCCCGGACGCTACGGCGAGTTCATCTACGCCCGTGCCGCCGACGGACTCTACGTGAACCTCTTCATCGCCTCCGAGCTGACCACACCTGAGCTTGGGCTGGTGTTGCGGCAGGAAACCGCGTTTCCCGATGAAGAGAGCTCGCGGTTCACGCTGAAGCTCGCCGCGCCGCGGACCTTCACCTTGCACATACGCGTGCCGGGCTGGGTGGGGCAGGGGGCGTTCTCGATCAAGATCAACGGCGAAGCGGTCGCCGTGGACGCGAAGCCGTCCTCCTACGTGCCGCTGCGCCGCGAATGGAAAAACGGCGACCGCGTCGAGCTCGCCCTGCCGATGCGCACCACGGTGGAACAGCTGCCGGACGGCTCGCCGTGGTACGCGATCCTCCGCGGCCCGCTCGTCCTCGCCGCGCCCTCGGGCTCCTGGGACATGACCGGCCTGCGCGCCGACGACTCTCGCATGGCGCATGTCGCCGCCGGACCGGTGCTGCCCTTCGACAAGGCGCCCTCGCTGCTCGCCGATGCCGCGATGATTCCCTCCAAAGTCGTCGCGGATCCGGCGGCCGGACCGCTGCATTTCCGGCTCGTCGACATTGTCGAGCCCGCCGCGCCGCAGGGCGTGCCGCTGGTGCCGTTCTTCCGACTGCACGACTCGCGCTACCAGATGTACTGGGAAACCACCACGCGTGAGTCGCTTGCTGCGCGCCAGGAACAGCTGGCTGCCGCCGAGCGCGCTCTGGCCGCCCGCGAAGCCGCCACGCTCGACCGCGTCTCGCCCGGCGAACAGCAGCCGGAGGTCGAACATGCCTACCGTGGCGAGGAAACCGAAAGCGGCCTCCACAACGGCCGCCTCTGGCGGCACGGCAAGATGATCGAGTACACGCTCAACACCCGGGGCGAGAAGAACGTGGCGCTCTCGGTCACGTACTCGGGCTCCGACTCCGGCCGGCAGTTCGACATCTTCGCCAACGGCGTGCTTGTCGCGACCCAGGATCTCGTGGCCGAACGCATCGGCGAGTTCGTCGACAAGCAGTACCCGATTCCCGCCGCCGCTCTGGCGGCTGCTCCGGACGGACGCGTCACGATCCGCTTCGTTGCGAAGAAGGTCCTCGCCGGCGGGCTCTTCGATGTGCGTCTCCTGCGCGCCGAGCCGGCACCGGCCCCGGGCTCGAATCCGCTCTTCCGCGACGTCTTCACAGCCGATCCCGCTCCGCTGGTCGTGGGCGACACGCTTTATCTCTACGTCGGCCACGACGAGGCCCACGGGGACCAGATGTTCAACATCACCGAATGGCTCTGCTACTCCACGCAGGACATGAAGCATTGGACGCCGCACGGCTCGGTGCTCAAGCCGACGGACTTCGAGTGGGCCACCGGGGAGGCGTGGGCCTCGCAGGTCGTGGAGAAGAACGGGAAGTTCTACTACTACACCACGGTGCAGCACGGCGAACCGTACGTCGGCAAGTCCATCGGCGTCGCCGTGGGCGACAG
>JAEWNN010000227.1 GCA_023457035.1 Verrucomicrobiota bacterium
CCTCCATCGCGCTGTAGAGGTACTCCTCGACGGTCTTCGGGATGCGGTGGATCTCGTCGATGAAGAGCAGGTCGCCCTCCTCGAGGCTGGTGAGCAGGCCGGCGAGGTCGCCCGCCTTCTCGACCACCGGGCCGGAGGTGATGCGCACGGTCTTCCCCATCTCGGCTCCAAGGATCAACGACAGCGTGGTCTTGCCGAGCCCGGGCGGGCCGCTGAGCAGGATGTGGTTGAGCGGATCGCCGCGGCGGCGCGCGGCGCCGACCATGACCTTGAGGCGCTCGACGGTCTTCGCCTGGCCGACGAAGTCCGAGAAGGATGCGGGCCGCAGCGCGGCCTCGGCCGCGGTGGCCGGCGCGGTGAGCGCGGAATTGAGGAAGTTGACGCCTTTGTCGGACATGGGGTGTCGGGAGACACGGCGAGTAGACGCGGCGCGCGGTCTGCTGGCAAGCGGTGGCGCAGAACCGTCGGGCCGGCCGGCGGGGTCGACTCGCTTATTGGTCGGGAAGACCGCCGAGCGGATTGTCGGGGTTCGGGGTCTCTGCCGTAGCAAACCGGATCCATCAGCTTCTTCCGATTGCTGCGGCGAGGCGGCGCGCGCCCTCGTCGATCTCGGGCGGAGCGAGGTGGCCGTAGCCGAGCGCGAGGGCTCCGGGATGGCGGGGGCGCCCGAGCGCGAAGTCGTCGACGGTGTCGGCCGCCACGCCGTGGGCGGCCAGGCGGGCGCGGGTGGCGGAGTCGAACCGCACCTCGCGGAAAGTGGCGACGAGGTGCAGACCGGTGGAGTGGCCGGAGATTGTGACGGCGTCGCCGAAGCGGGCGTGCAGCGCGGAGCGGAGGCGCAGCATGCGGCGGCGGTAGAGCCGTTGCATGCGGGCGATGTGGCGGCCGAGGTGGCCCTGCCCGATGAAACGGGCCATCGCCTCCTGCGTGTAGCGCGACACTCCGAGGTGGAGCGTCTCGGCGGTTTCCACAGCGGCGGGAACCAGCGCGGCGGGCAGGACGACGTAGCCGAGGCGCAGGGCGGGCGCGAGGCACTTGCTGAATGTGCCCAGATGCAGGACACGCTCCGGCGCGAGGCGGCAGAGCGAATCCACCGGGGCGCCCTCGTGGCGGAACTCGCTGTCGTAGTCGTCCTCGACGATCAGCAGGCGGTGGCGGCGGGCGTAGTCGACCAGCGCGAGGCGGCGCGGGATCGGGAGCGTGGCGCCGAGGGGAAACTGATGGGCCGGGGAGACGAAGACCATCCCGGCGCGCGGCTTGGCGGGGAGCTGCTCGACGACGAGCCCGGAGGCGTCGGCCGGGACGGGCGCGATCGTGTGCCCGGCCTCGGCGAGGAGCGCGGGCACGAAGCCCACGACCGGGTCCTCGACGAGCGCGCCGGGCCGGCGGTGCTTGAGCAGGTGGGCGACGAACGTGAGCGCGGCGGTGGTGCCGGCGGTGACGACGATCTGCCCGGGCGTGCAGTCGATGCCCTTGGTCCGGCGCAGGTGCGCGGCGATCTCGGCGCGCAACGCCGGGCTGCCGGTGGGCGGGGCGTAGTCCCACATCGCGGCGTCGCGGAAGAAGCCGACCTGGCGCAGGCAGGACAGCCAGCGGGCACGTGGGAAGAGTCCGACATCCGGCGAGCCGCAGATGAAGGATACGGCGCCGCCGCGGTGCGGTTCCGGTGGCGGCGTCGCCTCCGCGGCGGGCGCCGACGGAACCGGCGCGTGACGCGGCCGGCGCAGTTGCGCGACATAGGTGCCCGAGCCGGCGCGCGCCTCGAGGTAGCCCTCGGCCAGCAACTGCTCGAAGACGGCGACGACGATGTTGCGCGCGATGCGGTGCTCGGCGGCCAGTTCGCGCGAGGAGGGCAGGCGCGTGCCGCCGGGCAGCTCGCCGCCGAGGATCTTGTCGACGAGCTGGCGGTAGAGCTGACGGGTGAGGGTGTCGGGGCCTTGGCGGCGGAGTTCGAGCCAGAGCATGCGGCGGAGATGCCAAAGTGGTTCCATCGAAAAGGCAACGGGGTGGCTCTCCCCGGTTGCGGCCGGAGGTGCGATGATGGCCACGTTCACAGCGGGGCACCTGCCCGCGCGGCCGAATCGTCCCGTCGAACGGGGCACGGCCGACCTGTGACCACACACCACATATGAACATGACGACTGATACGCACCCCGTCCCGCGCCGGCTTGGCAAATCCGGCATCGAAGTCAGCCCGCTGGGCATGGGCTGCTGGGCTATCGGCGGCCCGTGGACCTTCATCGGCACTGCCGGCGGGTGGAGCAGCGTCGACGACGCCGAGTCGCTGCGCGCCCTGCGCCGCGCGCTCGAACTCGGTGTCAACTTCTACGACACGGCGGCCAACTACGGCGCCGGCCACAGCGAGCGGCTGCTCGCGCGGGCGTTCGAGGGCCGGCGCGACCAGGTCGTAATCGCCACCAAGTTCGGCTACGCCGTGGATGAAACGGCCAAGGCGGTGAGCGCCTACGGCCAGCCCGAGGAGACGAGCGATGTCGCCAGCCGCCTGCGCGAGAGCCTCGAGGGCAGTCTCCGACGGCTCGGCACCGACTACATCGACGTTTACCTGCTGCACGTTTGGGGGCTCACCGTCGAACGCGCCCTGGAGGCCCGCGAGTTGCTCGAGCGGTTCGTGCAGGAGGGCAAGATCCGCACCTACGGCTGGAGCACGGACCGGGCGGACGCCGTGCGGGCCTTCGCGGGGGCGCCGCATTGCGGCGTGGTCGAGCAGCAGTTGAGCGTGCTCGACGGCAGCGCCGAGATGCTCGCCGTGTGCGACGAGCTGGACCTAGCCAGCATGAACCGCGGCCCGCTCGGCATGGGCCTGCTGACCGGGAAGTACGCCGCGGAGAGCCGGTTCGCCGGCGACGACGTGCGGCACCACGCCCAGTGGCACCCGGGTTTCAAGGACGGCCGGCCCACCGCGGAGTGGCTCGCGAAGCTGGCGGCCATCCGCGAGGTGCTCACCAGCGGCGGCCGCACGCTGGCGCAGGGCGCGCTCGCCTGGCTCTGGGCGCGCAGCCCGCGGACGGTCCCGATCCCCGGTTTCAGGACGGTCGCGCAGGTCGAGGAGAACTGCGGGGCGCTGCGCTTCGGTCCGCTGACCGGCGGGCAGATGCGGGAGATCGACCGGCTGCTCGGCAGGGGCTGACGAACCGGGCGGGCAACGACCGCCGCGCGACTCGCGCCGCTCCGAAAACCGAATCCGCGCAACCACGCCACTGCATTCCACCATGTTTCAAGACATCCGCTTCGCCTGTCGCCGGCTCCTCAAGACCCCCGGCTTCACCCTCGTGGCCGTGCTCACGCTCGCGCTGGGCATCGGGCTGAACACCTCGATGTTCAGCCTGATGAACGCGCTGCTCCTGCGCCCGCTCCCGTATCCGGACGGCGCGAACCTGGTGCGCGTCTATGTGACGACGCCGCAGGCCGACGACTGGGCGCTGACGGCGCCGGTCTACCGGCAGGTGCGCGAGTCCGGCGCGGGGTTCGCCCAGTTGGCGGCGTTCGGCTGGTGGGGCGCGAGCCTCACCGAGCCGGGGCGGCCGGCGGAGATGCTGGTGGCCGTGCGCGCGACGGCCGAGTTCCTGCCCACGCTCGGTGTGCAGCCGGAGCTCGGGCGCTGGTTCACGCCGGAGGAGGACCGACCGGGGAGCGACGTGGTTCTCATCAGCCACCGGCTCTGGCAGACGCGGTTCGGCGGCGATCCGCGGATCGTGGGCCGCACGATCCACGTGGACCGCGAGCCGGCGACGGTGATCGGCGTGATGCCCGAGCGGATCGACGCCCCGATGGTGTTCGGCGTGGTGGATTTCTGGCGTCCGGTTGCGCTCACGGCGGCGCAGTGGGAGGACCGGAAGGAGCGCTGGCTCCACGCCGTGGGCCGGCTGGCGCCCGGGCAATCGCTCGCACAGGCCGGCGCGGCGCTTTCCGCGGTGGCGGCGCGGATCGCACAGGACCAGCCGCTGGAGAACGAGCACCATGGGCTGCGCGCGGTGTCGTTGCATGCCTCGGCCACCGACGCTGCCGCGCGGCGCATGACGTGGCTCACGCTTGGGCTGACCGGCTTCGTGCTCCTGATCGCCTGCGCCAATCTCGCGAACCTCCAGCTCTCCCGCGCGGCGACGCGCTCCCGCGAGATCGCGCTGCGGGCGGCGCTCGGCGCCACGCGCGGGCAGCTCCTGCGGCCGCTGGTTTTCGAAAGCCTTGTGCTCGCCCTGGTCGGCGGCGCCGCGGGCCTGCTGGTCGCGGGGGCGACCAACGGCTGGATTGGCGCGCACATCGTCTTCCACAACGCCCCGCCGGGGCAGCCGCTCCCGCTCGACGGACGCGTGCTGCTGTTCGCACTCGGCGTCTCTGTCGTCACGGGGCTGCTCTTCGGGTGCGTGCCCGGCTGGCTCTCGGCACGGGTGCAGCTCGGGACCGCGTTGCGAGACAACGGACGCGGCACGACGGCCGGCCGCCGGCAGCACCGGCTGCGCGCCTGGTTGGTGGTGGGTGAGATCGCGCTCTCGCTCGTGCTGCTGTGCGGCGCGGGCGTGGTGCTCGGCGGGTTGCGCGAATACCTGCGGCGCGACACCGGCTGGCGCCCGGAGAGCATGGTCTTCGGCGGCGTGGGCCTCCAGACTCCGAACTATCGCGACGACGAGGCGGCGGTGCGCTTCTACGAGCGGATGGTGGAACGGCTGGCGACGCTGCCCGGCGTGGAGGGCGTGGCCTTCGGCTGGGATCTGCCGGTGGCGCCCAACCGCGAGCCGCGGCCCTTCGAGGTCGAGGGGAGCGCAGTGCAGGACGGGCGTGAGCCGCTGGCGTACTTCACCGGCGTGCTGCCCGGCTACTTCGACGGGCTGGGGATCGGGCTGGTCGCCGGGCGCGACTTCACTCGTCGCGACCGCACCGGCAGCCCGCGTGTGGCGATCGTGGGCGAGTCGGTGGCCCGGGCGTTCTGGCCGGGCGCGAGCGCGCTCGGGAAACGGATCCGCGGGGCCGACCCGCGCCATCCGGAGTGGATGGAGATTGTGGGCATCGTGCGCGATGTGCGGTTCGCCGGCTCGTTGGCGAGCCCGCCGACGCGGCTGCAGGTCTACCAACCATTCGCGCAGGTGGAGGTGTGGCGCTGGGGCTCGGTGGGGCTGCGCACGCGCGGCGCGCCGGAGAGCCTCGTCGAGCCGCTGCGGCGCGCGGTGGCCGAACTCGACCCCGACATCCCCGTGTGGCAGGCGCGCGCGGTGAATGACGAGATCGGCCGTCGGCTGGCGAACTCGCGGCTGACGGGGCAGCTCCTCGGCGGCGTGGCGCTGCTCGGGCTGCTGCTGGCGGCGCTGGGTATCTACGGCGTGGTGGCGCAGATGGTGGCGCAGCGCACGCCGGAGATCGGCGTGCGGATGGCGCTCGGTGCCGACATCGCCGCGATCTACCGGATGGTGCTCGGCTCGGGCTTCCGGCTGGCGGTGTGCGGGGTGGGGGTGGGCGGGTGTGGGGCAATGGTCATTGCGCAACTGGCGGGGGTGCTGCTGCCGGAGGTGCCCGGGGCGAGCCCGTGGGTGTTCGCCGGAACGACGGCGGCGCTCGTGGGCGCGGCATTGCTGGCGACCTGGCTGCCCGCGCGCCGCGCGGTGCGGATCGACCCGGTGGTGGCGTTGCGTGGGGAGTAGGCGACGAGACGAGAAGCCGGTCGTGGTGCTGCTGGCCACGATGCGCGAGATACTCGCGCGTTCCGCCTCGGAAGGCCGGCCTTACCGAAGCCGGCTACAGGTGCGTGCGCAGCCGCCGGGCTCGGTGAAATGGAAACGGTCGGGGCTCAGAACAGAGCATCGAGCAGGCGGTTGAAGAGCGCGTCGGCGGAGGCGTTGAGCACGCCTTCGACCGATTCCTTCCAGCCGATCAGGCCGCAGCCGAAGACGATAAGCCCGAGCCCGCCGAAGATGAGCGTGATCCAAACATTGAAGCCGGTAGCGAGCGACCAACCAGCGAAGCACATGGCGCCGAGGCCGAGCAGGATCGCGAGCAGGCGTTTCCACCACTCGACGGTCTGCACGCGCAACGCGAGAAACTCCTCGAGCTTCACCTCGGCACGGGAGCGGTCGCGGAAGGCCTTTTGCGCCTCACGCAGGGCCGAGCGTTCGAGGTAGGATTGGTGGCGAGTGAGGCTCATGTTCTTGGCCGGACGCGGAGCTTACGGCCGGCTGTCGAGGTAGCGCTGGGCGGCGGCGCGGTTCAGTTCGTGGTCGCGGGAGGAGCGTTCGCGTTGCTCTGGTGGAAAGACCGATTCGCCGAGGTTTTCGAGCGCGATCAGGATCTGGTAGGCGACGTCGGCATCGCGCGGGAGTTCGCGACGCAGGGCGGCGACAAGCGGGGCGAGGTCGCGGGGATCGCGGCGCTTGCCGAGCGCCCAATAGGCGGAGCCGCGCAACAGCGAGTCGGCGCCCTCGGTGGCGAGCCAGTGCCAGAGGGTCTGCGCGAGGTCGTCGGGCGGCACGGTGGTGAGCTCGGCGTCGGCGATGAACTCGGTCTCGAAGTCGGAATGGCGCACGCCGCGGGCGGCCTCGAAACGGAAGGCGGCGGCGGTGAGAAATGGGGAGTCGATGTCCATCGCGGCGGAGAATGTTGGAGACGGAACGCTCACGCGTTCTGTTTCAGCCACTCCTCGGGGGTGAGGGCGGGGATGGGAGAGCCGCGGAAATCCGGCTTGTTGCGGGTGACGATGCAGGTCGCGCCGGCGGCTTCGGCGGAGGCGATCAGAAGGCAGTACTCGAAATCCTTCTGCGGCAGCTTCAGCGCGAGCTTGGCTTCCGGTTGTCCGACGGGGGCGACATCGGCCCAGGCGAGCACATCGGAAAGGAAGCTGCGCGCGGCGGCGGGCGAGCTGGCCTTGGCCAGGATGTAGTAGAGGTTCGACAACGTGTGCCAGGCGACGAAGGCGGAGCCGGGGATGTCTTCGAGGCGGTCGAGCAGTTCGCCGCTGCGGGCGGAGCCGGGCCGGGCGAGCGCGACGTCGAGAAAGACGTTGGTGTCGATCAGCGCGCGCATGTCACTTCACGTGCTTCTCCAGCAGGCGGGCGAGGCGAGGATCATCGGGTGCGGCGTTGGGTGTGGGGAAACGCCCTGTCCAGCGCGCGGAGAAACCGGGCTGCTCGGCGGTGCCGGAGAGATGCGCGAGGTGTTTCTCGACGAGCGCAGAGACGGTGACCTTGCGCCGCCGAGCGTAGGTCTTGGCCTGCTCGATCACCTGTACCGGGAGGTAGAGCGTGAGCTTCGTCTTCACGTACGTAAGGCTGCGCGGTCGTACGTAGGCGTCAACCGGGAAGGCGGCGCAGCGCCGGCCGCGGGCGGGGCTGCGCAGGTAGGGCGGTTTCTCCGAAACCGCCGTGTCGATTGTCCGCGGCGGGTGCGAAGCAAGAGGCGGGCGGCGCGAGCGGACGTTTCGGAGAAACGTCCCTACCTCGGAGGCTACAGGTCACTTGTC
>JAEWNN010000228.1 GCA_023457035.1 Verrucomicrobiota bacterium
TGCGCTTCCCAGACTTTCTGGAAGAGTGATTTGGCCATGGTGAAAGGAGGTAGGTGTAACCTGTTGCGCCGAATCTACCACAGAGTTGCCATGCTCGGGAAATACTTGTTTGGTCGCCGGTGATGCCCCGCGAGTATCAATTTCCCTTCGAACTCCGCCACCTCGTCTACTTCCGCGAGGTTGCGCGCCGGCTGCATTTCCGCGCCGCCGCCGAGGCGCTCGGCATCGCCCAACCGGCGCTCAGCCGCCAGATCGCCCAGCTCGAGAAATCCCTCGGGCTCGACCTCCTCCGCCGCACCCGCCGCAAGGTCGAGCTCACGCCCACCGGCCAAGCCCTGCTCGACCGCGTCGAGCCGCTCCTGCGCGACCTCAGCCGCCTCCCCGCCGAGCTCGCCACCGTCGCCGGCGGTCAGACCGGCCGCGTGCGCGTGGCCTTCACCGGCCTCGCCATGGCCACGGTGCTGCCCGGCATCCTGCGTGAGTTCCACCGCGCGTACCCGGGAATCAAGCTCGAGTTGAACGAGTCGCCCACCGCCGCCCAGCTCCCCGCTCTGCTCGCCGGCGACATCGACTGCGGCTTCTTCCATCCCGACGCCCCCACGCCCACACTCGAGACGCGCACGCTCCTGCGCGAGAAGAACGGCGTGCTCCTGCCCAAGGATCATCCCCTCGCCCGCCGCGCGCAGCTCAAGCTCGCCGACCTCGCCGCCACGCCCTTCGTACTTTTCCCGCGCCAGCACAACCCGGGTTTCTACGACCGCATCCTCGCCGCCTTCGCGACCGCGAAGATCACCCCGCGCATCGCCGAGGAGGTCTGGCCCCGCGCCAACGGCGTGGGCCTCGTGCGTGCGGGTGTGGGCGCGACCTTCATGCCGCCCTCCGAGGCGAAACAGCTTCCGCCCGAAGTCGTCTTCCACACCCTCACCGGCCCCGCGCCCGAGAGCCGGCTGGTCGTCGGCTGGCGCACCGCGCCCGCGCCCGAACCCGCCCTCGCCGCCTTCCTCGGCATCGCCGCGGAGAAGTAGATCACGTCGGCCTCCGTCTTCCGTCGTCTGTACGCTGTCTTCCGGCGTCCGCTCCGCCGCCCGCTCCGCCCTTGCCCCCGCGCGGCTTCGTGTCTCAACTTTCCCCGTTCGCCCCCACCCACCCGTGACACCCGCCCACCACGAGCCCGAATGGCTGACCCGCAAGGCTCGCATCGACGCCGCCCTCGCCGCCACCGGCTGGACGGTGCTCCCTTGGTCCGCCGATCTCGTGCCGGAGGCGCTTGCCGCCCACGCCGTCGAGGAACTGCCGACCGACAGCGGCCCGGCCGACTACGCGCTCTTTGTCGCCGGCCGGCTGCTCGGCATCCTTGAGGCCAAGAAAATCGGCGTGGGCCCACAGAACGTCCTCGAACAAGCCAAACGCTACGCCCGCGGCGCCACCGCGCTCGGCCCGGGCGACTGGGACGGCCTACGCGTCCCCTTCCTCTACGCCAGCAACGGCCAGACGATCTGGCACCTCGACGCCCGCGACTCCGCCCCCGCCTCGCGCCGCATCGCACAATTCCACACGCCGGCCGCGCTGGCCGAGCGCTGGGCCGCCGCACCGGCCGACTGCACGGCGTGGTTCTCCTCGCACCCGCCCGAACTCAACACCCGCCTGCGCAAGTACCAGGTCCGCGCCATCAACGCCATCGAGGCGCAGCTCGCCGCGCACCGCCGCACGATGCTCATGGCGATGGCGACCGGCACCGGGAAAACGTTTCTCACCGTCTCACAAATCTATCGCCTTCTCGAAGCCAAGGCCGCGCGCCGTATCCTCTTCCTGGTCGACCGCAAGGCCCTCGCGGCCCAGGCGGTGCGCGAGTTCAACGCTTTCTCCACCCCGCACGGCCACAAGTTTCCCCAGGAGTACGAAGTCTTCAGCCAGCGCTTCCGCCGCGAGGACTTCGGCGAGGACGAGCCCTTCGACCCGAAGGTCCTCCCGGCCGAGTACCTCGTCGCGCCGAAACCGTCCCACACCTTCGTCTACGTCTCCACCATCCAGCGCATGGCGCGCAACCTCTTCGGCGCCGAGCACGGCTTCGCCCAGCCCGCCGACGACGCCGAGCGCGAGGACGACGACTCCGACCGGCTCGACATCCCCGTCCACGCCTTCGACCTCATCGTCGCCGACGAATGCCACCGCGGCTACACCGCGCAGGAGGAGAGCCTCTGGCGCGCCACGCTCGACCACTTCGACGCCGTCAAGATCGGCCTCACCGCCACGCCGGCCGCGCACACCACCGCCTACTTCGGGGCTCCGGTTTTCCGTTACGGCATCGAGCAGGCGATCGTCGACGGCCACCTCGTCGACTGGGACGCCGTGAAGATCACCTCCGGCGTGCGCCTCAACGGCGTCTTCCTGCGCGAGGGCGAGCACGTCGTGCGCATCGATCCCACCACCGGCGCCGAGACCTTCGACGAACTCGAGGACGAGCGCCAGTTCTCCTCCGCCGAGATCGAACGCGCCATCACCGCGCCCGACAGCAACCGCAAGATTGTCGAGGAGATCGCGCGCCACGCCGCGGAGCACGAGCGCGCCACCGGCCGTTTCCCGAAAATCCTCATCTTCGCCGTCAACGACCTCCCGCACACCTCCCACGCCGACCAGCTCGTCCGCCTCTGCCGCGACGTCTTCGGCCAGGGCGACGCCTTCGTGCAGAAGATCACCGGCAGCCCGAGCGTCG
>JAEWNN010000229.1 GCA_023457035.1 Verrucomicrobiota bacterium
GGCGAGCTGATCCCCGCGCAGGACCTCTACATCGTGACGCTGGCCAACGGCTTCAACTACGCCGTGCGCGGCTCCGGCACCGAGCCGAAGATCAAGTTCTACCTCTTCGGCCAGGCGAAGGTGAAGAGCGCCAAGGTCCTCGCCGAGGTGAAGGCCGCGACGAAGGCCGCTCTGGAGGAGCTCCGCCAGCAGGTCGAGGCCGACGCCGCCAAGCGCGCCGAAGGCTGAGGCGGGCGTGCCGCAGTCCCCCGTAGGGTGCGACCTCGGTCGCACCGCTGCTGCGGAGCGATATCCGGACGGTGCGAGCCAGCTCGCACCCTACGATGGAAATCCAACGGCTTGGGGCGCCCCGACCTGCGACATCAGCAAGGCTGCGCGGCTCCGCCTCCCAGCTACGTGGCGCCGGTCGCAATGCCGGCGATCCCGCTCTCGCCCCGCGGCCGAACCGCTGCGGGGCGAGACGTTCTCGTAGGTCGACCATTGCGGGCGACTTGGTGAAGGACTTCGCGCGTCGGCTGTGAGCGCGGAGCCGGGCGGGGCGGGCTGAAGCACCGCCCCACGCGCAGGCGTGATGCGGCCCGCGGAGCGTCCCGGCGCCGGTGACCGGCCGGCGCGTGCGGCGTGCGCGATTCCCGGAAACTGGGATTGTCGGGAACGAACCGGCTCTGTTACGGATCTGTGGCGAACCCGATGACCGAACGGTCCCACAGCTTTCTCCGCAGGCACCGCCATCTGCTCATCCTGCTGATCTACCCCCTGTATTTCTGGGGTTTTCAGTATGTGGAGCATGCCGTGCCGGTGGCGAAGTACCTCATGTATTTGCCGGCCGACGACTACATTCCGTTCGTTCCGGTCGCCATCTATCCGTACCTGTTCTGGTATCTCCAGATCGCGGGGGCGATCGTCTATCTGGGCTTTGCCAACCCCAAGGGCTTCGTGCAGCTCATGCTCTTCCTCTACATCGGGATGGGCGTGAGCTACGGGATCTATCTCCTCTGGCCCAACGGCCAGAACCTGCGGCCCGCGTTGGCGGCGCTCGGCGAGGGCTGGCACTACGACCTGATCCGCTGGCTCTACAGTGTGGACACGCCGACCAATTCGAACCCGAGCATGCACGTCATCGACTCGATGGCGGTGTACCTCGCGTTGAAGCGGGACCGGTGGCTGTCCGGCCGGCGCGGGTTCCAGGTGGCGAATCTTGTGCTGAACGTCGTGATCATCGCCTCGACGGTGCTCGTGAAGCAGCACTCGATCATCGATGTGATCTGCGGCCTGGCGTTCTCGTGGGTGCTCTACCTCGCGATCATGCGCCACGATCTGCTCAGCCGCGCGTTGCAGTATTTCCGGGAGCCGCGGCCGGCGGCGTCGGAACCGGAGACCGAGGTCGCACTCGCGGAGGTCGCGCTCGAGGAGAAGGAATAGGGGCCGCTCAAGTAGGACCGGTCTTCGACCGGTCTCGATGGGCTCGGGCCGGAGCAGCCGGCGTGGGCGCGGACGTGCGGGTACTGCGTGCGAGCGTGCGGGCCGACGCGTGGGCGAGGGCGCTCGAACGCACGGCAGGGGCGGCGCCGAGTGGGTCCAGTCGGAGACTGGACCTACGGTCAAATGGACGAGTAGGACCGGTCTTCGACCGGTCGCGATGGGCTCGGGTCGGAGCAGCCGGCGTGGGCGCGGACGTGCGGGTGGCCGCGTGCGAGCGTGCGGGCCGGCGTGGGCGAGGGTGCGGAGCGCAGGGCAGGGGCGGCGCCGCTGGGGTCCAGTCGGAGACTGGACCTACGAGCCGAGCAGCTTGAGCAAGTAGCCGGCCGCTTCGCGACCGGCCACCCGCTGGGCGTAGTGGCGTTGGCGTTCGGCGATCTCGCGCCAGCGGCGGGAGTTGTCGGCGAGCAGGTCGGCGATCGCGGCGGGCAGGGCGGGGATCTGGCGGCAGATGATCCCGAGCCCATGGCTCTCGATCCAGCCCGGGTTGCCCGCCTCCTGGCCGGGCACGTGCCCGGTGATGATCGGCGGCAGGCCGCAGCTGACGGCTTCGAGCAGGGTGTTGGGGCCGGCGCGGGTGATGAGCAGATCGTTCTCGCCCATGTGGCGCTCCATGTCGGTCACGTAGCCGGGCAACATGACACGGGTCCCCACCTGGTCGGCGAAGGCGGAGGCGAGCGAGGCCTTCAGCTTGTCGTCGCGTCCGGTGATCACGGTGACGCGCGCGCCCGCGATGCCCAGCAGGGTGGCGACGAGTTTGCGGGTGCGCGCCTTCGGGAAGGCGTTGGCGAAGACGAGAATGCCCAGAGGCTCGCCGGCCTCGCGGCGCGCGAGGCGGCGGTCGAACACCTCGGGCGGGGTCTCGAAGCGGCGGCGGATCGGGAAACCGAGTTCCGCGATCGCCCCGGCCGGGATGCCCATCGTCTTGAGGATCTTTGTCGCCTCGGCGGTGGGGCTGATGGTGCAGGTGCTGCGCTGGTCGACCCAGAGCGAGGAGAAGGTGACCAGATCGGCGATGAGCGAGACGAACGGGATCTTCAATCCGTGTTTCTCGAGCAGGTCGAGGGCGCAGCCGACGAAGCCGGGGTGCACGCTCACGATCAGGTCCGGCTGGTAGTCGCGCACCAGTTTGATGAAGCGCGCCTCCATGCTGCCCTTCGAGAACCAGTTGAGCACGCGGGGAAAACGGTGGCTCCACGCGAAGAAAAGCCCCCAGAGGCAGGGGGCGTGCGTGATCAGCGGGATGTAGGATTTCTCGACGGCCGTGCCGACGATCGGGAAGAAGTCGAAGGCGTTGGCCGTGCGCACGTCGACGGAGGCGTCGAGTTCGTTGAGGTAGGTGGTGAGCGACTGCGCGATGCTCTTGTGGCCGTGCCCGGTATGTTCGGACGACAGGAGTAGGATTCGTCGATTCACTGGCGCGATTCGGGCGGCGTCGTTGGGGCTTGTCGATACGGAAGAGGCGGGGGCGGCGGATTTGCCACCGGCCGGCGCGCGGCTCCGCGGGATGCGGTGGGCGCGCGCGAAAGACCCCCCAGCGGCTGGCATGGCCGCTTGCGGCGCATCCACGGTGGGAATCAGCGCAGACGCGCCAAGCCGCGACTTTGCGAGAGAACACTATGGAGGCGTCGACCTGGAGGTTGACCACGGATCACGCGGATGGGCACGGATGCTCCGGGGCGATCACCGGAGGGATTCCCCCACGGGAGAAGGTTCGTCCGCGAGGTCTCTGGTTTCATGTTCAGCTTGCTGGCATGCTGGGACGGATTTGCCGTTCCTGGCGGTGCGGGTGCCTCCGGGACGTTGGGGGGATCGCCTCGCGGAAACCGCTGCCGCTCGCGGCCGGCAAGTTTTGCAGCGGTTGGGGCGAAGATCCCGCGCGCCGGGGAAGTGCCTGTGGTTTTGTTGCTGATAACAAACGGCTTGGAATCTCGCCGCGCCGGCTGGCACGCCCACTGCAAATGGCGGGGCATCATGGCTACCCACGATTTTCTCTCCCCGCATGCGGTCACCCAGGAAACGGCGGCCACTGATCATGCGGTCGATGTGATCAACGCCCTGCCGCATTTACCGCGCCTGGTGTTGTTGTTCGCGTATTGCGAGGGGATGACCATGCCCGAGATCGGGCGCGCGTTGGGGGTCAACGAGGTCCGCGTCCGTACGATGCACGACGAGGCCCTGCGGCGGCTCCAGCTGCAACTGGCCTGCTGAACGGTCGCGGACCAGCTCCCGCCTGCGGCGGGTCGATGCCGGGTGGCGGCCGGCTCGGCCGCGTAGAGGCGTGGCGCGGACGGCTACTTCGCGGGCGTTGGTTTCGCGGTCGATTGCTGCACCACCCAGTCCTCGTACTCGGCGCGAGGGAGGAATCGCAGCGAGGCCGAGTTGATGCAGTAGCGTCGGCCGGTCGGTCGTGGGCCATCGCTGAAAACATGTCCGAGGTGCGAGCCGCAGACCGCGCAGTGCACCTCGGTGCGGACCATGCCATGACTGGTGTCGCTGGTCTCGCCGATGAAGGCCGGTTCGAGCGGTTGCCAGTAGCTGGGCCAGCCCGTGCCGGAGTCGAACTTGTGCCGCGAGTCGAACAGCGGCGCGTCGCAGCCGATGCAGACGAAGACGCCGTCGCCATGGAAGTTCCAGTACGCGTTGTCGAAGGGCGGCTCGGTGCCCTGGCGGCGGGCGACCCGGTACTGGTGCGGCGCCAGTCGGGCGCGCCACTCCGCCTCCGTGCGGCGGACCTTGGCCCGGCTCAGGTCGATGACGGCCTGCGAGGGCAGGCCGCAGGCGGAGCGATCGGCGATCGCGCAGGTCGCGGCGCTCGCAGCGGGCGGGACGGGTGTGGGCGAGGACGGGGCGGGTGTCATGGTTGGTTCGGCGGCGAGGCAGCTTGTGGCGAAGAAGACCATCGGCAGCGTGGCACGGCGCCGGGCTGGACGAGTGGAGGGCATCGTGGGGGAGAGATAGGCGAAAACGCCGCGATGCCAAGTGGCCGGGGGGGGGGGCGCGGCCGCAAGCCGAAGGGGGGATGTCTTCAAGTAATGGAGAAGCGGGCCGATGTTGACTCGTCCGGTGGTGCGGTCAGTCGTGGCTGCGCCCCGCAACCGATGGTGCCGACCGATGGGATGATGCCGCTAATCGCAATCATGTTCCGCGCTTTCTGGGCGGCCCTCCGGGGCCGGTGCAGGCGGCGCTGCGCCCGTTGGAGTGCGGCGGTGCTTCTGGTGTGTGCCACGACTTCGCTTGGGGGCGCGCCGGTGCCGGCGGAAAAGCCGAATGTGCTGGTGGTGTTGTCCTACCACGTGGGGATGGAGTGGGAGGACGAGGTGGTCGCGGGCTTGGCGGCCTCCCTCGGCGACCGCGCCGAGATCGTCCTGCTGCAACTGGACGTGAAACGTTTTCCGCTGCGGGGGCGCGAGGCGGCGATGGAGGCGAATCTCGCGAGCAAGGCCGCGATGTGCCGGCCGGCGGTGGTGATCGCGATCGACGATTTCGCCTATGAATTCGTCCGGCAGCGACGGGCGCTGCTGCCGCCAGCCGCGCCCCTGATCTTCGGCGGCGTGAACTTTCTGGCGGGTGAACCCCCGGCGCGGACCGGCGGCGTGGTCGAGGCGATCGACATCGGGGGGACCTTGGCTCTGGCGCGGGCGTTGTTCCCGGAGAACCGGCGGCTGGTAGTGGTGAACGATGCCACCGAGACCGGGCTGGCCAACGACGCCGCACTCCATCAGGCCCTGGCTCTCCACGGCGAGGGCTGGCGGGCGTTGCGCCTGGGGCTCGGCACGTTCGGCGAGACGGAGGCGGCACTGGCGGGGCTCGATCCGCGGCGGGATGTCGTGCTGCTATTGTCGTGGAATCTCGATGCGGCCGGCGTCGCCCGCACCTACGACGAGGCCGTCGCCGCCGCCCGTGCGGTGTGCCCGGCTCCGCTCTTCGGCGTGTGGAGTTTCTACTTCGGCCACGGCCTTGTCGGCGGGGCGCTGCTCGACGGCACCGTGCATGGTCGGGAGGTCGGCGAGTTGGCGGCGCTCGCGCTGGCCGGTGGACCCGATGCCCAGATTCCGGTCGTGCCGCGTTGCCGGACCGAGCAGCGGGTCGATGCCCGTGAGCTCGCGCGTTTCGGCATCGATCGGGCGCGGGTACCGCCGCAGGTCCAGATCCGCTTCGTGGACGTGCCCTTTTGGCGGGAACATCTGCGGGAGGTCTTGTTCATCGCGGGGGTGATCCTGTTGCAGGCGGTCACGATCGCCTGGCTGCTCTGGGTGCGCCGGCGTGAGCGTCGGGCCGAGCGCCTCCTGCGGGCGAGCGAGGCGAACCTGCGCCACACCCTCGACTCGATCGGCGACGCGGTGGTGGTGGTCGATCCGGCTTCCCGCATTGTGCGGATGAATCCCGTGGCCGAGCGGTTGACCGGTCGCACAGCGGCGGACGCGACGGGCCGACCGCTGGCCGAGGTGATGCGCCTGCGGGCGGACGGCGATGGCGCACCGCTCCACGATCCCGTGGCCCAGGCGTTGGCCCGGAATGGGACGCCGCACCTGCCCGGGCGCGCCGTGCTGGAGCGTCCCGACGGTGCGGTTCAGATTCTAGAATACAGCGCGGCGCCGATGCGCAACGGCGACGGCGGGTTGCGCGGCGCCGTGCTCGCCCTGCGCGACATCACGGTGCAGCAGCGCACCGAGGCGCAGCTGCGGCAGGCGCAGAAGACCGAGGCGCTGGGGCGGTTGGTCGGGGGCGTGGCCCATGATTTCAACAACCTGCTGCTGGTGATCCGCGGCAGCGTCGAGCTCGCGGGCCAGGCGGGGACCGATGCCGCGGAGATGGCGGAGTTCCTTCGCGAGATCGATCAAGCGGCGCAGCGGGCGGCGGAGCTCACGCGACAGCTGCTCGCCTTCGGCCGGCAGCAGAAGCTGCAGGTGCGCCCGGTCGATCTGGCGGCGTTGCTGGACGGGATGCTCAAGATGATCCGCCGGGTCCTCACCGCGAAGGTCGCCGTGGAGCTGCGCGGACCGGTCTCGGGCTGCTGGGCCAACGTCGACGCGGGCCAGATCGAGCAGGTCGTGATGAACCTGTGCGTAAACGCTCGCGACGCGATGCCGGAGGGCGGGCAGATCACCCTCGAGGTCGACCGGGTACAGTTCGGCGAGGCGGACCTCGCGGCCTACCCGTCGGCCCGCCCGGGCACCTACCACGTGTTGGTCGTGACCGACAGCGGCGTCGGCATGGACGCGGAGACGCAGCGGCGGATCTTCGAGCCGTTCTTCAGCACCAAGCCGGTCGGCCGGGGCACCGGGCTCGGGCTGTCGGTCGTCCAGGGCATCGTGCAGCAGCACGACGGGATGGTCGGCGTCTACAGCGAGCCCGGCCATGGCACCACTTTCCGGATCTACCTGCCGGCGATCCCGGCGCCCACGGGGGAGCGCGATCCGGCGGCGCCGGCCGGGCCGGTGTTCGCCGCCGATGTCGGCGCCGGGGTGACGGTGCTGTTGGCGGAGGACGATCCCGCGGTGCGGCGGGTCGCGTGCGGGGTCCTGCGCAGCCATTCCTATCAAGTGTTGGAAGTGTCGGATGGTGAGGAGGCCTGCACGGTGGCGGCGACGCACACCGGGCCGATCGACATCGCGGTGCTCGATGTGGTGATGCCGCGGATGAGCGGGCCGGAGGCGGCGCGCCGGCTCCAGCGCATGCGGCCGGGGCTCCCGATCCTGCTGTGCTCGGGCTACCCGGGCGCAATGCCGAAGGAGACGGCCTTGCCCGCAGACTGGCAGTGGTTGGCGAAACCCTACCCGGTGGCGGCCCTGCTGGCGCGGTTGCAGGCTCTGCGCGCGTCGCCGCCGTCCGGGGCGACTGGCGGCTCGTGAGCCGGTCGCGGCCGATGGTCCGTCGGTCGGCGGATCCCGCTCACTGCGCCACTCGGACGATCTGCGGATCGGTCTTGATGAGACGGAGCACCTGGCCCTCGGACTTCTTCGCCAGGGCGTAGCTGCGACCGACGGTGTTGTTGGCGAAATCCTGCCGGTGCTGGGCCTCGGTGTTGTCGGTCGCCCCGGCCTCGTGGGCGTCGGTCACCTGCTGGGCGAAATCGGCGCCGAAGGTGCGGGTGAGCCAGTAGCTCCAGACGACATGGCGGGTGAAGTCCTCGCCGTAGGCGCGATCGGTGCGGGCGAGCCGCTGCGCGAGCCGCTCGGCGTACTCCTTGATCCGCAGCAGGAGGAGGGTGCGCTGCGGGTGTTCGCAAAGGATGCGCTGCTCGGCCGCGGTGAGCGGGCGGGTGTGACGGCGCGAGAGTTCGGCGATGTCGGCGGCGTTGAACTCGAGCCAGGTGGCGCCGCTGCGGCGCGCGGTCTCGAGGCGGACGGACAGGGGCCGCCCGCCGATCTGGAAATGCAGGCGGGCGCCGAGGTTGAGGTTGCGGGCGGTGCGGCCCTCGCGGGCGAGTTGCTCGAGGTCCTCGGCGAGGCCGGTGAGGACCGGTCGCGGATCGGCGCCGAGGATCACGCCCGGGATGGTGAGGACGCCATCGTCGATCCGTTCGATGGCGACGCCGAACTCGTCGCCCGCGAAGGGCAGGTCGGCGGGCGCGGCGGGGATGAAGGGCGTCTCGAGCACGCCGCCCTCGATGGCGAGGTCGGCGGTGAGCGGCGCCCAGTCGGTGCAGACCAGCCGGACGGCGCCGAGGCGGAGCCGCAGCGTGGCGGCGGAAGAGTCCCGGTTGCCGCCGGCGGGGCGGACAAGCCCGATGTGCCAATCATTCCAAGACAGCCGGGCGACCGGGCGCACCGCGGCGGCGGCGAACTCGCACTGGGCGACGCGCAAGCCGGTGCGTTCGGCGAGGTCGATCAGGCGCGGCAACGCGGCGCGGGTGGCTGAGCCGAGCAGCCAACCGCCGCCGAGGTAGACCACGGCGCCGAGGAGCGCGGCGAACAGCAGGAGGGCGAGGAGGAGTTTCTTCAGCACTGCCGGCAATCGAGGGGGCGGCGTCGGGGTTGGCAAGCCCCGGCACTGGGCGGGATCTCCCAGCGGCTTGTCCCCGGTGGTGGGCGGCGCGTGCGGCGGTGGCCGGGGAGGAGTGCCCAATTTGCGGTGCGGCGACGCAAGTTCGCTGGAATCAGGCCGATTCCTCTCCCGCGAGCGACTCCCTTCCCACCTCTGTGACTCCATCTTCCCGAGACTCTGGCGATGCGCCGGGCGGCCCCGCGAGCGGCGCTGGGGCGCCGCTGCGTTTCTGCCGTGGGCTGCGGTGTGAGCACGAGGAGCTGGCGCGGATCCGGGCGGAGCAGCGACGGTTGCAGCAGGAGATCGACTCGTTCGAGCAACGGTTGCGCGAGCAAGGTGCCGTCGGGGGAGGGGACCGCGCCGTCCTCTCGGCCGCGGAGCGGCGGCGGTACGAGGTCGCCCGGCAGGAGAGTCTGGGCGCTTTGGCCGGCGGGCTGGCCCATCAGTTCAACAATCTGCTCACGATCATCGCCGGTCACGCGGGCCTGGCGGCCGCCGAGGCGGCCCCGGGCTCCGGTCTTGCGCACTCGCTCGACGAGATCCGCACGGCCACGCGCCGGGCGGCCGGCCTGTGTCGCCAGATGGTCGATGCGTCGGGGCGTTCCACGGCGCCGAGCCGGGCGTTGGAGCCGAAGTCGTTGCTCGAGGAGGCGCTGTTGCTTGCGGCCCCGGATCGGCCGGAGCGGTGCCGGGTCGAGTGGGTGCCGGCCGCGCAGGCCTTGCCGCAGGTGCGTGGCGTCGGCCGCCAGTTGAGCCAGACTTTGGCAGCGCTGCTCCAGAACGCGTTCGAGGCGGTCGGCGGTGCGCCGGGAGCAGTGCATGTCATGCTGCACGATATGCGGCTCGACGAACGGCGGGCGTCGGGGCTCTCCTCGGCGGTCCCTCCGGGGCGGTATGTCTGTTTCGAGGTGAACGACACCGGCTGCGGCATCGCCCCCGAAGTGCTCGGACGGATCTTCGAACCGTTTTTCTCGACCAAGGGCCTGGGACGCGGACTCGGGTTGGCCGTGGCCGCCGGCATCGCGCGGGCGCACGGCGGCGGGATCGAGGTCGAGACGGATGTCGGACGCGGCTCGACGTTGCGGCTCTTCGTGCCGGTGTTCGAGGACCGGACTCCCTCGGCGAATTGAGCGTGCCCGCCGGAGGGGGGGGGCGGCTGATGCATGGAATCGGCCCCGCGCGCGAAGGCGGCGCATATCCCGGCCTTGCCTGCCCGCCGGCGGTCCGCTTTATCCGACCTCCTGTGAAACCACGCAAAGTTGCTCTTCTCACCGCGGGCGGCCTCGCCCCTTGCCTCAGCTCCGCCGTCGGCGGCCTCATCGAGCGCTACACCGAGATCGCGCCCGAGATCGAAATCATCGCCTATCGCGGCGGCTACAAGGGCCTGCTCGCGGGCGACAGCTACAAGATCACCCCCGAGGTGCGGGCCAATGCCCATCTGCTGCACAAGTTCGGCGGCAGCCCCATCGGCAACAGCCGCGTGAAGCTCACCAACGTGAAGGACTGCGTGAAGCGCGGTCTGGTGAAGGAAGGCCAGGACCCGCAGAAGGTCGCGGCCGACCAGCTCGTGAAGGACGGCGTGGACATCCTCCACACGATCGGCGGCGACGACACCAACACCGCCGCGGCCGACCTCGCCGCGTTCCTCGCGAAGAACAACTACGCCCTCACCGTCATCGGCCTGCCGAAGACCATCGACAACGACGTCTATCCGATCCGCCAGTCGCTTGGCGCCTGGACGGCCGCCGAGCAGGGCGCGCGCTATTTCCAGAACGTCGTGGCCGAGCAGGGCGCGAACCCGCGCATGCTCATCGTCCACGAGGTCATGGGCCGCAACTGCGGCTGGCTCACCGCCGCCACCGCCCAGGCCTATCGCAAGATTCTCAACACCCAGGAGTTCGTCCCCGGCATCGGCCTGACCAAGGGCAGCCTCGACGTGCACGCCGTGTTCATCCCCGAGATGCATGTCGACCTCGTCGCCGAGGCGAAGCGCCTGAAGGAGATCATGGATAAGGGCGACAACGTGAACATCTTCATCTCCGAGGGCGCCGGCGTGGAGGAGATCGTCGCCGAGATGCAGGCCAAGGGCCAGGAGGTGCCGCGCGATGCGTTCGGTCACGTGAAGCTGGATGCCGTGAACCCCGGCAAGTGGTTCGCCGAGCAGTTTGCCAAGGTCCTCGGCGCCGAGAAGACGCTTGTGCAGAAGAGCGGCTATTTCGCCCGCGCCGCCGCGGCCAACGTCGACGACCTGCGCCTGATCAAGAGCTGCACCGACCTCGCCGTCGAATGCGCCATGCGCCGCGAAGGCGGCGTGATCGGCCACGACGAGGACAAGGGCAACGTGCTCCGCGCGATCGAGTTTCCGCGCATCAAGGGCGGCAAGCCCTTCGACATCGACACGCCGTGGTTCGGCGAGCTGCTCGCCGCCATCGGCCAGCCGAAGGGCGCGAAGGCCCACGTGAAGCACTAGGATCGCCGGCGGGCTGGCGATCCTGAGGGCGGCGCAACGCCGCCCCGGATTCTGAATTCATCGGGCGCCGCTCCTGCGAGGAGCGGCGCCTTTTCGTTATCCGAAGGACGGGCGCCGCCTTTGTTCCCAGCGTGCCGCCTTGCGTGCGGCATCGCTCTCGGGGTGGCGGGGCGCTTCAGCCCCCGCCGCCGGGTCTCGGCCGACTCCCCGTGCGGGGACAGGATCAGGCCCCGCGGCGAGCCGTGTGCGAGGGGGAGGGGGGGAGAATCTCCTCAATTCGGGGCTATCCGGGCCGATTGAACCGCCCTACCTATGAACGGCTCACTCACGATCGGCCAGAAAGTCGTCTTCGGCTTCGCGACCCTTGTGGTCCTCTGCGGTTTGACGGGCGGTATCGCCTACTACTCCAACCAATCCATCCGCCGTAATCTGGACGAGGTGTCTGGACACATCCTGCCGGCGACCGACGCGTTGCTCCAGCTCGACCGCGATCTCCAGCAGGCACTGGTCGACGAGCGCACGCTCCTTTTCACCGCGGCGGATGCCCCGAGTTTCGGGAAACTGACCGCCGACCATGCGAACAACATCAAGCAGGTCGCGGAGCGCTGGGACACGTTCAGCACGCACGCCGCAACGTTTGCCTCCGCGTCGATGCGCTCGCTGATGCAGACCTTCGAGACCAATCGCAGTCAGTGGTTGCCGGTGACCAGCCGCATCCTCCAGCAGTGCGCGGCAACTCCCGTCGACGCGCGAAGCGAGGCGATCTCTCTCTCCCTTGGCGATGGCGCGGCGAAGTTCGAGGCGACTCGCGAGCAGATCAACGCGATCACCGAGGAACTCGATCGCGTGGTCGCCGAAATCGGTGCCGCGGCCCAGCGCTCGGCCCGTCAAGCCCTCGTGCTCGTGATGCTCACCGGGCTCGCCAGCATCGTCTTGGGAATCTTGCTGACCTACAGCGTGGGGGTGCGCGTGAGCCAGCGTCTGCGCGCCCTGATCGCGTCGCTTTCCTCCAGTGCGAACGAGACCACCTCCGCCGCGAATCTCATCACGACCTCGAGCCAGACGGTCGCCGAAGGCACGAGCACGCAGGCGGCCTCGCTTGAGGAGTCGAGTTCGTCGCTCGAGGAACTGGCCAGCATGACCCGCCAGAACGCCGAGAACTCCGCGCAGGTCAGCGACCTCATGAAGAAGGACGCCGCCGAGGTGGCCGGCGCGATCAACTCGCGGATGACGACCATGCAGCGCGCAGTCGAGGAGGCGGGGCAGGCCAGCGCCGAGACCGCCAAGATCATCAAGACCATCGACGAGATCGCTTTCCAGACCAACATCCTCGCCCTCAACGCGGCGGTCGAGGCCGCGCGGGCTGGGGAGGCGGGCGCGGGCTTCGCCGTGGTCGCCGACGAGGTGCGCAATCTCGCCCAACGCAGCGCCACCGCGGCCAAGGAGACCCAGCAGTTGATCGAGAAGTCGTCGGGGAAGACTCGCGACATCTTGGAGTTGTACCGGGAGATCGCGGACCTCACGGTGCGCAACGGCCAGCTCTCGGTGAAGGTCACCGCGTTGGTCGACGAGGTGGCCAGCGCCTCGCGGGAGCAGAGCCAGGGGATCGAGCAGATCAACCAGGCGGTGCGGCAGATGGACAGCGCGACCCAGGGCAACGCGGCCAGCGCCGAGGAGGCGGCCAGCGCCGCCGAGGAACTCAATGCGCAGGCCGTGATGTTGCACGAGGCGATCGCGGATCTCGCGCGCCTCGTGGGGGCGGAGTCCGGTGCTGCTGCCGCGGCCGCACGCCGGTTCTCGGCACCGGAACGGAGTCCGTCCGGCGGGAACCCGTCTTCGGCTCGCTCAAGCGGCCAGTCGCCGAGTCTGTTGGCGGCGAAACACTGAGCGTCACGTCGCACGCTCGCTTCCCGGGGCGCGCCGGTGAGCGCCGGCGCACTTGTTCAGCGCCGCCGCTCAGGTGAGGAGGGCATGCAGCGGGAGCAGCACGCAGGCGGCGGACCAGAACGTCGTGCCGATCCGCAGATCGCTGCGACAACGCAGCAGCAGCGCCACGATCAGCACACTCCAGCCGAGGAGCACGCTGGCGCCGAGCGCCTGCACCGCTGGCCCGTGGGTGCCGCAGAGGCCCAGCACCAGCAGGAGCGTCGCGCCGATGTTCACCGCGCCGGGCAGGCCGCAGAGTAGTGCCTTTCCGGCGCCTTCCTCCACCAGCACCTTCGCCCCGGCGCCGATCAGGACCACGCTGATGATGGCAATCTTCCAGCCCGGACCGCTGAAGGAAAAGAAGCCGGTGCTGCGGTAGGCGGGCAGGAACAGCGCGGCCACAAAGCACAGGCCACCGGCGAGGAGCAGGAAGGTCATGGTCAGGGGCCGCCGATGGCGCCGCAGATCGTCGGGCGAGGCAAGGTTGAATACCCTGCGGGCCGACATCGGCGTTCAATGCAATGAACGCGCTCCGGGATTGCGTGCCGGATTCGATCCGTCTCCTTGGTCTCCATGCTTCCCATCGATCTTTCCGGCCGGCTGGCGGTCGTCACCGGCGCCAGCGGCGAACTCGGGCGTGTCATGGCACGCACGCTGGCGGCGGCCGGCGCGGACGTGGCGCTCACGTATCTGAACAATCCCGCCAAAGCCGAGGCGCTCGCCGCGGAGATTGCGGCGACGGGCCGGCGCGCGAAGGCGTTCCGGGCCGACGTGACCTCGCAGGAGTCGGTCGGCGCGCTGCGCGATGCCGTGCGCGCGTGGCACCACGATCCGGAGATCGTCGTGAACAACGCCGTCGTGCAGTACCCGTGGAAGCCGCTGCTGGACCAGGCGGTGGCCGACTACGAGAGCCAGTTTCGCTCGTGCGTGTTGCACAACGTGCACATGGCGCAGGCGTTCGTGCCGGCGATGATCCCGCGGCGCTGGGGCCGGGTGATCGCCATCAACACCGAGTGCGCCATGCAGATGTTCCCCACCCAGTCGGCCTACGTCGGCGGCAAGCGCGGGATGGACGGCGTGTTGCGCGTGCTCGCGAAGGAGGTGGGCGAGCACCAGATCACCGTCAACCAGGTCGCTCCCGGCTGGACGGTGAGCGAGAAGGACCGCGCCGCCGGCACGGTGGTGCGCGATGGATACGACAACACCGTGCCGCTCAAACGTCGCGGCACCGACCAGGAGATCGCCAACGTGGTGGCGTTTCTGGCGTCGGACCTCGCGAGCTTCGTCACCGGTGCGTACGTGCCGGTGTGCGGCGGCAACGTGATGCCGACGATCTAGCCGCCTGTCGGACTTCGCCGACAGGCGGCTAGTTCAACGGGCTGCGCCCGTTGGGAAGAATGAGGGAGAAGAATGGACCGCGGCACGGTCCGTGCGGCGAAAGGAGCATGGCCGCCCGCTTCG
>JAEWNN010000230.1 GCA_023457035.1 Verrucomicrobiota bacterium
GCCCCTCTGCGACGTCCGCCGTCGGGGCGCTTCCTGCGGCAAGCTTCAGGCTCCTGTCCTCGGAAGCGCCCCGACGGCTACGCGTCAACTCGGGCGTTCCTCTGTCCACCAAATCGAGGCAGGCTCAATCTTTCGGGATCATCTGAATCGTCTCCCAACCGAACCCACTCGGGTCGACGCGCGTCAGCGGATTGTTATCGACGTAACTGAACCGGTTGACGCGCTGGAGGACCCGGGGAACTGCTCCCAAACGTCCGCGCTGAGCCACCGTCCCAGCAGCGGGTCGTCGATGCGACCGTTCCTCTGATCGGCCCAACGCCCCACCTTCCGGCGATCGTACCCGGTACCGGATGAACAACGGAACGGCCAACGGTCGCTACGACCGAAGACAAGGCCACCCCGCCCGTGCCTCTGCCCGAAAACGCCCTTTGCGTTCTTCGCGTTCTTCGCGGTTAACTCCGCCCGCACTCACCCGCGCGCCATGGACTTCGCCGCCCAACTCTCCCAACTCCGCCTCGAAGCCGAGCAGGCGCTCGACCGTTTTGTGCCTGCGGCGCAGACCCGCCCGTCGCGTCTCCATTCCGCCATGCGCTACAGTCTGGAGGCGGGCGGCAAACGCATCCGCCCGGTGCTCGTGTTCGCGGCCGCCGAACTCTTCGGCCGGCGCACCGGAGCCGCCGCGGCCGCCGCGGCCGCCGCGGCCATCGAGTGCGTGCACACCTACTCGCTCATCCACGACGACCTGCCGGCGCTCGACAACGACGACCTGCGCCGCGGCCGCCCGACCTGCCACAAGCAGTTCGACGAGCCCACCGCCATCCTCGCCGGCGACGCCCTCCTCACCCACGCGTTCGCCCTCCTCGCTTCGCATTACGCCGACCGCCCCACTCTCGCCACCGCGCTCGTGCGCGAACTCGGCCAAGCCGCCGGCAGCACCGAACTCATCGGCGGCCAGATGGAGGACATCGAGTGCGAGAAAACCCCGGCCACCCGCGACCAGGTCGAGTTCATCCACAACGGCAAGACCGCCGCGATGATCGCCTGCAGCCTCGCGCTCGGCGGACTGATCGGCGGCGCCGACGAGGCACAACTCGCCACGCTCCGCCGCCTCGGCCGCGCCGTCGGCCTCGCCTTCCAGGTGATCGACGACGTGCTCGACACCACGGCGACCTCGGCCGCGCTCGGCAAGACCGCCGGCAAGGACGCGAAGTCCGAGAAAGCCACGATGGTCCGTGTGCTCGGCCTCGAAGGCGCACGCACGCGCGCCGCGGAACTCACCGCCGCGGCTCTCGCCGAGCTGTCCAAGCTTCCCGGCGACACCGCCTTCCTCCGCGCCCTGGTCGAGTCGCTGCTCCACCGCGGGAGCTGAGCCACAGCGAGGAGCACAGCTCACCTGCTCCGCGGCGGCCCCAAAAAAAACACCGCCACATTCGTTCCCGCTCAGCCGCGACGAGGTTGGCAAGCTCGCCGCCATGCAGCGCGACCACCCCTGGTTCAGACGCGGTTCTTCTTCACCGGCTTCCAGTCGGCGGTGATCACCGAGGAGAAGCCGCCGCGGGCCTTCCAGTCGGCGATGATCGTGAGACGGCGGGGCTTGAGGCATTTGCCGAGGTCGTCGCAGATCTTGTTGGTCGCGGCCTCGAAGAAGATGCCCTCGTTGCGGAACGAGTGGAAGTAGAGCTTCAGCGACTTCAGTTCGACACAGACCTTGTCCGGCACGTAGCGGACGGTGATGGCGGCGAAGTCGGGGTGTCCGGTGATCGGGCACACCGAGGTGAACTCGTGGTGCGTGTGCTCGATGAGGAAATCGCGCTGCGGGGCGGGATTCGGGAAGACTTCGAGGATCTTGGTGTCGGGCATGGGGAAAAGAGAGACCGGAAACCGGAAGGCGGAAAGCGGAAAGCGGACCTCACGCGCCGCCGCCGCGCCTACGGTAGGGGCGGCACCGCCGCAATTCGGTCGGACCAGATAGCCGCCACAAAGGCTGACGCCACGCCAATCCGCATCTGCCCATCCCGAGTCCCGGGCTTTCCGGTTTCCGGCCCCTATTTCCGTGTTCCGCGTTCTCCGGTCTCCGCTCTCCGGTTTCCGGTTTCGCTACGTCGCCGTCTCGGTGAAGCGCTGCTCGCGGATGACGGTGATCTTGATTGTGCTGGGATACTGGAGCTCGTCCTCGATGCGCTGGCGGATCTTCGTGGCGATCTCCCGGGCCTCGCTGTCGCCCACCGCGCCGGGCGCCACGACCACGCGCACCTCGCGGCCGGCTTGGATCGCATACGCCTGCTGCACGCCGGGCAGGTCGAGGGCGATGCGTTCGAGGCGCTGGAGGCGTTCGATGTAGGCGGCCATCGACTCGGCGCGCGCGCCGGGGCGCACGGCGGAAAGGGTGTCGGCGAGCACGACGATGCCGGCGTAGAGGCTCTCGGGCTTCACCTCCTCGTGGTGCGCGGCGATGGCGTTGACGATGACGGGGGCCTCGCCGAACCGGCGGGCGAACTCCGCGCCGATGTGCGCATGGCTGCCCTCGAGTTCGGCCTCGATCGCCTTGCCGAGGTCGTGGAGCAGGCCAGCGCGCTTGGCCACCTGCGGGTCGAGTCCGAGCTCGGACGCGATGAGCGAGGCGAACTGCGCGACCTCGATCGAGTGATCGAGGACGTTCTGGGCGAAGGAGTGGCGGAACTGCAGCCGGCCGAGCACCTGGAGAATCTCGGGGTGGATGCCGCTGAGCTTGAGCTTCTGCACGGCCTCCTCGGCCGCCGCGAGCACATGGGTGTTGATCTCCGTCTGCGCGCGATGGACCTGGTCCTCGATGCTGGCGGGGTGGATCCGCCCGTCGGCGACGAGCGCCTGCAACGCGATCTTGGCGACCTCGCGGCGGACCGGGTCGAACGACGAGATGAGCACCATGTTCGGCGACTCGTCGATGAGGAGCGTGACGCCGGTGGACGCTTCGAAGGCTTTGATGTTGCGGCCCTCGCGACCGATGATGCGGCCCTTCATCTCGTCGTTGGGCAGCTGGACGATCGTGGCCGTGACATCGTGCGCCGGCTGGCTGGCCATGCGCTGCATGACGGCGAGCAGCACGCGCTTGGCCTCGGCTTTCAGGTCGGCCTCGGAGCGATCCATGACCTCCTTGCGGAACTGGCGCAGGTCGTCCTGGCACTCGATCATGACCTCGTCGCGCAGCGCCTTCTTGATCTCGGCGGCGTCGAGGTGGGAAATCTCCTCCAGCCGTTGGCGCAGGCTCTTCGACTGGGCGCGGACGGCGTCGCGGGCCTGCTTGATCGCCGCGGCCTCGCGCCCGAGGCGATCCTGCCGGGCCTCGAGCTGGAAATCGAGCAACGCGAGCGATTCCTCGTGGTTGCGGATCTCGCGCAACTTCACGTCGACCTCGATCTCGCGGCGGTCCTGCTCGCGCTGGAATTCCGCCCGCCGGGCGTTGAGCTCCTCCTCCGTCTTCGCCCGTATCTCGGAACCGGCGACCTGCGCCTCGCGCTTGGCGAGCTCGACCAGATTGGCGGCCCGCTCACAGGCCACGCGACGGCCCTGGCGCTGGAGAAACCACGACAAGGCAAAGCCCGCGCCGGCGCCGGTGAGCGCCGCGAGGGCAAAGGTCCATGCAGTTGTTTCGCCGAGTGGGCTCAAGAGGATGCCGCCGGATTGGACAGTCGTAGGGGCCGAACCGTAGGGTCGGGCGCACAAAGCGCAATCTTTCTCCCGGGGGGCTGTGCGGCGCAAAGGCGCCCGCATCGGGAGAGCGGGCACGGGGAGGGCACCGATTCGCGTCGGCTCCTCCCGGTTACACTGTCCGCTCGACAACAGCCGGGCCACGCGGATTTCGCCCGCGGCACGCCAGCGCGGCGTTGCAGTGCGGCCCGGGTTCGGATCCACTCGCCGCCAACCGGTGAAAGAAGCGCTGCGTCCAGGCCTGTTGTCGTTCCTCAAGGTCGCCACCCACCAGAATTGGGACTGGGTGGGGCCGTTGGCCGTGCTGGCGCTGTCGACGATCGGGTTGTGTTTCATCTACAGCGCACAACTCGCGACCGGACTGAGCCAGTGGAAGATCCAAATCGGCTGGCTGGTCGCCGGCGGGATCCTCTATACCGCCGTCTCGCTCATCGACTACGAGTTCTGGCTGAAATACGCGCACTGGGTCTATGTCGTCTCGATGCTGTTCCTGATCGCGGTGCTCGTGCCCGGCATCGGCAGCGAACGCTACGGCGCCCAGCGCTGGATCGACTTCGGCCCGGTGTCGTTCCAACCCTCGGAGCTGGCCAAGCTCGCCACGCTGCTGATCTGCGCCAGCATCTTGGCGCGCAACAAGATCGGCTCCGTCAAACCCTCCTTCCTCGTCCTCGGGAAATTGGCCCTTGCTGTGGCTCTTCCCATGATCTTGATTCTGCTTCAGCCGAACCTCGGGACGGCGCTCGTGATTCCCCCTATGGTCGTTTCCTTGTTGTATGTCGCGCAACTGCCGCGGCGCTTCTTCATCGCTGCCATCGTGCTCTTCGCACTGTTGGCAACGGTGCTGACCGTCGACATGGTGCGCTACTACAACTTCATGACGGAGAACAACCTCTCCTTCATCCGCGACCGCGGGAGGTACGAGCCGCATTCCTGGCTGCCTCTGCTTCACGATTACCAGCGCAATCGTATCCTCGCCACCGTCGACCCCGAACGCATCGATCCGAAAAACATCGGTTGGAATCTCCGCCAATCGCTCATTTCGGTCGGCTCCGGCGGCTTCACGGGTAAAGGCTGGACGGAAGGCACTCAGGCCCAACTGGGCTACCTGCCCCCGACAGTGGCCCACAACGACTTCATATTCTCCGTGCTGGCGGAGGAGAAAGGCTTTCTGGGAAGCCTTACGGTGATCGCTCTTTTCGGCGTCGTGCTCATGAACGGCGTGCGCATCGCGGGCCAAGCCCGCGACCGCTTTGGCACCTACCTCGCCCTCGGGGTCTCGGTGATCATTGCGATGCACGTCTTCGTCAACATTGGCATGACGATCGGATTGATGCCCATCACCGGACTGCCGCTTCCCTTCCTTAGCTACGGTGGTTCCTTTGTGCTCAGCTGTTGTCTGCTGCAAGGCTTGGTGCAGAGCGTCTATCGGTTCCGGAAGAACTTCTAGTCCCCAACTTCCGGCCCCGCCCGCCCGCATCGGCCAGTCGCACAGCGCCTGCCGCCCCAGGGAATCCCGTCCAATGACAGGACACCGCACCCAATGAGCGATCAATCCAACGTCCAACCCACCGACGTTAACAAACAACTCGACGAAGAACTTGCCCAACCGCCCAGCGACAAGAACGCCGAACGCGTCGATCCCGCCGCCATCAAGCAGGAGGCGGCCGAACGCGCCAAACAGCGCCCGCTGATCCAGAAGATCCTCTCCATCTTCCAGAAGAAGGAGAAGGGCACCTTCCGCGAGCTCATCATCAACTCGGAGCCGCTCGAGAAGCGCGTCGCGCTCCTCGCCGACGGCATCCTCGACAAGTTCGAGATCGAACGCGAATCCGACGACCGCATGGTCGGCGGCATCTTCAAGGGCCGCGTCAAGAACCTCGATCCCGGCCTCAAGGCCGCGTTCGTCGACATCGGCTTCACGAAGAATGCGTTTCTCCACTACTGGGACATCCTCCCCGCCGCCGCCGACTCCTCGGTCGAGGTTGTGCGCGTCAACCGCTCCTCCAAGCAGTCGGACAAGGCCAAGGTCACCCTCAAGGACATCCCCGGCCTCTATCCGCCCGGCACCGAGATCGTCGTGCAGGTCACCAAGGGCCCCATCGGCACCAAGGGCCCGCGCACCACGACCAACCTCTCCCTGCCCGGCCGCTTCCTCGTGCTGATGCCCTACTCCGACCAGTGCGGCATCTCGCGCAAGATCGAGGACCCCAAGGAGCGCCAGCGCCTCAAGAAGATGCTCCAGGAACTCACCATTCCCGAGGGCATGGGCGTCATCGTGCGCACCGCCGGCGAGGGCAAGAAGTCCCGCTACTTCGTCCGCGACCTCCACATCCTCCTCAAGAAGTGGGAGGAGATCTCGCGCCGCATGGAGAAGGACCGCCCGCCCTCCTGCCTCTACCAGGAACCCGACATCGTCGAGCGCACCGTGCGCGACTTCCTCACCGAGGACGTCGACCGCGTGCTCATCGACAACAAGGACGACTTCGAGCGCGTGCAGGAGATCGTCGGCCTCATCTCCAAGCGCTCCCGGTCGAAGATCCACCACTACGCCGACAGCATCCCGATCTTCGAACGCTTCAACATCGAGCGCCAGATCGAGCAGACCTTCAACCGCTTCGTCTCCCTGCCCTCCGGCGGCCAGATCGTCATCGACGAGACCGAGGCCCTCGTGGCCATCGACGTCAACACCGGCTCCCACAAGGCCAAGAGTGGCGAGGAGAAGAACACGATCTTCCAGGTCAACATGGAGGCCGCCACCGAGATCGCCCGGCAGATCCGGCTGCGCAACATGGGCGGCCTGATCATCATGGACTTCATCGACATGAAGGAGCGGCGCCACCGCAACCAAGTGTTCGATCGCATGGTCGCCGCCATGGCGGAGGACAAGGCCAAGAACCACATCCTGCCCATCTCCACGCTCGGCATCATGCAGATGACCCGCCAGCGCCAGCAGGAGTCCCTCGCCTCCAACCTCTACAACGACTGCCCGTATTGCCGCGGCCGCGGCATCGTGAAGTCGGCCACGACGGTCTCGGTCGAGCTCCAGCGCCGCCTCGGCTCCATCGTGCGCCGCCTGCAGCTGCGCTACCCGGGCAAGGAGTTCGCCCTGCGCGTGCTCGTGCACCCCAGCGTGCTCGAGCGCCTCAAGGTCGAGGACGCCGATCTGCTCGTCCGCATGGAGAAGCTCTACGGCGTGAAGCTCTCCTTCCGCGCCGACCCGAACTACCACGTGGAAAACTACAAGGTGCTCAACGCCGTCTCCGGCGAGGAGTACCGCTGAGTTTCCCTCCGCGAAACGTTCGCCAACCTTCGAGCGCCGGGCCCTCCAGCCCGGTGCTTTTATTTTCTGCTACGCGCCACGTGCCTCACTCCGCCCGCGACTCTCGGGTGTAGAACGCCGGCGTTCGCAGCGGCGCAAGCCACAGCAGATCCACGGAGGGCCAGTCGCGCACCACCGCCTCCGCTGGCGGCACGTACTCGAACAGGAACCGCACACCGGCGGGCACGCCGCCCAGGTCCGCCACCGAGACCAGCCGCTCAGCACTCTTCTCGTTCTCGCGGCAAGTGACACCCCACTCCGGTCGCGCCAGATCCAGCCGCACGGTCGCCGTCTCGCCCGGTGCCAGCCGGCGCACCTCACCCGCTTGCGGCACAGGCGCCGGCCCGGTCGGCGGATTCCAGCGGCATTCCGCGACACCCCACAACAGATCCGGCACGAGCCGGAACGCCGCCGCCGGGTCGGCCGGCAGCCACAATGCCACCGGCTCCGTCCCATGGTTCGTGAACGTCACGTTCACCGCCACGACCGGATGCTCCGCCCGCGATGCTTGCGCGTTCTGCAGTCGCGGTCCCAGCTCTGTCTCCAGCGTGACTCCGAGCGGTTCCCAACGATATCCGTCGAGCACCGCGATTCCGGAGGTGCCCACGGCCACCTTCGCGTCGATCGTGCGGCCCGCCGTCCAGCGCTGTCGCGCCGCCTCGACCTCCAGCGCCTTCGCGTGGTCCTGTTGGAGAAACAATGCCTCGAGCCCATAACGGACACGCAGCGCCTCCCCCATCCAGTCCGAGTCAGCCCGCCCGCGCAGGTACAGCCCGTCCGCCGGACGCCGGTCCGTGAGCGCCACAAATTCCGCCAACCCGTGCGGCCCAGGTTTCATCACCGCGTACACCACCCGGTCGCGCATCCGCTCCGGATTCTTCTCGGTGAACCACACCGCCAGCCCATCGCGGCATTGCTCCTTCTTCACTGTCGAAAACTCGTACCCGAGCCGCACGTAGGCACCGCGCATCGGATCGGTCGGATCGACCGGGGCCGTGCGCAGCCATACCTGCCGTCCTGTCCGCAGCACCCATTCGCGCTGCCCGGCCATGAACGCCAGCAGCCCCAACTGCGCCACCGCGATGCCGAGGATCAGCCAGCGTTTCATCGCACACCTCCTTCCGGCTCCGCCGTCTGTCGACACTTCCGGTAGTAGAACCCTTCCGCCACCAGCAGACCGCCGAGGAGCAGAAACGCCAGACCCCGTGTCGCCAAACTTTCGAACAGATCGAAGTACCGTGCGAACACCACCACCGCCAGCAGCACCGAGCCGAGCACCGTCTCCCGCAGCAGCCCATCGCGGCAGCCGCGCACCATCCACATCGCCGCAATGCCGAGGCAGATGAGGTTGAACACCAGCGAGACGAAGAGCGTGCCGCTCGCCGTGCCGGTCACCCCGAGGAGGTTGCAGTACAACAGCCCGATCGGGCACAGCCACTCCTCCCACGGCACGCGCGGCGACTCGCCCCGCTGGGCCCGCATCAGCAAACGCCCCCACAGCGCCACGGCCAACCCGAACGGCGCCCAGCGGTAGGCGATCAGCTGCTCCCGGGCGCCCACCGCGGCCTCGCCCCAGTCGAGCAGCGCGCCGGCAAGCCTGTCGAAGCTCAGCAGGTACGAACAGGACAGGAAACCCAGCCAGCCGAAGAGGCGGATCGTCGCCACCACCCCGTCGTACTCCACGCCCGCCGGCCGTAGCCGCACTGCGGCGACCAAGCCCACGCCGAGCGCCAGCGCCGCCGCAAACGCCGCGCTGCCGCCACCCCAGGCGCCCGCGCTGCCGAGCAGCAGCGCGTACACCGCCGCGAGCACCACCACGAGGAGCACCGTGGAGCGCCGCATCCACGCCAGCGAGCCGAGACCGCCGGCGACAAGCAGCAGCGCCCAGCCCGCCGGCCGGTCGAACCCCCAGCACTCGCTCAGGCCCCAGCAGGCGAGCGTCACCGTGGCCAGCAGCCCCTGCGGCACCGACCGCAAGACCCACGCCAGCGCCAGCGCGCCCAGCCCCCAGAACAGGAACCCATTGGGGTAGTGCTCGTCGATGTTGTAGATCTGCGCCACCAGCCAGATCCCCGCGCCGTAGAGCATCGAGCCGAGCAGAAACGCCACCTCGGCCAGCCCGCCCCGCCAGCCGCCCCGCTCGCGCCACAACAGCCCGGCGCCGTGCGCGAGGGCGATCGCGCCGAAGATCACGCCGAGCTTCCCGAACTTCGGAATGTCGTCCCAATTGTAGGCCAGCAGCAGGATGATCCCCAGCCCCACGATCACCGCGCCCAGCCCGCAGAAGACGATCAACCCCCACGGCGCCGCGGCCGGAGGTGCCGGATACAGCGCGCGGATCTGCGCCGCCTGCTCCGCCGAGATAAGGCGCTCGCGCACCCATCGTTCGCTCTCCGTCGCCAGCCAACGCACCGGTTTGCTCATGGGGTAAAGGGTTCCGCCCCGCACTCCAACGCGCCGCCCCGCCCGCGCAAACGCAAAACCCACTACGGGCTTGGTCGCCGTGCCAGTTGCGGACGCCGGTCCGCCCAAATCGGGCCCGTGTCACCGCCCCCCCCCCCGGGCCCGGGAGGGGTGGCGTTGGACCCGTACTTGCGCGACCAGGCCTGGCCCGCGCCATCCACACGGCCGCAGGCGAGCCTACTTCGAGGCTCCTCACCTGCCTCCAGACGAAGCTCCGTTCTCCTCAAGTCCGCCGGGCATCGCCCGATGCTTATGTCCCCCCCCCCAATGCGCACACTCAGTCTGGAACGTAAGATCCTGCTGCTGGTTCTCATTCCCGCCATCGGCGGCCTGATCCCCGCCCTGTTCATCATCAAACGCGCCCATGCCGAAGTGCTCGAGCTCCGCGCCCTCGGCGTGCTCGCCGAGACAGTCTGGAAACTCGGAGACCTCGACCAGCGCATCGATGCGGAATCGAGCAACTGGTACGCCTTCAAACCCAACTGGGTTTGCACCGAAGAGGAGCGCCGCGCCGAACGCGAGAAGCAGGAGGCTGCCCGCCGCGCCTCCGACGACGCCATCAAGGCCTTCCAGTCCCAACGTGCCCTCATCGATTCCGCCACCCTCTCCGTCCCCCTCGAGTCCGCCCTTGCCGCCATCGACCGGCGTATCGACGATCTCCCCTCCCTCCGCCATCGCGTCTACAACCAGGTCAAGGACTCCGACAGCGTGCCCATTCTGGAGGGCTATCACGGCACCCGGCGCGACATCAGCAGCGTCCTGCCCTTCCTTGTCGATGCCACGACCAACGACGTCGTCGTCCGCAAGCTCAGCGTCCTCTCCAAGCTCATGCTGGCTCGCAAAACCATCACCGATGCCGGCGGTGTGGTCTTCTACATTCACCAGCTCCGCGCCGAGAAAAACAGCCGCAAGCTTGTGCCCTCCGAGACCTACGGGATGATCAACGGCGTCAACCTCGCCGAGGTTTATTGGCAGGATGTCCTTGCGTTGAGCCAAGGTGCCCAGCGCGACCACCTCGTCGCCCTCCACGAGTCCGCCGCATGGCGGGATGCCTCCGATCTCATCCGCCAACACGCCGAGGCGGCCAACAACGACACCGCCCCGCCGATCGCTTCCGAAGCAGAGTGGGCGCCCCATTGGGGATTCCTCGACGGGAAACTCGGCGAGGAGATCGCCGGAGTCCGGGCCGATTTCACCGCCACCTGCGCCGACCTCGCCGCCGGCGCCCGCGCCCGCCGTCTCTGGGCCAGCGTCGCCTCCCTGCTGGCCATCGGGCTCGTATTCGAGGCCGCCCGCCGCCTCGGCCGCAGCATCGTCGGGCCGATCCTCGCCACCACCTCGCGGCTCATCGACGATGCCGAGCACTCCACCGCCGAGGCGGGCACCGTGCGTCGCTCCTCTGCCACGGTCGCCGAGGGTTCCGCCGCGCAGGCCTCCTCTCTTGAGGAAACCAGCGCCACGCTCGAGGAGATCGCCGGCATGACCCGCGCCAATGCCGATAACGCCGCCCGTGCCCAGCACTCCGCCGCCGACACCCGTACCGCCGCCGAGCAGGGTTCGGAGCAGATGCGCCGGCTCGACGAGGCCATGGCCGCCTTGCGCACCTCCAGCCAAGACGTCACCCGCATCATCAAGACCATCGACGAGATCGCCTTCCAGACCAACCTCCTCGCCCTCAACGCGGCGGTCGAAGCTGCCCGG
>JAEWNN010000231.1 GCA_023457035.1 Verrucomicrobiota bacterium
GCGGCACAAAAAAGAGGCGGACCGCAAGCGGTCCGCCTCTCGATTAACAGGCTAATGCCCTAAGCTTAGAACCGGAAGGTGTTGGACAGCTGCCAGGTCTGCGGCGGGCGGATACGATAGCCGGCGGGGGTGCCGTCGGGCTGGGTCGTGATCGGGATGAGCTCGTTGCCCACGAACGCATTGCGGACGTTGAGCTGGATGCTCCAGTCGAGGTTCTTCCAGATGGTGCGGCGGTAGCCGACCCAGAAGTCGAAGTTGGTCTCGGCGTCGCCCTTGTACGGGCTGGCGAGATCGTATTCAACCGTCGTGCCGGAGGCGGAGAGCACCGGATAGCCGATGCCGACCGAGGACTCATACCGCACACCAGCGCCGACGTTGAACCCCTTCATGAAGCCGGAGTCGAAGTCGTAGTTGGTGATGAGGTTGAAGCGCCACTTGCGCAGCTCGGGGACATTGGTGCCTTCCAGGAGCTTGAGCATGTGGTAGGTCGAACCGAAGTTCTGGTTCCACTGGAAACGCGTGGTCTCGTTGCCCGCGCCACCCCACCAGATGCGGAGATCGCCGGCGCTGCCGACGCCACCGTTGAGGGCCTCTTCGTACTTGGAGACGAAGTCCGAGAGAGCCGCGCCGCCGACGTTGTTGCGCACGGCGGTGGTCTTGGCTCCGTTGAACGTCAGGCGCCAGTTCTTGGTGATCTGAGCGTTGAACTCGACCTCGTAACCCTTGGAGATGCTATCCTCGGTCACGGTCACACCGGCCGGGGCGGACGCCCCGATCGCTTCATTGCTGGTGAACGGCCGCTGGAGGTCGATGCCCCACGCAGCGTAGAAGTCGGGGTTCACGCTATTCTGCCAAGTACGCCACGCCGCGACGGCGGAACGCTCGCGCTCGCCAGCCAAACGCCAGGCTTCGGCGGTCGCCAACTCGTCCAACTCAGGAGTGCCACCGGGGAAGCCATTGGCTTTGGCCAAATCGCGCTCACGCTGGCTGGGCTCGTAGTTGTACTGGGTCGCGCGCGGATCCACAGGATCCGCCGCCGTACCCGGGGTCCAGCCGGTCCAGTTTTTCTCGAACTGGTTGGCCCAGTTGCCCGACCACGTCTGCGAGGCGCCGATGAACCACATGTTGCCAGCGAGCGCGTCGTTGCCGTTGTTCTTCGAGGACGTCTCGTAGCGGTTGATCTTCAGCGAGTACTTGCCATCGCGGGTCTCGAGCAGGATGCCCTTGTCGGTCGTCGTACCGGTCGGCGGCGGCAACGCATGGCCGTAGATGTCGACACGGGAGGCGGCCGGCTGGAAGTTCGACGACTCGTTGTAGAACAGGCTGACCTGCACCGGGCTCTTCTCGAGCGCCTTCTTCAGGCCGGGGAGGTCCATCAAGTGAGCCACGACCATCCAGCTGTGCGAGGTCATCTGCAGCCGGTTGAACGCGGTGCGCGAGTTCTTATTGCCGATGATGTCATGGTACTCGAGCTCGTAGGGCGCCCAGTTGAGGACACCGCGGGCGTTGGCGAGCTGGACGGTGCGGGTCTCGTCTTCGGAGGTCCAGGAGCTGTTGTTCGAGTCGTTCGACACCGTCCACGACTTGGCGATGTCCTTACGGACACCCCACGTACCGACGATGGCGTTGTCGAGGAACTTGCCCTGCCAGACGAAGGCGCTGGAGGTCACGCGGGAGAGCGCCTTGCGGGCCGAAGTCGTGTTGTGGAGACGAGCTTCGTCCGACGACTCGGAGTCGCTCCAGGTGAGCGGGACATTGCTCCAGCCGACGTAGTTGGCCGGATTCTCCGACTGCGTCAGGTGCGCCTTGGCGTAATCAGCCTTAGTCGGATCGTTCCACGGGGCGATGATCGGATAGTAGGGGTCGATCCACTCCGCGCCCGGGTTGACGTAGTTCGGGTCCGACGGATCCGTCGGCTTGTTCCAGATACCGACGAAGGTGCGCACAGTGCCCGACGGGGCCACGGCCACCTCGGTCGGGTTCGGCAGATAGGCGCCGGACGCCGACTCGCGGTTGATCAGGGAGTCGCCGAGGTAGATGACCGTGTTGGGCACCACTTCGTTGGCGTTGATCTTGTACACCGAGGAGCTGCGGATCGACTCCGCGAAAGCGTCGTCGGCGGTGTAGCGGACCCACGAACGGTTGTCGGTCTCGTCCTCGTCCGAGGCGAACAGACCGGTCGCCGTGTGCTTGCCGAGGAACTTCGTGAACCAGTTCTTGCCGAGCTTCTCGAAGTCCAGGGTGGCGAAGACCGTCGCACGCATGTTGGCCTTCTCGGACATCAGGGAGCTGTTGTTGCCCTGACCGTTGTCCGAGATGAAGGCCTTGCCGACATTGGGATTCGGGGTGCCGTCGCCGTAGGGCTCGCGGTCCAGGCCGTCGGGCCGGGTGCCAGGGATACCGGCGGGAGTGCCGTCACCGTAGACCCGGTTGATGTCGACGTAGATGGCTTGGCGTTCGCCGGAGAGCAGGCTGAGGCGGCCTTGCTTGTAGAACTCGTTGTTGTAGGAGAGTTCGAAGCCGACCTGGTCGTCGAGGAAGGTTTGGGCGAGACTGATGTTGTAGGCGCGGAAGTCCTGCCACTCCTTCTTGTTCGGACCGTCGAGCAACTGATTGTAGAAGTCGAAGATCGAGGAGTCGGTGATGCTGAAGTCCTTGTACACGCCGCTATCCGAGAACGGGAGGCCCGCATTCTTGGCATAGGAGGCGTAGGGGGCGATGGAGCCCGGGCGCTGCCAACGCTGACCGTCGATCTTATGGCCCGCGTCGATGCCGCCGGCGGAGTTGATCGCACCCGCGTATTCCTGGCGGGGCTCGAAGACCAGCATCTGCGCAGGGGTGGCGGAGTTGTTCTGGAAGAACACCATCGGGCCACCGAACTGCTGGGCGAAGTTGCCGACCCACGGATTGTAGTTGGGGTTCGGCTGGCCGCCGTTGATGCCCTTCGGGTACCACGGAATCACATCGGCGCCGATCGACGGGCCGTTGTACTTCTGACGGACCTGGCCGTGGCCCTGGCGGGGCGTGTTGTCGTTGACCAGCGAGAGCGGAACGAACGTCGCGCGATTGAGGTTCGCGAAGACCGCATCGTTGCCGTCGACATCCTTGCCCGCGTAGGTGCCGGTACGGAACCACGGGGTGATCATGTCGATCGGGGGCAGGGTGCGCGGGTTGTTGGAGCGCACGCGGCCGGCCTCGTAGTTGGCCTTCAGGATCGTGCGCATGCCGTTCTTCTTGAGGAAGGCCGGCTCGAAGCGGATCGCGCCGTAGACGCGCTCGTCCTTGGAGAAGGCCGGATCCTGCTTGAACTGGTCGTCGTTGCGCAGCGCAGCGATGCGGATCGCCAACTGGTTGTCGATCAACACGCGGTTGAAGTCGACGGTCTGGCGGTTGGCACCGTAGCTGCCGACGCGGACGCCGATCTCGTTGGCGTTGGTGAACATCGCCTGCTTCGAGCGGGTATTGATGATGCCCGCCGGGCTACCCATACCGAAGAGGATCGAGTTTGCACCGCGCTGGAGGTCGACGCCGTCGACATTGTAGCCATCCCACGGGATGCTGGTCATGAAGAAGTCGCGGGTGTTGTCCGCCGCGGCCAGACCACGAACACGGGTGTTGGTGTTCGGCGTGATGAACTTGCTCGACTCGTCGAGTACCGCGCCGTCGCCGGTACCGCCGAAGTTACCATAGGTGCCGCCGACTTCGGAACTCGTCGTGTATTGCAGCAGCGTCCGGTTGTCGGTGGCGCCGACGTCCTTGAGGAACTCCGAGGTGACGACGCTGACCGCGCTGCCGATGTCGCGCAGCTCGGTGTTGAGGCGGTTACCGGCCAAGGTCGTCGAGGCGGCGTAACCGCTGGTCGCGGTCGCGCTGACTTCGAACGGGCTGAGCACGATGACCTCCTCGTTGGAGGCGTCCGAACCCGGCGCGGCCGGGATCGCATCTGCCTGCGCCGTCTGGGCGACGAGCGCGGGCGGGAGCAACGCGGCGAGGGCCGCGATGCGATATTTCATCTTCGTCATTGCTTTGTGGTTTGGGGGTTTCGCACCGCCATTGGGATGCGACGGTGCGTTGTTGCTATTTGCGACAACCGGGGGGTTGCAGTTTGCTTTGCCCCTTCAGGAACGGATTTCCCCTCCGCCGAAGCAAGATGACTAGGGTACTAGGGAGGGTACGACAAAAGGCCAACCGGGTGCGGCGCCGCGGTGTCTTCCCGGAGTGGAAACTCCGACCGTGACCGCGGGCCGGCGGCGTCCGCCCTGGCCGGCGGCGGGCCGCCTTTCTTCGGTTCCGCCGCTTTGCGTTCGCACCCGGCGGGGAGGCGGCGCATCGTCCGCGCCGTGGCCTCATCGGAGTTGAATACACACCACACCGCGCCGGCGGCTTCCCCGGGGCGGCTCTTCGTCGTCGCGCTGCGGCTGGGGCTGACGTCGTTCGGCGGGCCGGCGGCGCACATCGGGTATTTCCGGCGCGAGTATGTCGAGCGGCGGGGCTGGCTGGACGAGCGCGGTTTTGCGGACCTGCTGGCGCTGTGCCAGTTCCTGCCGGGCCCGGCGAGCAGCCAGTTCGGGTTTGCGGTCGGGCTGCAGCGCGGCGGGTTGCCGGGGGGCGTGGCCGCGTGGTTGGGGTTCACGCTGCCTTCGGCGGTGTTGATGCTGTTGTTTGCGGCGGGGGTGCATGTGCTGCCGGACCTCGTGGCGGCGGGTTGGCTCAAGGGGCTGAAGGTCGCGGCTGTGGCGGTGGTGGCGCAGGCGGTGTGGCAGATGGGGCGGTCATTGTGTCCGGATCTGCCGCGTCTGGGGTTGGCGGCGGCGGCGTTGCTCGCGCTGGTGTTATGGCCCGCCGCCTGGGTGCAGATGGCGGTGATCGGCGGCGGCGCGCTGCTGGGGTGGCTCGGGTTGCGGGGCCGACTGGGTTCACCCGCGCCGGCGGGCGAGAGCGGATCGGCGGGACGGCGACGCGCCGGCGTGGCGTGGTTGGTGGTCTTTGCCGCGCTCCTGCTGGTCTTGCCTCTTCTCGGTGGCGAAGGCGCCGCGGTGATGGCGCGGTTCTATCGCGTCGGGGCTTTGGTCTTCGGCGGTGGGCATGTGGTGCTGCCGTTGCTGGAGGTGGAGGTGGTCGGGCCGGGCTGGTTGAACCACGACGAGTTCCTCGCCGGATATGGTGTCGCCCAGGCGCTCCCCGGGCCGTTGTTCGCGTTCTCGGCGTATCTTGGGTCGTTGATCGGCACCGGTCCGGGCGGCGTGGTCGGCGGGTCCCTCGCGCTGGTGGCGGTGTTCCTGCCGGGGTTGCTGCTGGTGCTCGGCGTGTGGCCGTTCTGGCAGCGCGTGCGCAGAATCGGGGCGGCGCAGGCGGCGCTGGCCGGGGCGAATGCCGCGGTGGTCGGCGTGCTGGCCGCCGCGTTTTGGCGTCCGGTGTTGCCGGCGGGGGTGACCGATGTCCGGTCGCTGCTGCTGGCCCTGGTGCTCTTCGCCGGCTTGCAGTGGGCGAAGCTGCCGGCCTGGGCGATGGTGCTCGCGGCCGCCGCGGGCGGCTGGCTGTGGCTGTGACGCCTCCGCGTGGAGAACAAAAAACCTCCCGGCCTTGCGACCGGGAGGTTTCTGAAGTGGTGGCTTCGCTGGGACTCGAACCCAGGACCAATTGATTAAGAGTCAACTGCTCTACCAACTGAGCTACGAAGCCACGAAAGAGGGGCGAGAGACTCCGGACCGGCGGGGCCTTGTCAACCCCGATTTCCGCTTCCTTTTTCGGCGCCCGGATTCCGCCGCGAGCGGCCCGTCCGCGGCGGAATCCGGGACGGGCCCGGCCGCGAATACGCCGCGGATCCGGCGCCACCGAAATGCGGATATGCGGCCGCTCTCCGGGGCCGCACCGGCGCCGGAAGGACGGCCGCGCTTGTCCCGCTTCGGACCAGAATTGGGTTGCCACCCAAAATCGCGGGGCGTTTCGTTCCACCCTTTCTCAACTCCAACAACCTAATCTGCACAGCCATGGCTGAACTCGTGGGCAATCTTTTGGTGGGTCAATCCGGCGGACCGACCGCGGTCATCAACGCCAGCGTCGCCGGTGTCGTCAGCGAAGCCCTCAACCACTCCTGCATCGAGGAGATCTACGGCGGCCTCAACGGCGTGCTGGGCATCCTCAACGAGGACTTCATCGACCTCGCTTCCGAGTCGCAGCAGACCATCCGCGGCCTGCGCTACACCCCCGGCGCCGCGTTGGGCACCTGCCGCTACAAGCTCAAGAAGCAGCAGGACTTCGAGCGCGTGATCGAGGTCTTCAAGGCCCACAACATCCGCTACTTCTTCTACGCCGGTGGCAACGACTCCCAGGATACGGCCGACAAGATCTCCAAGCTCGCCCAGCAGATGGGCTGGGAGATGCGCGTGATCGGCGTGCCGAAGACCGTCGACAACGACCTCGTCTCCACCGACCACTGCCCGGGCTACGGCTCGGTCATCAAGTTCGTCTCCTCCATCGTCCGCGAGCTCGCCTGCGACCACGAGGCCATGGGCCAGGGCGACCTCGTCTCCATCGTCGAGGTCATGGGCCGCTCCGCCGGCTGGGTCGCCGCCGGCGCCTCGCTGGCCAAGCGCCGCGACCACCCGCACGATCCGCCGCACATCATCGCTCTGCCCGAGGTGCCGTTCGACTCCGAGAAGTTCCTCGAGGACGTGCGCCGCGTGCTCAAGCGCGAGAAGTTCTGCCTGGTCGTCGTGGGCGAGGGCCTGGTCGACAAGGACGGCAACTACGTCTCCACCGCCACGGGCACCGACGCCTTCGGCCACGCCCAGCTCGGCGGCGCCGGCGACTACCTCGCCAGCCTCGTCGATGCCGGCATCCCCGGCGTGAAGTCCCGCGTGGCCCGTTTCGGCCACGCCCAGCGTGCGGCCGCGATCAATGCCTCCAAGACCGACAGCGACGAGGCGTTCATGGCCGGCCAGGCCGCCGTCAAGGCCGCCGTCGCCGGCGAGACCGACAAGTGCGTCATCCTCGTCCGCGGCGACACCGACCAGTACTCGTGCGAGACGGCGCTGGTGCCGCTTTCCGAGATCGCCAACGGCGTGAAGGCCCTCCCGAAGGAGTGGATCAACGAGGACGGCGTGAGCATGAACTTCCAGTTCAGCCGCTATGCCCTCCCGCTCATCCAGGGCGAGGTGCAGGTGCCGTTCGAGAACGGCCTGCCCGCCTTCGTGCGGCTCGAGAAGGTCGGCGTGGACAAGCTCCTCCCGGCCTACGAGATCTGAGCGAGAGATTCCGGATACCCATTCCCTGAGGCGCGGCCCGCGACGGCCGCGCCTCTTTTTTCTCCCGCGTGGGCGGCCCCGACCGGCACGGCGCCCTCCGGTGCCTGATTGTCAAAAACGAGTGAAGTCGGGGTGCCGCCGCTTCCGGGATGGGCGTGGATGCCGCTTCACTGCAATTTTACCGGCATGTCAGCCGCCGCCCCCCTGCCGGTTGCCGCTCCCTCCGCAGCCTCTGTCCCGGCTGGCCTGGGTGCCGTGTCCCCTGAACTCCAGCGCGCGTTGGACGAGTCCGTGCGGCTCGATCTTTTCGCCGCGAACCCCGGCCGCCTGCTTGGCGTGTTCCCGGCGTTCGCCCCGGCCGTGCTGAAGGAGCGGATCCATGCGCTGGCCGGTGCCGCCGCGCCGGCGCCTTGGGCTTTCGCGCCGGACCTCCCGCTCTCGCCCGAACAGGTGCGCGGCGTCGCGCGCAGCGCCGAAGACGCCGCCGGCCGTCTGCTCGCCGAACTGTTCTGGTTCTGGCCCGAATCGTATCCGGATAACAAACCTGATGCGGCCCTCGCCGCGCTCGCCGCCGGCGACGCCGAGAAGGCCTACGGCCGCTGGCTGGCCGCGGACGGCCGGGGCCACGCCGCGCACAACATGGCGGTGATGTTCCACTTCGCGGCGCTCGGCCGCGAGCTCGAGCGCGGCCCGCTCGACGAGGAGGCCCGCGCCTGGTGGACCGCCGCCGCCGAGCAATGGACGGCGACGCTTGCCGCCGAGGACTGCTGGGCGAGCTGGGCGGCGCGATGCACCCAGGAGGGCTTCGGCACCGCCGAGGCGGCGCTGGTGCGGGCCACGCTGCCGCGGCTGCTGGGCGCCCTGTCGCTGCTGGCGGCGGCGGAGCGGGCGCGGCGGGGCGAACTCGCCGAGGCGCGTTG
>JAEWNN010000232.1 GCA_023457035.1 Verrucomicrobiota bacterium
CGCCGCATCGCCTCGTCCCAGGCGCGGTAGTGCACGGGCATCGAGTCGATGAGCGTGCCGTCGCAGTCGAAGATATAGCCGGCGAAGTCGCCCGCGGGGAGGTCGAGTTTCATGAACCGCGCAGCAGACCGCGAACAAACCGCCTAGGCAAGCGCGCGGGCGGCCCCGCACCCGCCTTGCGCCAGCCGCTCCCGCCCGGGAAGACGCAAATCCGCGTCCGATCGCGACATGGTTTTGCGTCCTCGCTTCCGCCACGCGGTTTCCGCTCCGGCCTTCACCGCCCCCGCGAGGAGATCGATGGCCGCCCGGACGGTGGGATTGAGCGCGAGGTTGCTCTCGGTTCACCCACCGGCGACTGTCCCCGCCCATCCATGCGCGGCCCGACGCCCAAAGCCACCTTCCTCCCGCTCGCGATCCTGTTTCTCTTCCAGTGGTTCGCCGCGGGTTCGTGGAACGTCTCGTTCAGCAACGTCCTCAAGCACGCCGGGCTGGAGCGCTACATCGCGCTCGCGTTCACCTGCAACGCGATCGCCGCGTTCGTGGCACCGCTCTTCGTGGGTTCGTTCGCCGACCGCGGCGTGCAGCCGGTCAAGCTGCTGCGCTGGCTCTACTGGCTGGCGGGCCTCTGGTTGGTGGCGATGTTCGCCGCGATCGACTTCGGCTGGGGCGGCGGGCCGATGCTCGTATTCATGCAGCTGCACTCGCTCTGCTACAGCCCGAGCACGAGCCTGCTCACCACGATCGCGCTGGGCGCGCTGCTCAACCCCGGCGCGGAGTTCGGCCCGATGCGCATGTGGGCCACCGCCGGCTGGATGGGCGCCGGCTGCGCGGTGAGCTGGGTGTTCGGTGCCGACACCTCGGCGCTGTCCGGCTACATCGCCGGCGGCACGCTGATCGCGCTCGGCTTCGCCACCTACGCGCTGCCGTCCTGGAAATTCCCCGCCGCGGCGAAAGCGCGCAACCTCAAGGAGGTCTTCGGGCTCGATGCGCTCGCGCTCCTGCGCCACCCCGACCACCGCACCATCCTGCTCACCGTCACGCTGCTCGGCATCCCCGTCGCCGCGTTCTATCCGTACACACCGCTGCACCTCACCGCGCTGGGCGTGGCGCACCCCACGGCCACCATGGCGCTCGGCCAGACCACCGAGGTGATCGCGCTGCTCACGCTCGCCGCGCTGTTGCGCAAGGTGCGCCTGAAATGGGCGATCCTGCTCGGCCTGTTCTTCGGCGTGGCACGCTTCGCGTTCAGCGCCTGCGACACCCGCGCCGCGCTGCTGGTCGGCATCACCCTGCACGGCGCCAACTACGTGCTCTACAACATCACCGCCCAGATCTACCTGGCCGAGCGCGTTGAGCGCACGATGCAGGCACGGGCCCAGGCGCTCTTCGCCATGCTCACCGGCGGCGTGAGCAACCTCCTCGGCTACCTCGGCACCGGCGCGTGGTTCTTCCTCGCCTCGCGCGACGGGACGACGCACTGGCCGCTGTTCTGGGGCGGCCTCTGCGCCGTGACGGTCGCCATCACGATCTACTTCGCGTGGGCCTACCACGGTGTCGGCCACGGGTTCTGGAAACAGCCAGCGGATTCCTCCGCTCAGCCACCGGTCTGAGGCGGAGCGGGTCGGAACAACTTCAGCGGCCGCGAACTGCCGGCCCCGCGCGTCACGCGGCGTGTCTCCGGCGTTCCATAACCGGTTTTCTTCCGGCGGTAGCCGGCCTTCGCGGGATCGCTCGCGCACTGGATCAGGAAGTTCTGCATGCGCTGCAGCAGCTCCGGCAGTTGCGCCGGGTCCGGATAACGGTCGAGCCCGGCGCTCTCCAGCGCGAGCAGCAGCTCATGTGTCGCCTCGAGCGTGCACAGGCAGCCTTCGACCGGCTGCTGCTTGATCACGAACTTGCTCGGCGCCGCCGGCGGGAACATCAGGCGCGGCAGCCGCTGCAGACTCGGGCTGACGCGCAGCATCTTCCGCGCGCACGCCCACGTGCCGTCGAGCACGAAGACCACCAACCGCCGCCCGCCGAGCTCCCCGGCCTGCAAGCCGCCCGGGAGCGCCCGCGCCGTCGGCCCCGGGTAGAGCAGCATCGGGAAATTGGCCGGATCGTTGATCAGTTCCTGCACGCGCTCGTGCGCGTCGAAGCCGATGCCCATGATCAGCTCGCTGTCGGCCAGGCAGAGGTGCGTGAGCCGGCCGGTGCCGGTGCGCTGCTCCTTCCACTCCTTCGGGTGGATGAGGATGACGATCTTCGTGCGCGTCGCCATCGGCCGGATGCTGCCACACCAGCACAACCGCTTCGGCCAGAAACAACGCCAGCATCGCTCGCTCGCCGCGGGTGCGGAGGCATCGGGCGTGGGCGCGGACTGCGGCTCGGGTTGGTCGGACATCGGAGCCCGCGACGCTGGCAGGCGTCGCGCCGCCAGAGCAAGCGCGGGGCGCACCGACGGCGAAACCGGCGCCGCGCCAGCACGCCAGCCCTCCGCGGTGTGCGCGTGGGGGGGGCGCCGAAGACCCGCGGGCCGCGCGAAACTTGTCACGTAATACGTGACAAGTCCGTCGGACACGCCGCCGTCCACACCGCACCCGAACCGGGCAGGCACCCGGAGCTTGTCACGTAATACGTGACAAACTCCGCCGCGATAGTGCGCAGGCCGAGGGCAAACGAGGAGGCCAAGGGTGCCACGAAAGCACGGGGGGCGGCCCGGCGCCGGCCGCTTCAACCGACCAGCATCGCGGCGGTCTTCACGTACTCGGTGCAGCGCTGGCGGAGATAGCCGCGCTCCTTGAACTCGGCCTGACCCTCCGGCGTGCGGAGATCGCAGCCGCTGAGCAACTCCAGGCAGTTGCAGCTGCCGTGCAGCGCGGCGAAGTCGCGCAGGAGCACCTGCACCTTCGCGTAGGTCTCCTCGGTGCGCACCTTGTCGTCGCCGAGCGCACGGCCGCCGCGCAGCCCGAGCGCGAGGATCGCGCCCGAGACCGCGCCGCAGGTCTCCTGGGTGCGGCCCATGCCGGCGCCGAAGCCGGTGGCGAGCTTCACGACCAGCTCGGGCGGCACACCGCAGTCGCCCGCGCAGGCGTGGCTCACGGCCTGCGCGCAGTTGTAACCTTGGAGGAACAGCTCCTCCGCCTTCCGGGCCCGTTCGTCGTCCATATCCGCATCAACGGCACACCGGCGGCGCGACGCAAGCCCCGGATGGTCGCCGCGCCGCGCCGGTCATTCGGCCGGGGCCTCGACGAACGCGGCGAGCGCGTAGATCAACGAGGCGTTCCAGTTGATCGCGATCTCGTTGCGCGAGGCGTCGCGCCAGTCGTCGACGTAGTAGCGGGCATCCGGATGCGGGCCGCCGACGAGGTAGCCGGGCCAGGCGGGATCGCCGCGGCGGTCGTGCAGGTGCTGCGGCGGGTTGGCGCCCAAGCCCGTCACGTAGGAGCGGCCGTGGTAGTTGCGCCCGAAGAGGTGGGCGAGGGCCTCCTGCGCCGTCCGGCGGTGGAGCGGGTCCGGCTTCTCGCCCAGACGGTCGGCCAGATGCAGCAGGTACGTCTGCGCGGCCACCGAGCCGTTGCAGCCCCAGAAGAAGTCGCCTTTGGCCGCACCGAACGGGCGCCCGTGCGGGTTGACGCGGCAGTTCTCGACCACCCGGCCGGCCTGGTCGAGAAGGCTGTTGGTGAGGTGGCGCACCAGCGCGGCGTTGCGCGGCTCCGCGCGGCTCGCGGTGAGATACGTGCCGAGCGCGAGATCGCCGACATCGCCCCAGCCCGGACCACTGAGGCTGAACGTGGTGGTCTGCACGCGGCGCTCGAACTCCTGCAGGAACTCCGCCTCGCCGGTGGTCTCCCAGAGCTCGGCCGCAGCCCAGAGGCGGTGCACCAGATCCCGCGCCTGGTACCCTCCGGTGTGGAAGCCGGTGAGGTCGGCGTCGTGCTGCTCGGGATGCGCGAGGAGGAACGTCCAGCTCCGGCGCGCGGCGGCGAGGCAGCGGTCGGCGTAGGCGGGGTCGAACTCGCGGAAATGCCGCGCCCCCAGGGCCATCATCGCGACGAAGTCGGCGGTGGCGGTGGTGCCCCACGGGGTGAAGAACCGCGGGCTCGGATCCTTGTCAGGGGCGCCCCAGTACGCGAAGGCCCGGGCGGTGAGCTTGTGGTACACGCTGCCGTCCTCGGCCTGCATCGTGAACAGCCAGTCGTACTCGAACTTCAGCTCGGCGAGCAGGTCGGGCATCCCCCGGCCGCTCTCGGGCAGGTCGAGGGACACGCGCTCGATGCGGTCGCGGAAGTGCTCCCACGCCTTGAACATCAGGCCGACGGACACGCCGGCGTTGACGACGTACTTGTTGTAGTCGCCCGCGTCGTGCCAGCCACCGACGCCGTTCCGGGTCGCGCCGGCGGGGCCGCCCACCGCGTCGAGCAAGCCGTCGCCGAGGTGGCAGGGGCCGTGGTGAAAGGTGTGACCCTGCCACTCGCCCTTCACCTCGACGCCGCAGCGCCAGAGGTACATCGCGCGGGTGACGAGGGTGTAGGGCTCGTTCCAGACCTCGGCGCCGACGGCGAACGGCTCGGAGCGGCCCACGCCGGGGACCTCGAGCACGTAGCGGCCGGGCGCCTGGAGCGCGGAGAAGTCGGCGATGCGCACCGTCTCGTCGGTATCCGTCGGCGCGGTGCGCACGGGCGGGGAGACGGGCCCCTCCAGAGCCACCGCGCCGGTGGCGGCGTCGAGCACCCGGAACCCGGTGGCCTCGCTCGCAATCGTCGCACGCTTCACCGCCTCGGGCAGGAAGCCGACGGTGTTGACGCGGATGGCGGCGCCAGCGGGAAGCGGCGGCAGCTCGGGCCGGCGCGGTGCGGCGGGCGGCTGCGGTGCGGCGGCGGGAACCGGGGCGGAGGCAGGCGTCTGGGCGACGGCTACCGTGCAAAGGGACAGAGCGACAGACAGGAGGCGGAGGGTGAACATGGCGTGGGTGGGGTGCGGAGCGGCACCGATGGGGATGTATGGAGCCGGCCCCAAGCGATGTGGCCGGTTTTCGCTCCACGACAAGGGCAACCCATCCCGGGGCCGCAGATCGGCCCCGGATTAAAGCATCCCACACGGACACCGGGCTCCGGCCCGGGCGCCCGGCCTCAGCCGAGCTTCACGCTGAGCTTCGCGCTCTGCGCCGCGATCACGACGCCGGCCGCATCCGCGCTCACGGCGCCGCCGGTGGCCGTCGCCTGCGCGACGCCGACCAGCTGCACCTTCCAGTCGCGCAGCGCGCCCGTGGCGGCGACCTCGACAGCCGCGTCCGTGCGGGTGGCGGTCACGCGGCCGAGCTCCTTGCCGTCCGGCCCCTGCACGGCGCGGGTGGCCGTGGCGCCGTCGGCGAGCTGGTACACGCGGAAGGTCGTGCCCTGCGCGTAGTCATAGTCCGGCTTCGCGTCCGTCGCACCGACCGGCAGGATGGTGCCGGGGCGGACGAAGAGCGGGAGGCTGAGGAAGTTGTGGTTCGCCTTGTACCAGCGACCGCCCTGCTGGACCTCGCCGGTGAGCAGGTGCGTCCACGCGCCCTCGGGCAGGTAGTAGGACACGTCGCCCTCGGCGTTGAAGACCGGGGCCACGAGCAGCGAGTCGCCGAGTATGTACTGGCGGTCGAGCGTGTCGCTGGCCGGGTCCGCGGGGAACTCGAGCAGCATCGCGCGCAGCATCGGCGTGCCTTCCTGGTGGGCGACGACGGCCTGGCCCCACAGATACGGCATGAGCTGGCACTTGAGCTTGGTGAACTTCCGGAGGACGTCGCAGGCCTCCTCGTCGTAGGCCCACGGCACGCGGTAGCTGGAGGAGCCGTGCAGGCGCGAGTGCGAGGAGAGCAGGCCGAACGCGAGCCAGCGCTTGTAGACCGCGGCCGGGCCGCCGCCCTCAAAGCCGCCGATGTCGTGGCTCCAGAAACCGAAGCCGCAGAGCGAAAGCGAGAGGCCGCCGCGGAGCGTTTCCGACATCGCCTCGAAGGTCGACCAGCAGTCGCCGCCCCAGTGGAGCGGGAAGCGCTGCGCCGAGGCGTAGGCCGAGCGGGCGAAAAGCGTCGCCTCGTGGCGGCCGCGCTTGCGCTCCAGGACCTCGAATACGCACTGGTTGTACAACACCGCGTAGAGGTTGTGCATGCCGGCCGGGTCGGAGCCGTCGTGGTACACGACGCCCTCGGTCGGGATGCGCTCGCCGAAGTCGGTCTTGAAGGCATCGACGCCCATGTCGCACAGGCGCTCGAGGTGCGCGGCGAACCACTGGCGCGCCTCGGGGTTGGTGAAGTCGACGATGGCCATGCCCGGCTGCCAGAGGTCGGTCTGCCAGACGCTGCCGTCGGTGCGCTTGATGAAATAGCCGCCCTTCTTGCCCTCCTCGAAGAGCTTCGAGCGCTGGCCGACGTAGGAGTTGATCCACACGCAGACCTTCAGCCCGCGCTCATGGAAGCGCTTGAGCATGCCGACCGGATCGGGGAACACGCGCGGGTCCCACTCGAAGTTGCACCAGTCGAACTCGCGCATCCAGAAGCAGTCGAAGTGGAAGACGTGCAGCGGCAGGTCGCGGCGCTTCATCTCCTCGACGAAGCCCATGCAGGTCTTCTCGTCGTAGCTGGTCGTGAACGAGGTGGTGAGCCACAGGCCGAACGACCACGGCGGCGGCAGCGCGGGGCGGCCGGTGAGCTGGGTGAGGCGCGCGAGGATCTCCTTCGGCGTGGGCCCGAGGATGACGAAGTACTCGAGGCTCTCCCCCGGCTTGGAGAACTGGACACGCGCGACACGCTCCGAGGCGACCTCGAACGACACCGGGCCGGTCTCGTTGACGAGCACGCCGTAGCCGCGGTTGGTCATGTAGAAGGGCACACACTTGTACGCTTGGTCGGAGCCGGTGCCGCCGTCCTTGTTCTCGTTCTCGACGACCTGGCCGTTCTTCACGAACGCCGTGAAGCGCTCGCCCAGGCCGTAGACGTTCTCGCCCACGCCGAGCTGCAGGCGCTCGATCATCTGCGGGCCCTTGCCGGCGACCTGCATGTAGCCCTGGCCGCGCCAACCGGTCTTGGTGAGCACGCGGCCGTTGTTCTCGAAAGTGATCTCCCAACCCGGGCGCTTCACGCGCACCGTGAGGCCGCCGGCGGTGAGCGTCGCCTGCTCCTCGCCGACCTCGATCTTCACCGGCGCCGCGGGCTGCGGCTGGAGCGGGATCGTGGGCATCGTGTCGGCGCCACCGGTGTAATGCTCCACGCGGACGCGGACCACGCCCTCCATGGGCGAGCTGAGCTTCACGGTGAGGACCGGGCCGCCGAGCGTGTCGCCGCGGTGCTTGATCGCGCGCGTCGGCGCGTCGATCACGAGGCTGTCGCCAACCTGGGTAATCGTGTGGGCCTCGGTCGCGAACGTCGCCGTCACGCCGGGCTGGAGGAGCCACTCACCGTCGGAGAATTTCATGGAGATGGGAGATTAGCGGGGGAGCGGGCAGCGTTCCCGAGAACCCCCGGGCTTTCAAGTCCGCCAACCACCCCGGACCGGCGTTATTCATTAACCGCCTGTCTGGTATTTTTCCTCCGGTGGGCGGAACGATCCGGCCGCCGCGTGCGAGGCGCACGACGACGCACGGCTATGGTGCCTGCCGTAGGAGCCTGCTTGCAGGCGATCTGCGTGTCGCGCGCTCCGGCCACCGGAATCGCCAGCAAGCAGGCATCCTACAGATGCGGTCACCGCCCGCGACACCTTCACAGCGTCACCGCCACCGTCGCCCGCTCGAAGCCCTCGGCCTGCCAGAGCGCCTGCGGCTTCGCCCCGGCCAACGCCGCCACCCAGCGGTCGGGCACGATCTCCAGCCGGGTGTTGAGATGGGTGGCGATGGCGTTGCGGTAGTCGCGCGCGAGGGCGATCCGCGTCTCGGTGTCGGCCAGCTCGCGTTGCAGCGCGAGGAACGCCCCGTCGCTCTTCAGCTCCGGATAACGCTCCGCCACCACCCGCAGCGAGCCCGCCGAGGCCGCGAGGTCCGGCCCGGGCGCGCCGACCGGCGTCGCCTGACTCTGGGCACGCAGCGCCGCCAGCTCCGGCTGCACGGTGCGCTCGTGGTCGCGCAGCCCGCCGACCACGGCGACCAGCCGCGGGATGAGGTCGGCGCGGCGCTTGAGCTGCACGTCGATGAGCGAGCCGGCCTGCGCGACGCGGTTGCGCAGGTGCACGAGGCTGTTGAACGCCATCCAGCACCAGCCCAGCAGCCAGACCAGCGCCATCCCGGCGCCGAACGCCGCCGCCGGCCACGCGCGCGGCAGCATCTCCGTCTGGTTCGCCTGCACCAGCCACGCCACCGGCAGCGGCACCAGTTGCACCACGCCCCAGAACCAGAACTGGATCCGGTAGCCGCGCTGCACCTTCGCCTCGCCGCGGCAACTGATGAGAAAGAGATTCTGCTCCGGATCGGCGGCGATCTCCGGCGCCACCGCATCAGCGCGCTCCCGGGCCCGGCCGGCCACGAACAACGTCGCACCGAGCCGCAGCGCCTCCTCGGTGAAACGCCGCCGCCCCGTCGAGTCGGCGATCGCGCCCGCCGGCCCCTTGCCGTAGTAGAGCGCGTCGCCGCGGCCGACGGTTTCGCCGAAGACCTGCTCCGCCTCGATCTCCGCGCCCTCGGGCCGCACCTGCACCGCGCCCGTCTCGTCCTCGACGGCGAACGGCGGCTGCGCGCCGCCGGCGTCGATGCGCGTCCAACCGGACTTGCGCACCCGGCGCGTCTTCCGGTTGCCCTTGCTGTCGGTGTACGTCTCCGTTTCCCAGCGCTCCCACTGTTCCTCCACCGCGTAGCGGAACCACACACACTCGCACCCGGCGAGGAAACTGCGCACCGGCGCGGGCGTCACCGCGCGACCGGCCAGCTCGACCTGCCCCATGAACACGCCCTTGGCCTTCGAGGTCGGCGTATCCATCAGCAGCCGCAACCGGCGGCCGGCGCGCAGCGTGAGCCAGAGGAACAGCAGCGTGAGCGGGGTGGCGATCAACCAGGCGGGCCAGACGATCTCGGGGTGCACGTCGCCACCATGGCCGCTGGCGCCCCCGTCGCCAAGCCTCCACAGGCCCAGAGTTCAATGACAACGCCGCTTTCCGAATCGGGCGCCCCTATCCGTGGTCATGCAGCCCGCGTCGGGGGCGAGCTTGCTCGCACCGTCTGGGCGTCGCACAGACCGAGCGGTGCGAGCGAGCACCCGACAACGAAACCCACCGGGTACGGCGGAGGCTGCCCGACGGCAACCGCATCACCCCCAAAACAGCTCAGCTTGCCGCCGCGGCGAGGATCGCGTCGGCCTTGGCCAGCCCGGCGTACATGTCGGTCACGATCCCGGGCAGGTCGGACTCGGCGAGCCCGAGTTCCTCCCACACCTCGGGGACCGCAGCGACGAACTTGGAGTTCGGGCTGTGGTGGATGTCGTGCTGGTTGCAGATGAAGTCGGCCAGATGGACCAGCTGGGCCGCCACGTTGTCGTTGGCGAGCGGGTTGTGGTGATCCGCCACCGCCTGGGCGAGCACGGTGGGCATGCGCCAGACCTCGAGCAGCCGGCCGCCGACGTCGGCATGGTCGGTACCGAGCGTCGCCTGCTCGGCCTCGAACAACGGCCGGGCCTTGTCGCGCGCGTCGGCGAGGATGCCGCCGTAGCCGGCGCCGAGCGTGCGATCGAGCACCAGCATGCCGATGTCGTGCAGCAGCCCCGCGGAATAGGCCTCGGGAATCGGGGCCGCGAGGTTGAGCGCGCGTTGTTGCAGCACCAGCACCGTCTGCGCCACGGCCAGACTGTGGCGCCAGAAGCTCTTGTAGTTGAGATGCAGCGGCTTGAAGGCCCGCAGCAGCGACAACGCGAAGACCACGTCGCGCACGCCGTCGACCCCCACCCGCAGCACCGCCTCGTCGATCGAGCGCACGCCCTGCCCGCGGAAATACACGGAGTTGGCCAGCCGGAGCACGCGCGAGGAGATGCCCGCGTCCAGCGCCATCACCTCGGAGAGCTGCTCCGCAGTGACCCACTCCTCCGAGAGCAGGCGCGAGAGGCGCACGACGACCTCGGGCGCGGCGGGGAAGTCCACCGAGTCGAGCCGCTTCACAAATTCGGATCCGGATGCCATGGGAAAAAGTCCGAGGGGCCGCACCGGCTCAGGCCGCCGCCAGCACCGCCTCCGCCCGGGCGAGTTCGGCCTGCACTTCGGCGACGATCTGGGGGAGCGCCTCGGCGTCGACCCCGAGTTCGTCCCACACCCGGCGCGCGCAGGCCTGGGGGAAGAAGCCGGTGCCGTGGTGGATGCCCTGGTGGTTGCAGATGAAATCGGCCAGATGGACCAGTTGCGTCACCGTCTGCCCGGACACCCAGGGTCGGTGATGGTTGGCCACGGCATCGACGAGCAACGGCGGGAAGCGCCAGATGCCGAGCATGCGCCCGCCGGTGTCGGCATGGTCGGTCCCGAGCATTTCGTGCTCCACCTCAACCAGAGGCCGGGAAGTCGTGCGCGCGACCTCGAGCACTTCGCGGTACCGTTCACCCAGCGCCCGGTCGAGCACGAGCATGCCGAGATCGTGCAAGAGCCCGGCGGCGTAGGTCTCGGGAAACGGCGTGGCGAGGTTGAGCGCGCGGGTCTGGAGTGCCTGCGCGGTGAAGGCCACGGCCAACGAGTGCCGCCAGAACGGCCGGTAATCGAAATGCGCCGGGCGCATCGCGCCGACCATCGCCAGCGCGAAGACCAGATCGCGCACGCCATCCACCCCCACGCGCAGCACCGCCTCCGGGATGGATTCCACCGGCGTGCTGCCGCCCAGCGCCACGGAGTTGGCCAGATGGAGCACACGCGCGGCCATGCCCGCATCGAGCGCCATCGCCTCCCCCAGCTCCTCGGCCGTGACGTTGTCCTTCGCCAGCAATTGCACCAGACGCACCACGATCGTCGGCGGTGTCGGGAAGTTCACCGTCTCGAGCTGCTGGAGCACCTGTTCGTTGGCGGTCATGGCGGTTACCAGCGGTGCGGCGCCCCGCTGGCGCCTTCCGCGCCCGACGGGGCACCGCGGGACGGAGAGGCAACGTGGTTGGTCATATCGTTAGGGAGGTCTGTCGGTACATCGCCCGTTTCGGGCAAAGGATGAGCCGAAAATGGCGCCGTGCGCCGCCCGCGGACCGCCGGGCCGCAGCCCCGCCGCCGGTGCCGGTCCGCGCCTACACCGCGAGCACCCCGTGCAACCGGGCCAGCACGGCCGCGCGCCGGAGCAAGTCCGGAACGCGCTCGGCGTGCACTCCCGACTGCTCCCACTCGGCCAGCGCCTGCTCGATCGTGAGCAGCCCCAATTCGGTGGCCGTGCGCCGCATCGCCACCACATGGAGCAGCGCCGTCTTCCGTTCCTCCTCGGTCTCGACGACCATCAGCAGCGCGGTCTGCAGCTCCGCGAAGAACTCCTTCACCAACTGCGCCACCCGGTCCCGGTCCGTGCTCAGCCGGCGGGTGACCGACACGGCATCCTCGAAATGCTTGCGGCACCATTTCGTCGTCAGCGCCTTGTTCACCGCCGCCCGGATGCGCTGGGCGTCGTAGGGCTTGGTCAGAAACGCCGCCGCCCCCAACCGCGCCGAACTCAGGACCGACTCGCGGTCCGGCGTCGCACTGCACAAGACCACCGGCAGCGGCGCCCAGAGCTCGTCCGCCCGCAACCGACTGATGAAATCGATGCCACTGGCCTCGCCCAAGCGCAGGTCGACGATCGCCAGATCGGGCACCGCGCGCGACTCGAGCACTGTCCACGCCTCCTCGGGCGAGGCGCTCTCCCACACGCTGTGGGAGTCGCGTTCGAGCAACGCACGCAGGAGGTGCCGCGCCGCGGCATCGTCTTCGATCAGGAGGATTCCGGCCACGGCGCGCAGTGTGGGCACACCCTGCGCACGGCGCCAGCGCTTTTCGGAGAAGCCCGGTTTTCTCCCTACCGCAGCCCTCGGACCGCCGGCCCGAGCGAAACGTGGCGGGGTGCTTCAGCCCCCGCCGAACCGCGAGATCGCCTCTACCGACTCGGCTTGTCCTCCACGAGCCGCCCCTCGGCGCTGAAGGTCAGCACACCGACCTTCGGGTGCCCGAGCTGGAACGTCCCTGCCTTCGTCAGCCGCTCCGGCACCGGAGCGTAGTTCTTCGCCAACCGCGTTACGTAGGCATCGAGCGGCGGCCCCACCTCGCCCGTCGCCGGATCGTAGACGAAGGCCACCGATTCGAGTTGGTGCTCCGCCGAGTACTCCTGAGCGGCGAAAGCGATCTGCCGCGCGTCGTTGCGCATACATGCCTTGATTGATGGCACGGCCACTCGACCAAACAGTGGAGCAACAGCAATCGCTCCACACGGGATCACCAATCCCCCCACAAGCAGCCCTGCAATCGCCAGCTTGCGGCCGAGGAAAGCTCCGTTCGCCCGCCGAATCGCAACAATCGCCTCCAGCCCGCAAAATGTAGCTCCCAAAGCCGTCAGAAACGGGCTCACCACAAGAACGAGCAAAATCGCCGCACGCGAGAGATGCGGTGCCAGCGGCAGCACGGACACCAAGCCCACCGATATGCAAGCGAGCACCGCACTCGCAACCGCCCACCGCGACAGCCGCGGCTTCCCCGGCCCCGCTCCGCCATCGGCAACCGGATTCTCGTCGCGCATGCCGCCAGCCAACCCGCGCCACTAATCTTTGGCGACACCGAAAAACGCCAGCTCGCCACGGCAGGACGGATCGCCTCCTCGCATCCGCCGGCCCGGGCTGAAGCACCGGGCCACGTGGCGGGGTGCTTCAGCCCCCGCCGAACCGCCACAGCCCGCCTGCCTGCTCGGACCACAAACCGGGGGCCTCGCGATCGCCCCGCCTGCGCCGACACCACGGGGCCACCAGCCCGCCTTCCGCCAATCGCATTCTGCCGTACGGCAGAACGGCAACCTATTGAGCCTCGCGCATTGAACTGCCGCCTCCGTCCTCCGCCCAATCCGCATTCCGAAATCCGCAATCCCCCGCCTCCCCCTCCGTTCCTGATTCCCTGAGTTCCAGATAGGTCGATCCCGTTTCGTCATTCCGCCCGCACCTTCGCCGTGCCGTCAGCGAACTGCAGCGACACCGGCTGACCGACCACGATCTCCTTGCGCCGCGCGACCGGCTTGCCCGCCTCGTCGCGCACGATGACGAAACCGCGGTTGAGCACCGACGCCGGGCTCGCCGCCTCCAGCCGTTTCCAGAGCCCGAGCAGCTTCTGCGACTCGAACCGCACCCGCGTCTCCGGCGAGGCGCGCTCGAGGCGGTTGCGCCCCGCCGCCAGCGCCTCGCGCCGCAGCCCGACCGTCTGCCGCAACGCGGCGCCGAGCCGGTTGCCGAGGTCGTCGAGCCGCAACCACGCCTGCTCGACCTGCGCCGAAGGCGCGAGCAGCCGGAGGTGGTTGCGCGCGGCATCGAGCCGGTCGCCGGCGCGCTCCAGCGTGTCTGTCGCCAGTTCGTCGATCCGCCGGGCCGCCTGCGCCGCGCGGCCGGCACCGTCGAGGAAGTCGCTGGAGATGAGTTCCGCCGCCGCGCTGGGGGTCTCGGCGCGCGCGTCGGCCGCGAAGTCGCAGAGCGTGAAGTCGATCTCGTGGCCCACCGCGGAGATGATCGGAATCCGGCAGGCGGCGACAGCGCGCACCAGCGGTTCCTCGTTGAACGCCCACAGATCCTCGAGGCTGCCGCCGCCGCGCCCGATCACGAGAAGATCGAAAGAGAAACCGGAAACCGGGGGGCGGAAACTGGAAAGCTCGGAGCTCCCAGGGCCCAGTCCGAGATCCAACACGTCCTCGGCAGCAAAGTCCGCAGCTCGGACCTTCCGCCGGTTCTTCTCCGTCGTCTCCGGTCTCCGGTCTCCGGTCTCCGGTATCCGGTTTCCTTGCGCGAGTTCCAGCATCGCGACCATCTCCGCCGCGGCGCCCTCGCCCTGCACCTTCGCCGGCAGCACGACGAGGTGCCCGCGCCAACCGCGCCGTTCGAGGATGCGGATGAAGTCCTGCACGGCCGCCCCCGTGGGCGACGTGATGAAGCCGATCGTGCGCGGCATCGCCGGCAGCGGCATCTTGTTTTCCGGGGCGAACAACCCCTCGGCGGCGAGCCGCTGCTTGAGTTTCTCGAACTCCGCCTGGAGCCGCCCCGCGCCGTCCTCGACCACCGTGCGCACGATGAGCTGATACTGACCGCGCACCTCGTAGACGCTCACCTGGCCGTAGGCGGCGAGCTGCTGGCCGTCGCGCAGTTGCACGCGCGAGCGTGCCGCGTCGCCGCGGAACATCACCGCCGCGATCTGCGCGCGCTCGTCCTTGAGGGTGAAATAGCAGTGGCCGCTCGCCTGCACGCGCAGGTTCGAGACCTCGCCACGTACCCACAGTTCGGGGAAGGCGCCCTCGAGCAGGTCCTTGATGCGGCCCGTCAGCTCCCCGACGGTGAGCGCCGCGGCGGCGGCAGGATTGTCAGGCGGCATCGGCATCGCGTTTCGCAAACCGCTTGCGCAGCACGTGCACGAGCACCGAGGCCGCCACGAGCAGCATCACACCCATGACCGCCATGCGGCCCTTGCCCTCGATCAGCGCCTTACCGAAGACGATGACGCCGGTGCCCATCAGGCCCTGTACCGCGATCGAGACCCACATGTACGTGCGAAACCGCACGCCTGAGAGCCCGAGGATATAGCCTTGCAGGAACATCGGCGGCCCCGGTGTCACGCGCATCAGCACGGCCACCGAGAGTTCGTTCTCCGGTTTCACCTGCGGCACGCGGAATCTCGTGTGCGCCAGCAGCCGCTCCACCAGCGGTCGCAGTGCGCGGTGCGCCAGCCAGAAGGTCAGGGCGAAATTCACCGCCAACGCCACCAGCGTCGCAGCGATCACGCCGGGCAACGTCATCTGCGCCGCGAACGCCGGCCCGGCCGCGAGATATAGCAGCGTGATCGGAAACCCGAAGGCCGGCAGCACCGCGATCGCGCCGAAAAACGCCCACGGACCAGCTTCGCGTATCCACGCGAGCGTCTGGTCGATCAGCCCGCGCACATCCACGCCGCGCAACAGCAGCACGACCAGCACAACGCCCGCGACCGCGACCAGGCCGAGCTTCACCAGCAGACCCACGGGCACTTTGGCCGGAGACGACGACATGGCGCCACTCCGCCCTCGCGCCGCGCCACCGTCAACGCGGTTTCTGGCCCCCGTGGCACGGGTCTCCCGACTCGTGTTCCCGCACCGCCCATCGGCCACCGTCTCACCGTTTTCCCTCTTCCCCAACTCCGTCCCCGCGCTCACTCTCTGCGCTCCCGCTCGCATGCACCCCCGCCTCTCCGAACTCTTCGCCACCCGCTTCGGCCACGCCCCGGCCGCCGTCGACGCCCTCCGCGCCCACGGCTCCGACCGCAAGCTCTACCGCCTGCGCAACGCCGCCGGCCACACCGCCATCGGCGTCGAGAATCCCGACCTCGGCGAGAACGCCGCCTTCATCAGCTTCTCCCGCCATTTCCGCTCCCAGCGCCTGCCCGTCCCCGAGATCTACGCCGACGACCGCGCCGCCGGCGTCTACCTTGAGGAGGACCTCGGCGACACCACGCTCTTCGACCTCCTCCAGCGCGAGCGCGGCTCCTCCGCCGAGGTGCCGCCCGCGGTCGCCGCCGTCTACGAGGAGGCGGTGCGCCTGCTGCCTGTCCTCCAGACCAAGGCCGGCCGCGGCCTCGACTACAGCCTGTGCTACCCGCGCGGCGCCTTCGACCGGCGCTCGATGATGTGGGATCTCAACTACTTCAAATACTACTTCCTCAAGCTCGCCCAGGTCCCCTTCCCCGAGCAGCAGCTCGAGAACGACTTCGACACCCTCTGCACCTTCCTGCTCGAGGCCGGCCAGGCGCACTTCCTCTATCGCGACTTCCAGTCGCGCAACATCATGGTGCGCGACGGCAAGCCGTGGTTCATCGACTACCAGGGCGGCCGCCGCGGCGCGCTCCACTACGACCTCGCCTCGCTCCTGCTCGACGCCAAGGCCAACCTGCCCTTCGCCTTCCGCGACCACCTCAAGAAGGTCTACCTCGCCGCCGCCGCGCCGCTGGCCGAGATCGACCACACACGCTTCGAGGAGTTCTTCCGCGGCTTCTCGCTCATCCGCATCCTGCAGGCGATGGGCGCCTACGGCTTCCGCGGCTTCTACGAGCGCAAGGAGCACTTCCTCCAGAGCGTGCCCTACGCCATCCGCAACCTCGAGCACCTCCTCCAGCAGGGCGAGCTCCCCGTCCCGCTGCCCGCCCTCGCCGCCGCGCTCCAGCAGATCGTGCGCTCCACCCGCCTGCGTGAGATCGCCCAGGTCCCGCTCACCCTCACGCTCGGCATCACCAGTTTCTCCTACAAGCACGGCTACCCGCACGACGACTCCGGCCACGGCGGCGGCTTCGTCTTCGACTGCCGCTCGCTCCCCAACCCCGGCCGCGAGGCGGCGTTCGCCCCGCTCACCGGCCTCGACGCCCCCGTCGCCGACTGGCTGCGCGGCCACGATGAGGTCGCCCGCTTCGTCACCCAGACGCTCCTCCTGCTCGAGCCCGTGCTCGCCGCGTACCAGAAACGTAACTTCACGCGCCTCTCCGTCGCCTTCGGCTGCACCGGCGGCCGCCACCGCAGCGTCTACTGCGCCGAGGAACTCGCCCGGCAGCTCCGCGCCCGCGGCGGCGTCGTCGTCGAGGTGAGCCACCGCGAGCAGCCCGGTTGGGCGACAAAATCGTGAAAACGGCCCGGGGACCTGCGCGTCCCCGTGTTTCGCCTAGTCTTCGCCCCCGGCGGACGCATCCATGGCGTCCCTCCAACCGATGAAAGCGATGGTCTTCGCCGCCGGCCGCGGCACCCGGCTCAAGCCCCTCACCGACACCCGCCCGAAGGCGCTGGTCGAGGTCGGCGGGGTCACGCTCCTCGAGCACACGCTGCGCCGCCTCGCCGCCGCCGGCGTGGCCGAGGTGATCGTCAACCTCCACCACTTCGGCGAGCAGATCCCCGCCTTCGTCGAGAAGCACGGGCGCTTCGGGTTGCGCCACGTCGAGTACTCCCCCGAGCCCGAGCTGCTCGACACCGGCGGCGGACTCAAGGAGGCCTCCTGGTTCTTCGGCGACGGCCGCCCCTTCCTCGTCCACAACGTCGATGTCCTCAGCGACATCGATCTGCGCGCCCTCGCCGCCGAGCACCAGCGCACCGGCGCGCTCGCCACCCTCGCCGCGATGCCCCGCCCCACCGCGCGTCCTCTCTTCTTCGACACTGCGAACCGCCTCGTCGGTCGCCGCTCCCCCACCACCGGCGACACCTTCATTCGCGCCCCCCAGGGCGAGGCCGTGCCGCTCGGCTTCTGTGGCATCCAGATGGTCTCGCCGGCGCTCTTCCCGAAGCTGACCGAGTCCGGCGTCTTCGCCATCGTCCCCAGTTACCTGCGGCTGGCCGGCAACGGCGAAACGATCAACTGTTTCCGCGCCGACGGCGCGCGCTGGCGCGATTGCGGCCGCCCCGAGGACCTGCGCCCGCTCTAGTGTTCCCTCGTGGCACGGGTCCTCAGACCCGGGTACCCGTGTCCGCAGTCCATCGATCGATGCCGCAGCCCAATGCCTCGGCCCCGCGCCCGCTTCCGCGGGAGCGACGCCACTTTCGCCGTCCCCGGCGCCGCAGCTAAACCTCTTGCGGCCCCCTGCCGCGTCCGGCTTTCTCCCCACAAACCTCCTGCCATGCCTTTCCGCGTCACGAAGGCCCTCATCACGGCCGCCGGCCCGGCCCAGCGCCGCCTCCCGCTCCAAACCCTCACCGATCGCGATGGCGCCCAGCAGCCCGCGCTCGCCATCATCCTCGATGAGCTCCTCGCGGCCGGCATCGAGCAGGTCGGTCTCGTGCACGCACAGGGCGACCGCGCCGCGTACGAGGCCGTGCTCGCGCCCTACGCGAACAAGCTGACCTACATCGAGCAAGCCGCGCCGCTGGGCTACGGGCACGCCGTGCTCTGCGGCCGGGAGTTCGTCGGCCGCCAGCCGTTCCTCCTTCAGGTCAGCGACCACCTCTACGTTTCCTCGTCCGCCAAGAGCTGCACCCGCCAGCTCCTCGATCTCGCCGAGGCCGAGGACTGCGCCGTCTCCGCCGTGCAACCGACCCACGAGGGCCAGCTCCAATACTACGGCACCGTCGGCGGCACGCTTGTCCCCGGCCGCCGCGGCCTCACCGCCATCGAGCATGTGTTGGAAAAACCGACACCCACCCTCGCCGAGCAGCACTGCCTCGTGCCCGGCCTGCGCGCCGGCTACTACCTCTGCTTCTTCGGCATGCACGTGCTCACACCGGCGCTCTTCGAGCTGCTCGCCGCCGAGCAGCAGGCCAACCCCGGCGCCAAGCTCGGCCTCTCCCCCGCGCTCAACGCCCTCGCCGCCCACGAGAAATACCTCGCCGCCGTGCTCGACGGCCGTCGCGCCAACCTGGAGGCAAGCTTCGGTCTCCTGCGCGCCCAGATCGCCCTCGGCCTGAGCGGCTCCAGCCGCTCCGACATCCTCGCCCTCCTCGCCGAGGAGCTCGCCCTCGCCGCCGAGACGAAGAAGGGAGTGAAGGAGTAAGGGAATGCGCGACCAGGTGCCACGAACACACCGGCTCCGGCCCAGTCTCCGCGTTCGCCCCCTTCGACCCAGCCCCCCCGGTCACACCGCTTCGTCCCAAATTTCCTCTCCGGTTTCCGGTCTCCGCTCTCCGGCTTCCCTCCCGTGACTCCCGCCCTCCAGTCCCTCGTCGAAGGCCGCACCCCGGCCACCGCCCCGCAGTATTTCGAGCAGCTCTGCCGCGCCGCCTCCCGCGCCGAGCTGGAGGCGATGACCGCGGAGCTAGAGCAGTTCCGCCGCGCAACGCCGAACTTCTACCACCGCGTCCGCGCGATCTTCTTCCTCGAGGCGATCCACCGCTATTTCCTCCCGCCGCACTACGCGGCCGACAACGCCGGCTCGATCCCGTTCGAGGGCCACCAGCACGCGCTCGAACGCCGCTTCGAGGAGGCGATCGACACCTTCCTGCGCCACCAGCGCGAACACGGCGCCAGCGACGCGCTCAGCAGCGCCCTCGCCGCCGCGTACCACGGACTCGAATTCAAGACCCTCGCCACGCAGGTCCAGAAGACCGTGCGCACCGTCCGCGGCAACCAGTGGATGTTCCGCACCGGCCACCCGCTCGACTACCCGCTGCGCCTGCGCGCGGAGATGCTCCCGCCCGGCGGCGACGCCCCCGCGCCGATCCTCTTCGAGGAGACGCCCGTCCGCATGGACCTCAGCCACGCCGGCTGGTCCGACATCTTCTTCCTCGGCATGGATTACCCCGAGGGCGCGAAGGTCCTCAACCTCTCCATCGACCTCGGTGTCTTCGGCCGCGACCAGTCGACGCGCCCGCCCGTCTGTGCCTTCCTGCGCGTGATCGACGAGCCCGTGCTGCGCCTCGTCTCCGTCGATCTCGGCGCCGGCGCCGACGTCGCCTCGCTCGCCGACCTCTTCGACTTCGCCAAGGACTACCTCGGCCTGCTCAAGGCCGCCGTGATCGCCTCCGGCGTCGTCCCCTCCGGCCTCGAAGGCTCCGGCCACGACCTCGCCGAGATCCTCGCGCGCCTCGCCGGCCCCGGCCGCGGCCTGGAAATCGTCTCCCAAGTACGCGACATCCCGAAGGGCTCGCGCCTCGCCGTCTCCACCAACCTCCTCGGCTGCCTCATCGCGCTGCTCATGCGCGCCACCGGCCAGACCGGCGCGCTCACTGGCGAACTCACCGAGCCCGAGCGCCGCACCGTCGCCAGCCGGGCCATCCTCGGCGAATGGCTCGGCGGCTCCGGCGGCGGCTGGCAGGACTCCGGCGGCGTATGGCCGGGCATCAAGATGATCGAGGGCGAGCTCGCCCAGCCGGGCGATGTCGAGCACGGCGTCAGCCGCGGCCGGTTGCTCCCGCGCCACCGCGTGTTCGACGACGTCGCCGCCTCCGCCGCCACGCGCCAGGCACTGCAGGACAGCCTGATTCTCGTCCACGGCGGCATGTCGCAGAACGTCGGCCCCATCCTCGAGATGGTCACCGAGAAGTACCTGCTGAAGCTCGAGCGCGAATGGCACGCCCGCCTCGAGGCCAGCGAGATCCTGCGCGGCATCGTCGAGTGTTTGAAAACCGGCGACATCGCCAAGCTCGCCGAGCTCACCACGCGCAATTTCTTCGGCCCGCTCCAGACCATCATCCCCTGGGCGTCCAACGCCTACACCGAGCGCCTCATCGCCGAGGCGCGCCAGCTCCTCGGGCCCGCGTTCCGCGGCTTCGTCATGCTCGGCGGCATGTCCGGCGGCGGCATGGGCTTCTGGGTCGACCCGAAGGAGAAACCTCGCGCCCGCGAGCTCCTGCTCGACCTCATGCGCCGCACCAAGCGCGACCTGCAGCACGCGCTGCCGTTCGCGATGGATCCGGTCGTCTACGACTTCTCGATCAACCCGCGCGGCACCCACGCTCAGCTCCTCGCCGGCGACCGCGCACTCTTCTCGCCCGAGTACTACCTCTACCGCGTGCCCGGCTGGGTGCGACAGGACCCGCGCACGCTGCCCGACGCCGCCCGCCGCGACCTCGAGCGTTTCCTCGCCCGCCACCTCGGCGCGGCCAACAATTCCGGCCTCTCCACCGCGCTGCTCCACCGCCTCTTCCCGCCGTCGGCAGCCGGCGGCTCCGCGCAACGCGGCGGCCAGTCGCTGCGCGAGCTGCTCGACGAGAACGGCTTCGATCCGCTCCAGCACGAACAGATCCGCGCCGACCTCCTCGCCGGCCGCATCGGGATGCCGCAGAACCGCCTGCCCGTCTCCGCCACCGTCGAGGACGTCCGCCCCGGCGATGTCGTCCCGCTGTATTCGCCGGACGCGGCCGACGCCGCCCGCGGCGCCGAGCTGCTCCGCTCGGGCGCGGTCGCCGTCGTGACCCTCGCCGCCGGCGCCGGCAGCCGCTGGACGCAGGGCGCCGGCACGGTGAAGGCGCTGCATCCGTTCGCCAAGCTCGGCGGCCGCCACCGCAGCTTCCTCGAGGTCCATCTCGCCAAGAGCCGCCGCGCCGGCCGCGCCGCCGGCTGCGAGGTACCGCACCTGTTCACCACCAGCCACCTCACGCACGAGCCGATCCGCGCGTTTCTCGAGAAGCACCGGAATTTCGGTTACACCGGCCCGCTGCTGCTCTCGCCCGGCCGCTCGATCGGCCTGCGGATGATCCCGACTGCGCGCGACTTGCGTTTCCAGTGGGAGGAGACCGCCCACCAAGTGCTCGACGTGCAGCAGGAGAAGATGCGCCAGAGCCTGCGCAAGGCGCTGCTCGACTGGGCCGTGAAGACCGGCGAGGGCCGCGACTACACCGACAACCTCCCGCTCCAGTGCCTGCACCCCGTCGGCCACTGGTTCGAGATCGCCAACCTCCTCCGCAACGGCGTGCTCCGCGACCTCCTGCGCGACCGCCCGCAGCTCAAGCATCTCCTCCTCCACAACATCGACACGCTCGGCGCCGACCTCGATCCCGCCGTGCTCGGCCGCCACGACCGCGAGGCGCGCCCGCTCGCCATCGAGGTCATCCGCCGCCGGCTCGAGGACCGCGGCGGCGGCCTGGCGCGCGTCGGCGGCCAGCTGCGCCTCGTCGAGGGCATGGCCCTCGCCCGCGAGGAGGACGAGTTCAAGCTCACCTTCTACAACACGCTCACCTGCTGGATCGCCATCGACCCGCTGCTCGCGCTCTTCGGCCTCGACCGCGCCGCGCTGGCCGACGCCGACCGCGTGGCCGCCGCCGTGCGCACACTCGCCGCGCGCATGCCCACGTACGTGACGCTCAAGGACGTGAAGAAGCGCTGGGGCAACGGTCAGGAGGACATCTTCCCCGTGCTCCAGTGGGAGAAACTCTGGGGCGACATGACGACGCTGCCCGAGGCGAACACGCTCTTCCTCGCCGTCCCCCGCCAACGCGGCCAGCAGTTGAAGGAGCAGGCCCAGCTCGACGGTTGGCTGCGCGACGGCTCCGCCACCTACATCGAGAACCTCTGCGCCTGGGAGTGACACTTTTCCCGCCGCGACGGTCGCGGCCCTTCCTGGCGATGAGCTCGGAGGTGACCCTTTCCCAACAGCGAAACTGTTCCCGACAGCGAAACGGCTCCCGCAGCGAAACTCGCCAGAGTTTCGACGAACGCCGCTGACGATTCGTTTCATCCTCCGCCGCCGACCGCAATTCGCCCCCCCCGACACGGGCACCCGACGCCCCGGTCCGCCGACCGCACAGCGTCGGCCTTGGTCATTGCGCCCGCCCCTCCCGCCCCACGCCTCCTCGCCATGTCCTCCTCCTCGCTCTCCCTGATCCCGATGGTCTTCTCGCAACTCCTCACCCAGATCCCGGTGCTCGTGGTCTGCATCGTCAGCCTGGTGGTGCTGGCCGGTCGTCGCGGGACCGCCGCCGAGGCCAACCCCGATGCGCTCAACTGGGCCATCGTCGGCTTCGGCGTCAGCGCCGCGCTCTCGTTCCTCCTGCCGCTCGTCTACGGTGTGCTCACGTTCGTGCAGATCCACGGCAACCTGCCGATCGGCTCGATCAGATGGGTCTACCCGATCCTCGGCGTGTTCTCCGCCCTCCTCCACGCCGGCGCCTACGCGATCTTTCTGGTCGCCTACCTACGCTTCCTCAAACCTGCCCCGCGCGCGCCCTGAGAGTCGCGCGGCCCGTCGCCGCCCCTCAGCGGCCGGGTGAACGCACAAAATCTTGTTCCGATCGGAACAAGATTTTGTGCGCCCGCCCGGAGGTCCCAGACTGGGCGACGCGCGCCGGGCCGCGCGTTGCTTCGCTTCGGTTTCGAACAGAGGAACGCGCAGGCCCCCCATGGGCACGGCGCACGCCTCCCGCTATCGGACAGTCCCCACGCCCGGCGCTTTTCGCTTTCCGGCCCCGCGTTTCCCGTCTCCGCTCTCCCGCCATGCCGCTCGACTACTCGCCCATCCAACTCGCCGACCGCTGGGAGGACTACCGCCTCCTCGAATGCGGCGACGGCATGAAGCAGGAGCGCTGGGGCGAGTTCACCTTCGTGCGCCCCGACCCGCAGGTGGTCTGGCCGCGCCGCTCCCGCGAGCCCTGGACCGGCTGGGACGGCTACTACCACCGCAGCGACACCGGCGGCGGCCGCTGGGAGTTCCGCCGCCCGCTCCCGGAGTCGTGGACGATTCGCTACAACCCGCTCGACCTCACGCTCCGCATCCGCCCGACCGGCTTCAAGCACACCGGGCTCTTCCCCGAGCAGGCGCTCAACTGGGAGTGGGCGGCCGGCCTGATCCGCGGCGCCCGCGCCGCCGGGCGCGAGATCTCCGTCCTCAATCTCTTCGGCTACACCGGCGCGGCGACCGTCGCCGCCGCCCGCGCCGGCGCCAGCGTCTGCCATGTCGACGCCGCCAAGGGCATGGTCGAGTGGTGCCGCGACAACGCCGCCCTCAGCGGCCTCGCAGAGGCGCCCATCCGCTACATCGTCGACGACTGCCGCAAGTTCGTGCAACGCGAGCAGCGCCGCGGCCGCCGCTACGACGCCATCATCATGGATCCGCCCACCTACGGTCGCGGCGGTTCCGGTGAGATGTGGAAACTCGAGGACGACCTCTGGGGCCTGCTCGAGGACTGCGGCAAGATCCTCTCCGACCGCCCGCTGTTCTTCCTGATCAACAGCTACACCGCCCGGCTCTCCCCGGTCGTCACCGGCAATCTCCTCGCCGCGCTCCTGCCCGCCTCCGCCGGCGGCAAGATCAGCGTCGGCGAGATCGGGTTGCCCGCCAAGGTCGACGGCACCGTGCTCCCCTGCGGCATCTTCGGCCGCTGGTCGGCCTGAGCCCGGGCATGCAGTCCGCGAGCAGGTCCAGTCTCTGACTGGACGCCGGAATACGTGAGCCGGCGGTCACGGCTGGAGTCGGAGGAGTCCGGTCGGAGACCGGACCCACGGGGAGAGCATGCCGGCCGGTGGCTTCACCAACGGTGGCCGGAGATTCGCTCGTGGAGTTGCGGCTACTGCATGATCAGGGCTGAGCTGCGGTCATGCAGTCGGCGTAGAGGGCGAGCGTGCTCGCACCGCTCGGCACGAGCGCCGGTCGACGGGCTGAGCAAGCTCAGCCCCTCCGGCCGGAGGTGATTGCGCGCCGGAGCGGAGTCCGCACCAACTGCATCGTGGGCTCAGCCACCCGCCAGCGCCCGCCAGACGAAGGCCGTGAGCGAGCAGAGCGCCGCGCCGATCGCGATCGGCAGCAGCGCCGAGACCGCCGTCCACTTCGCGCTGCGCGTCTCCTTGAAGATGGTCCACAACGTCGTCGAACACGGGTTGTGGCAGAGGCTGAAGAGCATGAGGCACACGGCCGTGAGTGTCGTCCAGCCGCCGGCCTCGAGGAGGCCGCGCAACGCGCTGCCCTCCGCGTCGAACATCACGCCGGCGCCTGCCCCCGCCGCGCCGGTGACGAGCGAGGTGAGCATGAGCACCGTGGGGATCACGATCTCGTTGGCCGGGATCGCCACAATGTAGGCGAGCAGGATCACGCCATTGAGCCCGAGCGCGAGCCCGAGCGGATCGAACCCGTCGATGAGCCACAGCGCGAGCGGACGGCCGCCCGCTGTCACGTTGGCCACCAGCCAGATCGCGGCGCCGGCCGGGGCGGCGAACACGATCGCCCGCCAGAGCACGAACAGCGTGCGGTCGATCAACGACGTGTAGAGCGTGCGCCAGATCTGCGGCGGCCGGTACGGCGGCAGCTCGAGATTGAAGAAACTCGCCTCGCCGCGCAGCACCGTGCGGCTCAGCAGCCACGACGACGCCAACGAGAGCAGGAAACCGAGCATCATGATGCCGGCGACCATCGCCGCCGCGACGAGCCCGCTCCAACGCTGCGGCGCCAGCGCCCCAATGAACACCGTCGCCAGCATGATCTGCGTGGGCCAGCGACCGTTGCAGAGCGCGAAGTTGTTCGTGACGATCGCGATCAACCGCTCGCGCGGCGAGTCGATGATCCGCGCCGCCACCACGCCCGCGGCGTTGCAGCCGTAGCCCATCGCCAGGGTGAGCGACTGCTTGCCGTGCGCGCCCGCCGCCTGAAACAGCCGGTCGAGGTTGAACGACACCCGCGGCAGGTAACCAAGATCCTCTAACAACGTGAACACCGGGAAGAAGATCGCCATCGGCGGCAGCATCACGCTCACGACCCAGGCCGTGGCGAGGTAGATGCCGTCGGCAAACAGGCCCACGCCCCAGGCCGGCAGGTGGATCGCCACCAGCGCCTCGCGCAGCCACGCATGCCCTTGTTCGACGAGCAACGTCGCCAGCCAGCCCGACGGCACGTTCGCCCCGGAGATCGTCAGCCACAGAATCACCGCAAAGAGCGCCAGCATCAGCGGGAAGCCCGTCCACACGCCGGTGAGCCAGCGGTCCACGCGGCTCTGCCACACCAGCCGCGCCGAGCGCCCCTCGCGCCGCACGCAGCGGTCGGCGATGCGCCCGGCCTGCCCGTAGATCGACTCCGCCAAGGTGTCGTGGAGATTCGGAGGCAGCCGCCAGCGCAGCCGGTCCACCTCGGCCAGCACCGCCTCGGCCGCCGGCGCGATCTTCGCCGTCGGCGCGGCTTCGCCGGCGCGCACGGCCACCTCGCCCAGCGCGGCGTCGCCGCCGGCCGCGAGTTCGGCCAACCGGCCGTCGGC
>JAEWNN010000233.1 GCA_023457035.1 Verrucomicrobiota bacterium
CTCTTCTGGCTCTCGTCGATGAGGGCCTGGATGGCCTCGCGCTCGGGGGCGTACCAGAAGCCGTTGTAGATGAGCTCGGCGTACTTCGGCACGAGGGAGTCGCGCAGGTGCATGACCTCGCGGTCCATGGTGAGCGTCTCGATCTGCCGGTGGGCGTGCATGAGGATGGTGCCACCAGGAGTCTCATACACCCCGCGGCTCTTCATGCCGACGAAACGGTTCTCGACGAGGTCGACGCGGCCGACGCCGTGCTTGCCGCCGAGCTTGTTGAGGGTCTTGAGCACGCCGGCGGGGGTGAGCTTCTTGCCGTTCACGGCGACGCAGTCGCCCTGGACGAACTCGAGTTCGACGTACTCGGCCTTGTTCGGGGCGTCCTCCGGGGAGACGGAGAGCTTGAACATGGCCTTGTTGGCCTTGGTGGTCGGGTCGAACCACGGGTCCTCGAGGATGCCGGCCTCGTAGGAGATGTGCAGGAGGTTGCGGTCCATCGAATACGGCTTCTTGAGCGAGGCCTCGACGGGGATCTTGTGGGCGGCGCAGTAGGCGATCATCTCGGCGCGGCCGGGGAACTCCTTACGAAACTCCTCGAGCTTCCACGGGGCGATGATGTCGAGGTGCGGGGCGAGCGCCATGTAGGTGAGCTCGAAACGGCACTGGTCGTTGCCCTTGCCGGTGGCGCCGTGGGCGACGGTGTCGGCCTTCTCCTTCCGGGCGATCTCGACCTGGGCCTTGGCGATGAGCGGGCGCGCGATCGAGGTGCCGAGGTAGTACTGGCTCTCGTACTGCGCGTTGGCGCGGATCATCGGGTAGATGAAGTCGCGGGCGAACTCCTCGACGAGGTCGAGGGTGTAGTGTTTGGAGGCGCCGGTCTTCTTCGCCTTCTGCGGGAGGCCCTTGAGCTCCTCCTCCTGACCGATGTCGGCCGCGAAGGTCACGATCTCGGCGTCGTAGGTTTCCTTGAGCCACTTGACGATGACGGACGTGTCGAGTCCGCCCGAGTAAGCGAGGACGATTTTCATGGGTAAAGAGGGGGCGAGGGTTGGCGGGAATCGCAGGGGCGGCAAAGCAAATCCTCGGGCGCCGCGGCACGGGCGGGGGCGGGCGCCGGGTGCCGGAACGCTGGAGACGCACCCCAGCCGGGCCGGGGTGTTCCACCCAACCCGGTTTACGCGCGCTTCACGCGGGTGGCATTTGAGGAGCGGGCGGGCGGGCCGAAGTTGGGGGCGTCGGGTTCGCGTTCATCATTCCATCATCCTGTCCGTTCCTCGTTATGCACCTTTCACCTCCTTCTCCTGCGCGGCGCCGCCCGGGGCACTCGCCGGGCTTCACCCTGGTCGAGATCATGATCGTCGTCATGATCATCGGCCTGCTCGCCTCGATGGCGCTCCCCGCCTTCCAGAAGATTCGCCGTAGCGCGCAGAATGCGGCCTTCGTCAACGACCTGCGGCAGGTGCGCAATGCGGTCGAGAGCTACGCCATGGAGAACGGCGGCTACCCGCCCGACGGTGTCGCGGCGCTCGCGCCGGAGTTTTCCGGATACATCTCGAGTGCGATCAACAACAGCCCGACTCCGGTGGGCGGCGTCTGGGATTGGGATTACGAGCAGTTCGGCGTCAAGGCCGGGGTCTCCGTCTATCAACCGACGGCCTCCGTCGCGCAGATGCAGGAGATCGACCGCTTGATCGACGACGGCGACCTCAGCTCGGGCAACTTCCGCGATCGTGGCCAGGGCTACATCTGGGTGATCGAGCTCTGAGCGACGCCCGGGTCGCGGGGCCGTTCGCGTGGGAGCGCGGCGGGCGGCCGCCTCCGGCCTGTGCGGCGCCTGCCTCGGCTCAGCGCTTCGCGGCGGCTTGGGCGAGCGCGGCGAGGATGGCCTTCTGGGCGTGCAGGCGGTTCTCGGCCTGATCGAAGATGATCGACTGCGGCGACTCCAGCACCTCGGCGGCGACTTCCTTGCCGGCGTAGGCGGGCAGGCAGTGCATGAAGAACGCATCCGGCTTGGCCAGCTTCATGAGTTGGCTGGTGACCTGATACGGCGCCATGGCCTTCAGGCGGTCGGCCGACTCGGCTTCCTTGCCCATGCTGACCCAGACGTCGGTGTAGACGACATCGGCGCCGGCCACGGCCATGCGCGGGTCGTCGGTGTACTCGTAGCGATCGGCCCAGCCGTGCTGCGCGAGCAGCGCTTTGATCGCGCCGCCGGGTTCGTAACCCTTGGGTCCGCAAACGGTGACCTGCATGCCGAAGTGGTTGGCGCCGACGAGCCAGGAGTTGGCCACGTTGCAGCCGGAATCGCCGAGAAACACGATCTTGCGGCCCTTCAGGGAGTCGAGCAGGTCGCCGCCCTGGGCCCAGCGCTCGGCGAGCGTGAGGGCGTCGGCGTAGATCTGGCAGGGGTGGAGCAGGTCGGTGAGGGCGTTGACGACAGGGATCGTGCCCCACTTCGCCAGTTCCTCGACTTCAGTCTGGTCGAAGGTCCGCACAATCAGGCCGTGCACGTAACGCGAGAGCACGCGGGCGGTGTCGGCGATGGACTCGCCGCGGCCGAGCTGGATGTCGTTCTTGCTGAGGAAAAGCGGGTTGCCGCCGAGTTCGTGGATGCCGACTTCGAAGGAGACGCGGGTGCGCGTGCTGGACTTGGCGAAGATCATCGCCCAGGTCTGCCCGGCCAAGACCGCCGGCCGCTCGGTGGAGCGGAGCCGTTTGTACTTCGCCGCCGAGTTGAACACGGCTCGCGCCTGCTCGGTGGAGAAGTCGGTCTCTTTCAGGAAGTGCATCATCGTTGGGAAAACGGTCACGCTGCCGATTTCCCCCAGCGTGGACGAGGAAAAAGTGCCTGTACCTGCCGGGATCTTGTTTCGAGAACGGACCGGCGAATCGTGCTGCGGTGCCGGTCGCGGGCGCGGAATCGCTCTGTGACGCGGCCCGAGGCCGCGGGCGTGGAACCGGTTCAAACCGGTCCGAGAAACCGTTCGATCAATGGCGTGATCGCTTCCGCATGTGTCTGGGCGACATCATGTTTTCCGCCTGCGATCACTTCGAGCCTCGCGTTGCGGAGATGGCAGCGGAGACGCTCGGCGATTGCCAACGGGCTGATCGGGTCGGCGTCGCCCCAGAGCAGCAGCGTCGGTAGTGTCAGGCGCCCGAGTTCTGGCGCGAGGTCGCCGTGGTAGTCGGAGAACCAGCGTGGGAGCGCGGGGTTGGCGGCGATGAACGCGGGGCGCCAGTCCGTGCCGCGAAGGTCGGCGACCTGGAGCCCGCCGGAGGTCGCGGTGAGGACCAGATGCGTCACGAACTCCGGGCGGCGGAGCGCGGCCAGCAGCGCGACGACGCCGCCCATGGACTGGGCGATCAATGC
>JAEWNN010000234.1 GCA_023457035.1 Verrucomicrobiota bacterium
GCAGCCCGCGATGAAGTGGGACGGCGAGTGGCACATCACCCTCGAGGTCTTCCGCGACCTCGGCCTGGCCTTCGCCGCCGTGCTCATCCTCATCTACATGCTCATGGTCGGCTGGTTCAAAAGCTACCTCACCCCGCTCGTGGTGATGGCCGCGATCCCGTTCTCGCTCATCGGCATCCTGCCCGCGCACTGGGGCATGGGCGCGTTCTTCACCGCCACCTCGATGATCGGCTTCATGGCCGGCGCGGGCATCGTCGTCCGCAATTCCATCATCCTCGTCGACTTCATCGAGCTGCGCCGCTCGCACGGCCTCTCGCTGCGCGATGCCGTCGTCGAGGCCGGCGCCGTGCGGTTCCGCCCGATGCTGCTCACCGCGCTGGCGGTCGTCGTCGGCGCGAGCGTGATCCTCGCCGACCCGATCTTCCAGGGCCTCGCGATCAGCCTCATGTTCGGCGAAATCGCCTCACTCCTCGTCAGCCGCATGGCCGTGCCGGTGCTGTACTTCATGGCCAACCGGAAAACGTGATCGACGGGCAGGGCGGTTCCTCCGAAACCGCCGCAACGTCCGCTCTCGGTACGGGTCATTGTGCCCAGCACGAACGTCCCAGAGAAACGTCCTACCCTCACATCACCCATCGTCCATCTTCCATCCGCCATTCCCAGATGCCTTCGCCCACCATCAACTTCGCCCAGCTTGTCTTCATCGCGCTCGCGTTCGTCGCGGCCTTCGTCGTCCTGCGCCCCCTGCTCTTCGGCGGTCGGCGCGTGGGCGCCCCCGAAGCCAGCCAGCGCGTTGCGGCCGGTACTGCCGTGCTGATCGACGTCCGGGAGCCCGGCGAGTGGCGAGCCGGCGTCGCCGCGCCGGCACAGTTGCTCGCGTTCAGCGACCTCAACGGCGACCGCCGCCAGTGGGCCCCGTTCCTCGCCGCCCACAAGGACAAGGAGTTGATCCTCTACTGCGCTTCCGGCCTGCGCTCCGGCCAAGCGGTTATCCGCCTGAAGAAGGAAGGCTTCAACGCCACCAACCTCGGCGGCCTCCGCCGCTGGGCCAGCGCGGGCCTGCCGACACGCACACCGTAGGGCTTTTCACAACTCTGAGTGCCGACGCCCGGTTGCGCAAAGCCGCTCACTCGAGCAAGCGGTGCCAGCGCGCTCTCGCCGTCCAGCGAACAACCATCCGTAGGGTGCGACCTTGGTCGCACCGATCCCCCCCTCGCGCAGCCCCCCTCACCGCAACCACCATCCCTCCACTGCCCACCGTCCACCGCCCACTGCCAACCGTCCACCGTTCCCCACCTACCACCATGATCACTCGTCTTCTCACCCTCCTCGCTCTCACGGTCGCCCTCACCGGCTGCGCCAAGTCCTCCGATACGCCCACCAGCGCCTCCGCCGCGCAGCACGAAGTGACCGATTTCGCGGCCGACGTCATCACGCGCAGCGCCACCGTCCCTGTCGTCGTCGACTTCTGGGCCCCGTGGTGCGGTCCCTGCCGCATGCTCAAGCCCACCATCGAGAAGGCCGCCGAGGAGGCGAACGGCCGCTGGACGCTCGTGGCCGTGAACGTCGACAACCACGGCGACCTCGCCCAGCGGTTCGGCATCCGCAGCATCCCGAACGTGAAGCTCTTCCACCGCGGCGTGGTCGTCGCCGAGTTCGTCGGCGTGAAATCCGCGTCCGAGCTCCGCGCCTGGCTCGACGCCAACCTGCCGAAGTAGGACCGGTTTCCGCCCGCCCTCCCGGCGGGGTGTGCCCCATGCTCAGGTCCGTGCCTTGCCGCGTGAGCGGGGCGCGGCCGGATCTGCCGGCCGGCACGCCAGCACGAGCAGCCCCGCGCCCACCGCGAGCAGGATGGCGTGGCCCGCGGAGAACCGCGCCTGCGCCTCGAGTAGGTTCACGCGCGGCCAGGCGGCGAGGTACCGCACCGGCGCCGGCCCTATGGCGACGCCGGCCCCGACCGCGTTGCCCACCACCGTCGCAGAACCCTCGATGCGGCGGCCGTCGGGCAGTGTGAAATGGTAGCCGACGCCGTAGTCGTAGCGGTTGCGCTCGGCGGTGTTGCGCTCGCCGCCCTGCCGGCGGACCTCGGTGACCGTACCGAGCGTGCGCGTGCCCCAGAGCCGCAGCGCCGGCGCGAGCACCGCGTAGCCGGCCAGCACGAGACCGAGCAACAGCAGAAAGGCGCGGGTGGCTACGGTCTTCACGGGAAACGGCGGCTCACTTGAAGAGCGACTGGGTCAGGTCCGAGAGATCCTGGATCGTCTCCATGATGCCCTTGCCGCCGGTGGAGAGCGCCACGGCGTCGTCCCACTGGCTGGGCGGGAGATCGGCGCGGCCGATGGCGGCGAAGCTCTCGTGCACCTTGGCGAACCGCTCGCGGGCGGCCTCGAGGCGGGCGAGGTTGTGCTTGTCGGAGGCGGTGAGTTTCGCGGCGGGGACCTTCCGGAGCGCGGTGAGCTTGGCGTCGATGAACGGAAGGAACTTGCCCTCCAGGTCCTTGGCGGTGCCACGGCAGGCCTCGCGCACGCCGGCCAGCCGCGAGAGGCTCTTGTCCTGGAGCATCTCCCCCGCCTTAAACAGCGTTACATCCGAGGCCTGACGCACCCACTGCGGGTCGAGGCTGTCCATGATCTCGTCGACATTCGAGAGGTCCTTGCGGATGTGGAGCACGGCCATCATGCGGTACGCCTCGGGGTCGACGCGGCTGGTCATCTTCTCCCAGGCCTGCGGGGCGCTGCCGCCGGTGGCGCGACGGTAGGCGCGGTTCCACGCCTCCTGGGCGTCGAGCTGCCACTGGTGCCGGCTCACGGGCTGGCCGTTCTTGGTCAACCAGACGTTGCGGCGCAACGTGGTGGTGCCGTCGGGATTGCGGGTCGGTATCCAGTCGGGCTGCTCCTTGAGGGCCTGGTCGAAGTCCATGCCGGTCGAGCCCGCGCTGGCGGCGTTGCGCATGGCCACGATCTCGTGGTCGCTGTAGCCGGCCTCCTTCATGAGCGCGTGGTAGTCGGCGCGGACGCGGGTGTGGATCTGGTCGAGCGCCTGGTCGTAGAAACGACCGACGGCGGGCTGCGCCTTGTACTTGAGAACTCCTTTCGCGGCCGGGTTGCCGTTGAGCGCGGCGGTGGCCCCGAGCACCTTCTCGTGCAGTCGCTTCACCTCCGCCTCGGGCGCGCCGTCGTGCACGGCCTTGCGCCAGGCATGGTACTCGCCCACGAAGCCCTCGACCTGCACCTCGGCCGCGCGGAGCTCGGCCTCGTAGCGGGCCACGTCGTCGGCGCCGCCCGCGCCGGCCGGGCGCTGGGCGAGCGCCGCCGGGGCGTTCGCCTGCTTGGGCGCGCCGCCGAGCGAGTCGGCCTGCTTGAGCGCACCGGCCTCGGGCAGGTCGCCGCCTTTGCCCAGCTTGCCGAGGAGGAAGGGCACGCCCTTGTTGAGCAGCAGCGAGGTGCCGCCGGCCTTCGCGGCGCCCGACCAGCCGTCCTGACAGTAGCCGTCGTAGGTGCTCCAAGCGAGGTCGACGGCATCGGAATACGTCGAGACGGACTGTTTCACGCCGGTGAGCAGGTCCTTCTCGGCCCAGCCGGTGGCGAACTGGTAGGTCAGCGCGAGCGCCTGCGGCCCGCCGACCATGCTGCAGACCATCATGCCGGTGTCGGCGCCGGTCTTGATGTTCTCGATGGCGGAGACCTGCGCCTCCTTCCAGGCGAGATCCTCGTCCAGCTTGGCCAGCCGGGCCTCGGTGTGGCCCTGCCATTTGAGCTTCAGGGCGTCGTTGAGCTTCCGGTACCGCTCGAGTCCGAGCGGCGCCTCGTCGCGGATCTTCCGGAGGGTGTCGAGCGCCTGCGGGCGCTCGGCGGCGGGGAGCAGCTCGACGTAGCGCGCGGCCAGCTCCTGCTGCGACTCCACGGCCTCGAGGTGGCGGATGTTGTCCTCGATGTTGCGGCGGAATTGTGCGCGGGCCATCACGTCGAACGGCGTCTCGGTGCGCCGGTATTCGCCGGTCTGGAGCTGGCGCACGGTGTCCTGCGCGGCGATGGCGTTGGAGTTCGCGTTGATGAGGTTGAACTGGAGCGCGGCGAGACGCTTCTGCTGGTCGGCGGTGGGCGGCTGGCCGCCCTTGCGGACCTCGGCCTGCAGCGCCGCGAGGTCCTGCTGGTACTGCTGCGCGCGCTTCTGTTCGTAGAGGATCGTGGTCTCGTGGAACGCGATGGTCTCGGCCTTCGCCCGGCGTTCGGCGGCCTGCCGCTCCTTGTCGGCCGCGGCGTCGGCGGCGGGCTTCGCGCCCTTCGCGGGCGCCGGCTGGCGCGCGGCCAAGGCGAGCTCGTCGCCCATCTTGGCCGCGAGCGCGGCGGCCTCCTCGGGCGTCATGATCCGGCGCTTGTAGTGGTAGCGCACACCCGCGAGGCCGAGCGGCGCGGTGGGGCCGCCCACCGCCGCGAGCCGGGCGATGGTGTCGCCCAAGGCGTCGCCGCGCGCGGCGGGCTTGGTGTCGGAGTTGATCAACAGCGAGATGGTCGCCTCCTCGCCGTTGAGCTGGTCGGCGGTGCAGGCGAGCGGAGTCGTCTCCTTGACCTTGGCCGCGGCGGAGCGCAGGTGCGGCGTGAGCAGGTGCGCTCGCTGCTCGTCGCCGCCGGACGGGGTTGCGGTGGCCAGCAGGTCGGCAAACGCGGCCGGCAGCAGCGCCTTCTGGCGCGGCGCCGTCACCTCGCGGGCGGCGGTGATCTCAACCTCGAACCGCCCGCCGGCCTGCGCGAGCACGGGCGGCGGCGGAGTCCACGCGAGTTCGTAGGCGACGCTCAGCGTGTCGTAGGCCACGCCGGGATCGCCGCGCGCATCGACGACCTTCTGCACGTCGCGGCAGCGGATGCCGTTGGGCGCCACCTCGGTGGTGCGGGCCGCGACGAGCTGCGGGAAGGGCTCGAGTCCGTCGTTGCGCTTGATCAGGCGGCGGAACACCGCGTCGGCCGCCGGGTTCACGTCCGAGAGCTGCCATTGGGGCACCCAGGGATCGTTGCCCGGGACGACGGCGGTCCGCTCCAGGACCCAGAAGATGTGTTCGGCGGGGATCGGCTGCGGAAACGGGAGCGACGGTGCGAGCGTCTCGAACGCGCGTTGCTCGCCCTCGAACTCGGCCAGGATCGCCTTCTCCTGTTTGCGGAAGTCGGACTCCCAGCCGCGCCAGTCGAACTCGTCGTCGGTGGGCGGTCGTTGATACTGCACGCCGGTAGCGATATAAGTGCGACTGCGCACGGAATAGACGAGTTTGCCCGGCGGGCGCTGGCCCTTCGCGACGGCGGCCGCCGCCCGTTCGGAGAAGTCGTTGTTCGCCGGGTTGATGCCCGGCGGGCCGAGCGTGTACTCGGTCTCGGTAAAGCCGTCCTCGGTGACGCGGAGTTCGGTGCGGGAGAGATCGCTGCCGCCGCCGTAGCAGACGAAGACCCCGTCGCCCCGCTCCTCAAACACCTGGGTCCAGGAGTTCTTGTTTCCCGCCGGGAAGGTCTCGCAGACGTAGAAGAGGACCCGGTTGCCACCGATGCTCTTCAACGGCTGGTAGTAGACGCTGCGGCCCGTCTCCGGGTCGTATTCGACCTTCAGCGCCGCGGGGTCCGGCGGCTGACGGAAGCCGACGTCGAAGGGGTCCTGCACCGTCTGGTGGCGGGAGGGTTCGTATTCGCCGGAGAGCGCCAGCGGCCGGTCGAGATTGCGCAACAGACTCTTGGCGGCGGCGAACTGTTCGGCGACGCGCGCCTTGATGAGGGCGGCGTCGGGCAGTTCGCCGAGCGCGGCGAGCGCCTGCACGGCCTGGTCGCAGGCGCGCTGGAGGCCCTTGAGCAGCGCGGCGTGCTGCCCGGCGCGCCGCATCGCCTCGTGGGCGGCGGCGTGGTTGCCGCAGAGCCGGGCGGTGCGCGCCTGATCGAGCAGGTTGTCGTAGCCCTGCATGGCCTTCACCAGCGCGGCGCGCAACGCGAGGATCTCGCCGAGCAGGGGCGAGGCGGCGTTTAGGTACTCGATACAGACGTCGGCCGGGTAGTCCTCGATCGCGGCCCAGCGGGCGTCGAAGGTCTTGCGCGCCTCGTCGGTCAGCGGGCCGGCGAGCTCGGCCATGGCCTGGCGCACCGCGGCGACCGCGCCGAGGTACTGCAACGAGTTGAAGGCGCGCGGGTCGAGGCGCGGCGCCACCGGGGTGGCGCGGGCCTGGGCGAGCATCGTGGAGAGCGGGGGCAACGGCGGCAGCTGCTTGAACGCGGCCAGCGCCGCCGGATCGTCGTCGGGCTGCACCGTGGCGGCGGCGGCGCGAGCCGGCGGACGTGCCGGTTCCTTCGTGACAGCAACGCCGGGCTTCGGTTTTGCCGCGGCGGCCGCCGGCGCCGGCGCGCTCCGGGTAGCCGCGCGGAGGCCGGTGGCCGGCGCGGGGGCGGCGGCGAAAGTCGCGCCGGGGTTCTCCTTGAGCACGAACTGGCGGAGTTCGTCGGCGTAGGCATCTCCGGGGTGGAACTGCCGGAAGGCGTGCCACTGCGCGGCGGCGGCCGTCGGGTTCTTGGCGAGGGCGTGGAGCATGACGAGCGAGGCGCGCCCGCCGCGGTTGGTGGGGTGGAGCTCCAACGCCCGGGTGAACGCCGCGATCGCGCGCTCGGTCTGGCCGAGGTTGTGGTGGACCATGCCGAGGTCGCGGTGCACCGCCTCGTTCTCCGGCTCGGCGGCGCGGGCCTGCTCCAGCCATGGCAGCGCCGCCGCGTGATCGCCGGCAGCCATCTCCACCTCGGCCCGCTCGACGAGGAAGTCGGCGGTGCGCTTGAGCGCGAGCGCGCGGTCGAGGTCCTTCCGGGCGGCGGCGACGTTCTTCATCCGTTTGTGGCACATGCCACGGAAGTAGTAGGCTTCCGGACTCCGCGGATCCTTCGCGACCGCCTCCTCGAAGGCGGCGAGCGCGCCGGGCAGGTCCTTCTTGTTGAGCAGAAGATTGCCCCGGCCCATGGGCGCCGCGGCCGTGGTGCGCGTCACCACGCGCTGGATTCTGAGGTTGCGCAGAAACTTCCGGTGCTCCGCGGACACCGTGCCGGGAACGGGCACGCGCAGCGCGATCGGATAGACGAGCCGGCCCTTGGCCGCGGCGCCGCGGTAGAGCACGAAGCCTCCCTCGGGCCGGCCGACGCCGAACCACGTCGTGTCGACCAGGCCGAGCTGGAGCGCGTCGGCGGGCGTCGCGTCCGGGTCGACGCGTTGCAGCTCCGCACGGATCGTTGCCATCACAGCGTCGGGCGCGGCCTCGACACCGGCCTCGGGCAGGATCACGAGCAGGTCGCCGGCGCGCGGGTCGGTCACGCGGATCACCTGGCCACCGAACCGGGCGTCGAGCGTGGCCTCACGGGTCCAGGGCAGCTGATTGTCGGGGATCGTGAATTTGCCGAGATCGGTCGCGCGGGCGGCGAGGCCGAGGCAAAGCATGAGAAACCAGAGGATGGAGCGGCGCATGGGGCGGTGGTCTCGATCGTTGGGGTGCTGACAGGGCGGGAATCGACCGCTGGGAGCGGTCGTCGCGGCTGTCGCCGGGGCAGCAGGATGTTGAAGGCTTCACCGCGCAGGGCAAGCGACGGCTCGGCCGCCAGGCCCTGGCCATAATCCTCACGACACAATCGGGCTTGCCTCGGTAGGGACGCCGCTCCGCCGGCGTCCGCGGTCGGCGCGGAGCGCCGGCCCAACCCGCAGACCCCTTCACCTTTTGTGCAGTTCAACCCGGGCTTCGTGAGGCCCCGAGGCCGTGGTCGCGCCGCCGGTGCGTTTCGCGTTTGGTGTGACCGCGGGATCGCATAGCGTGCCGCACCATCCGCCATCAAACGATGCGCTCCACCCTTCACCTCCCGCTCGCCTTTCTGCTGCTCGCCCTCACCGCCTGCGGCGCCGATGTCGCCCGGCTCACGCCCGCCGAGGCCGCGCAACGTGTCGCCGCCGGCGCCGCCGTGCTGATCGACGTTCGCGAGTCCGCCGAGTGGGCACAGACAGGAATTGTCGCCGGCGCGACCCCGCTCGCGTTGAGCGATCTGCGCGGCGAGCGCCGCGACTGGAAGCCGTTCCTCGCCGCCCACAAGGACCGCGAGCTGATCCTCTACTGCCGCACCGGCAACCGCTCCGGCCAAGCCGCCACGCTCCTCGCCGCCGAGGGCTACCGCACCGCCAACGCCGGCGGCCTGCGCGACTGGCTTGCGGCCGGGCAGAAGGTTGCGCCGTCGCCGCACAAGATACCATGAGCCGCCGTCCTTCCGATAAGCCCGACACGCAGCGGTCGTGTGGTTTGGCAAACTCCACTCCCGCCCAGCGCCTCGCCCGCTGGCTGCTGCTGCTCGGCGCGGCGGCTTCGCTGCTGCCGTGGACGCCGCCCTGGGCCGCGCTGCTCGCCGGCACCGCCATCGCCATCTCGCTGGGCAACCCCTTCGCCAAGCTCACCGCCAAACTCGCAAAGCCGCTCCTGCAACTGGCCGTCGTCGGGCTCGGCGCCGGAGTGAACTTGGCGATCGTCGGCCGCGTCGGCCTGCAGGGCATCGGCTACACCGCCGCCGGACTGCTCGCGACCTTCATCCTCGGCGCACTGCTCGCGCACTGGCTGGGGCTCGCACCCCGGTTGGCCGCGTTGATCTCGGCCGGCTCCGGCATCTGCGGCGGCAGCGCCATCGCCGCCGTCGCACCGGCCATTGGCGCCACCGCGGCCGAGACCTCCGCCTCGCTCGCCACCGTGTTTCTCCTCAATGGCGTGGCGCTCCTGATCTTCCCGCCGCTGGGCACGCTCGCCGGACTGGACCCGCACGCCTTCGGACTCTGGTGCGCGCTCGCGATCCACGACACCAGCTCCGTCACCGGCGCGGCGCTGACGCACGGCGCCGAGGCGCTCGCCACCGCCACGACCGTCAAGCTTGCCCGCGCCCTCTGGGTCGTGCCCGTCGCGCTCGCCGCCGGCTGGTGGTTCGCCCGGCGCAACGACGGCACCGGCACCACCGCCCGCCGCGGCGTGAAACCGCCGTTGTTCATCGCCGGTTTCGTGGCGCTCTCGGCACTGTTCACCTTCGTGCCCGCGCTCGGTCCGGCCGCGCCGTGGATCGTCCGCGCCGCGCGCGCGGCGCTCACCCTCACCCTCTTTCTCATCGGCGCCGGGCTCGACCGCGCGTCGATCCGCGCGGTGGGCGCGCGGCCGTTCGTCCACGGCATAATCCTCTGGGTGTTCGTCGGTTCCGGCACCTTGGCCGCGCTCAAGCTCGGCTGGATCCACTGAGTCCCCGCACGCCGTTGATTGTGCGTTCAGGCGCCGGCCTCGATCCCGGGCTGGGCTGTAGCGGGAGTGGGCGCCGCACGGGCTTCGTCCGCCCGCCAAGCCGGCTGGCGCCGCACCTGTTGGTCGGCGGCCCCGGGCGGTCCGGCCCCTTTTCCCGAAATCCGCGGGCGCACCGGGACTCCCGCCTTGCGCGCCCTCGGCCGGCCCCTCAACCATCCCGCCGGCTCCATGATCTCGACCATCCTCTCCATCCTCGGTGGCCTCGGTCTGTTTCTTTTCGGCATGAAGATCATGTCGGAGGCGCTCCAGAAACTGGCGGGCGAACGCCTGCGCTCGGTGATGCGCACGGTGGCGGGCAACCGCTTCATGGGGGTGGGCACCGGCTTCTTCGTCACCTGCCTGGTGCAGTCCTCCTCGGCGACGACCGTGATGATCGTCAGCTTCGTGAACGCCAGCCTGCTCACGCTCATGGAGGCCACCGGCATGATCATGGGCGCCAACATCGGCACGACCACGACGTTCTGGCTGGTGTCGTTCTTCGGCTTCAAGTTCAGCATCAGCTCGATCGTATTGCCGATCATGGGACTGGCGCTGCCCGCCCTCTTCGCCCGCAAGGAGAAGCTGCGCAACCTCGGCGAGTTCTGCATGGGTTTCGGCCTGCTCTTCCTCGGCCTGATGTTCCTCAAGGACTCGGTGCCCGACATCAACAACCACCCGGAGGTGCTCCAGTTCATCACACGGTTCACCGGCCATGGGCTCGGCTCGGCCCTGGCGTTCTTCGTCTTCGGCACGATGCTCACCATCGTGGTCCAGTCGTCGTCGGTGGCGGGCGCGATCACCCTCACCATGGCCTACAAGGGCTGGATCGACTACCCCTCGGCCTGCGCGATCATCCTGGGCGAGAACGTCGGCACCACGATCACCGCAAACCTGGCCGCGCTCGGAAGCAGCCTCGAGGCGAAGCGTGCCGCCCGCGTGCATCTCCTGTTCAATCTCATCGGCGTGCTGTGGTGCCTGGTCGTCTTCGCCCCCTTCGTCCGCTTCATCGACTGGGTCATCCCCGGCGATCCGCTCGCCCCGGCCCACATCCCGCTGCACATGGCCGGCTTCCACACGATCTTCAACGTGGCGAACACCGCGCTGCTCATCGGTTTCGCCGGTCAGCTCGCGCGGCTGGCCAGTTACACCGTGCGCTCCGCCCCGGGCACAGCGAAGGAGCACATCGAGCTCGACTCGCCCCTGCTCCCCCACACCGGCGAGCTCAACTTGGCCGAAGCCGAACGCGACCTCCAGCGCATGGGCGACATCACGCGCCAGCTGGTGGTCGGGTTCACCGAGCTGTTCGAACAGGCGCCCGGCGATCTCGAGGCGCGCGTCGCCGAGCTAAAAAGTCTCGAAAAGGAGAGCGACCGCCGCGCGATCGAAACCACCCAGTACCTGCTGCGTTGCGCCGCCGGCGGCATCGGTGCCGAGAGCATGAACCGCGTCTCCGCGATGATCCGTGTCGTGGCCGAGTTCGAGGACATGTGCGACCGAGGCTTCCGGCTGGTGATTCTCGCCGAGCGCAAGCACCGCAAGCAGCGGCAACTGCCGACCGCGGTGAACGACCAGATCCAGGCCTTCTCCCGGACCCTGCTCGAGTTCATGGACTTCGCCTCCGCCCATCTCACCCTCGGCGTGGCGGCGGCCGAGATGGAGAAGGCCCACCAACTGGAGAACACCATCGACAGCCTGCGCAAGAACCTGCGCAAGGACTCCGTGCGCCGCATGCAGGGCAACAGCGAAGCGATCAAGTCCGAGATGCTCTACATCGACATCCTCAACAACATCGAGGCGATCGGCGACCACTCGCTGAACATCCTCCAGTCCCTGCGGCACACCGCGTAAGCGGGCCGGCGCAGGCAAGGTCACGAAGGACTCAGGACGATGCCGGGGCGCCCGCCCCGGGCCACTGGTGCTCCTGCTTGGCGAAACACTCCGGGCAGATCCCGTGCGACGGGTGGGTGCCCGTGACATCGCGGATGTAGTCCTCCACCTCGACCCAGTTCCCCTTCTCGTCGCGGACCCGCTTGCAGTAGCTGCAGATGGGGTAGATCCGGCTGAGATCCTCGAGCAAGCGCTCCTGCCGGAGGAGTTGCTGCGTGTCGAAGATGACACGCAGCGACAACTCGATCATCCGCTGGATCATCCCGAGCATCCTGATATGGATCTCGTTGTGACGGTTGGCCTTGTTGTCGAGGAAACACACCGTGCCGAACTCGCCGCCGTCGGGCCGCCGGATGGGCAGGCCGACGTAGGAGACCATGTGCAGCCCGGTGACCGCGGCGTTCTCCTTCCAGTCGGGATCCGCTTGCGCATCCGGGATGTGGTTAAGCCCCCGGCTGCGCAGGGTGCGCTCGCAGTACCACCCCGACTCGGGATACTTGGTAACATAGCCGGCGGCATACGGGTTCCCCTCGGTCTTGCTGGAGAGGAGAATCTCGATCTGTTCGCGATCGACGCGCGTGATCAGCCCGGCCGGCACCCCGAAGATATCGGCGGCGGTGTCGATGAGCCGTTGCCACTCGTCCATGGTCTCCTTGGCGAGCAGCTCTTTCGTGAAGGGATTGATTCGCGGATCACGCATGGTGTTTGTGCCCCTCCACTGGATATGGGTGTCGGCGCGCAGGGTCAACCGCGCCGATCACTTCGCCCGCCCCGCCGCCGCGATGCACCGCCCCGGGTGCTCGCCCGGCCGAGGCCGCCGCAACGGGAAACTCCCCTCGACGGATTTCCCGCATGGCCTTCCGCCCCGGAACGCGGCACAATCACCGCCATGCCCTCCTTCTCCCGCCGCGACTTCCTGCGCACCGGCCTGGCCGGCGGCGCCGTGCTCTTCACTTCCGGCCTGCCGGCACCGGCCGCAACCGCGACCGCCCGCATCGAGCCGGGCCGCGCGCGCAACGTCATCTTTCTGGTCAGCGACGGCATGAGCCTGGGCACGCTCACCATGACCGAGCGCCACCTCCGCCGGCAGGAGGGCCGCGGCACCCACTGGTTGGGTCTCTACGACCGGCCCGACCTGCGTCGCGCACTCATGGACACCTGCTCGGCCAACTCGCCGGTCACGGACTCCGCCGCGGCCGCCTCGGCCTGGGGGTGCGGCCACAAGGTCAAGAACGGCGCGATCAACTACGCCCCCGACGGCCGCCCGCGCCCGCCGATCCTGCGCCTGGCCCGCGCCGCCGGCAAGGGCACCGGGCTGGTCACCACCGCCACGATCACCCACGCCACCCCGGCCGGTTTCGCCGCACAGGTCGAGGCGCGCGCAGACGAGGGCATCATCGCCGAGCAATACCTCGAGGTCGGCATCGACGTCCTGCTGGGCGGCGGCGCCAAGTTCTTCGATCCCGCCACGCGGGCCGATCGCCGCGATCTCTTCGGCGAGTACGCCCGCGCCGGCTACGCCGTCGTGCACGACGCCGCCGGCCTCCGCGCGGCCGCCGCCGGCCGCCTGCTCGGCACCTTCGATCCCGAGCACCTGCCCTTCAGCCTCGACCACCGCGCCGACCCGGCGCTCGTGGCCAAGGTGCCGACGCTGGCCACGATGGCGCGCGTCGCGCTGGCGCGCCTCGCGACCAACCCGCGCGGCTTCGTGCTCCAGATCGAGGGCGCCCGCGTCGACCACGCCGCCCACTCCAACGACATCGGCGGCCTGCTCTTCGACCAGCTCGCCTTCGACGACGCCGTGGGCGCCGCGCTCGAGTTCGCCGCCGGCCGCGACGACACGCTCGTCATCGTCACCAGCGACCACGGAAACTCCAACCCCGGGCTCAACGGCGCCGGCGGCAGCTTCACCAGTCGCGGCGGCAGCTACGGCGACACCCAGGACTGCTTCGACCGTGTCTCGCGTTTCCGGCAGACCAACGTGTGGGCGCTCGCCGGTCTCGGGCCCGACAGCTCCGCCGCGCAGATCCGCGAGCGCGTGCACGCCGCCACGGCGTTGGATTTCGAGGACGACGAAATCGCGATGCTCCGGCACGCCCTGCGCCAGGAGCACCGCGAGGGCTATCGCGTGCGCAACGCCCCGCTGGTCGCCTACGGCCAGATCCTCGCCAACTACACCTCCGTCGGCTGGACCGGCACGCAGCACACCACCGACTACACTGAGCTCGCCGCCTTCGGGCCCGGCAGCGAGGCGATCGGTGGCCTCATCCAGAACAACGCCCTCTTCGGCGTGATGACCCGCGCCCTCGGGCTGGCCGTCCCGGCCTGAGGCGTAACGATGCAATCGGCGCGGATCGCACTCGGTTGGGCCCCCTCCGTGTGTAGGGGCTGAGCTTGCTCAGCCCGGTGGCGGGCGCTCTTGCCGCGCGGTGCGAGCTCGTACCCTACGCCGACTGCATGACCACGGCCTGAGGCGTGATCATGCAGTTGCAGCAGATCCACAAGCGAACCGCCGTCCCCCGTTGGGGAAACCGCCGACCGGCATGCTCTCCCCGTAGGTCCGGTCTCCGACCGGACCCCTCCGACTCCAGCCGTGCCCGCCGGCTCACGCATTCCGGCGTCCAGCCAGAGACTGGACCTGCTCGCGGACTGCATGGTTGGCTGAAGCGAGTCGCTCAGGACGGGAACTCCAGCCGGGAGCCGGCGGAGCACGGGAAGCAGTGCCCCGGAAACTCGTGCCAGAACAGCGTGGTCGCATAGAAGCCGGTGCAGTGGTTGGGCCCGAAACGTTGCACCCCGAGGCGCCGTAGGGCGGCGAACGTCTCCGTGAGGCGGCGCTCGTCGGCATTGAGCAGGTGCATGCCGCCCACCACGGTGTGCAACGGCGCGCCGTGCGTGAGGTTGCGGATGTGCTCGAGGGTATTGATCACACCGGCATGCGCGCAGCCGAGCACGACCACCGTGCCCTCGCGGCTCGCGAAGAAGACGGTCTGGTCGTCGAGGATCGGGTCCGGCCGCGTGAGCTGTTCGTCGAGGAAGAACGGCCCGCCCACGTCCTCGAAGTCGTTCGTGCGCGGGATCTCGCCGGTCGTCCAAACGCCGGGGGCGATCTCCTGCGGCTCGCGCGACACAACCACGCGGCGCCCGCCCGCGCGGAACGCCTCCGTCTCCATGAAATCCGTGCTGAGCCGGCGACCCACCGGCTTGCGGTCCGAGCCGGTGAAGCGCCGCACGACGGCATCGGGATGCAGGTACAGGGCGGCCTGCGGCGCGGCCGCAAGCGCCGTCTCCAGCCCGCCCACGTGGTCGCTGTGTCCGTGGCTGAGCGCGATGGCATCGGTGGTGACGAGGTCGGCGCCGAGCCGCTTCGCATTGTGCTGAAGCACGAGGCCCTGACCGGTGTCGAAGAGCACGCGGTGCGTGCCGGTGTCGATCCACCACGCGAGCCCGTGCTCGCCCAATACGCCCAAGCCGCGGGCGGTGTTCTCGGCCAGGATGGTGATGGTGGTCATGGGCAGATGCTTGGCGTTACCGGAGCGGCTGTCGACGGTGTCGTGGGCGCGGCGTTCCCGACACCACACCCGCCGCGCGGTTGGGCCCAAATCGCACCGCCTGCCCACGCACCTCGCGCCCGGGGAACCCACGATCCCTGCCATGATGGAGACACCGCCCGCGGGCGGATGTGCGCATCCAAGTATGAGGCGCGCACGGATCGGAACTCGGACTCGCCGGATCCCGTTGGCCGGCGCGTCGACGGCCGAGGGCTCGATCGCGGTCTAGCGGAAGTGGGCCGTCGCGGGCGCGGGATGTTTGGGCGATCGCGGCGCCGAAGCGGCGGAGGGTAGCGCCGACGGCGCGGCGTGGGCCGTGGCGGCCGTGGGATCGCCGGCGGTATCCAGACCGACCAACGCGGCCAGGCTGGAGGCGGCCTGCAGCAGCTCCGTCGACTGGGCGTTGAGCTGCTCGGCGGCGGAGGCGGTCTCCTCGGCGCCGGCGGCGTTGCCCTGCGTGACTTTGTCGAGCTGCGCGATGGCGCCGTTGATCTGGACGAGCCCCTCGGACTGCTCCCGGGAGGCGGAGGCGACCTCGTTGACCAACCGGTCCACCTCGCGCGCCTTCGCGACGATCGTCGCCAGCTCCTGGGCGACGAGGGCGGAGATCTCGGCGCCCTGGGCGGACTTGCGCGTCGAATCCTCGATCTTGGCGGCGGTCTCCTTGGCGGCCACGGCCGAGCGCTGCGCGAGGGAGCGTACCTCCTCGGCGACGACGGCGAAACCGGCACCGGCCTCGCCCGCACGGGCCGCCTCGACGGCCGCGTTGAGGGCGAGCAGGTTGGTCTGAAAGGCGATCTCGTCGATGGTCTTGATGATTTTGGAAATCTCGTCCGACGAGTGCGCGATGGCGCCCATCGCCTCCTGCATGCGGGCCATGTGCTCGGCGCCCGACTCGGCGGCGCTGCGGGCCTCGTGCGAAGCCTGTTTGCCGGAGTCGGCGTGGGCGGCGTTGAGCTTGGTCATGCTCGTCAGCTCCTCGATCGACGAACCGATCTCCTCCAACGAGGCGGCCTGTTCGCTCGAGCCCTCCGCCAGCGATTGGCTCGAGGCCGTGACCTGGCCGGCGGCGCTGGCGACCAGTTGCGCGCTGCCGGAGAGGGTCTCGGCGGTCGCGGCGAGCGCGCGGTTGACCCCGCGGATGATGAGAAAGGCGGCCGCAGTGCCCAGCAACAGGCCCAACCCCACGCCAAGGAAGAGGGTATAGCCGAGGCGAGCCATGGCGCCCTCGACCGATGCCATGCTGCCGCCTGACAGCTTCCCCGCCGCGCCGATGAAATCCAAGGTGGCCTTCGCGGCGACTTCGCCGGCCCGGGCGCGGGCCTCGTTGGTCTGCAGCAATCGGGCGTGTTCGGAAATGTAGGACTCGCCGGCGGCGTCGAGCGCCTTTAGCGCGCTCCCGACGGCTTCGAGGCGCGCGATGTTCGCGGCGTTGACCTGGGGCGAGCGGATCTCGGCGATGGTCGCCATGAGCTTGGGTACGGAGGTGCGGGCCTGGGCGAGCGGCGCGGCGTCCTGTTCGGAGGCCGAGCGCCATGCCGCCTCCACCAGGCCCTGCACGCCGTTGGCGGTCTTGATCATCCCGTCGATGCGGGCCAGACGGCGGGCGGCTTCGGCGTCGTTGCCGGAGGCGTGGTCCTTGGCCGAGGCCGCGAGCATGCCGTCGAGCATCTCGCACGCGGCGACGAGCGCCTTGCCTCCCTCCGTCGCGAGGGTGCCGAAACGTTCCTGCATCGCCGCGTGGCCGGCGACCGTGCGCTCCAGAATGGGTTCGTAGGCGACCAGCGCCTGGTCGAAGGCCTGGAGCGGCCCACCCAACTCCGCGGCTAGGCGGCCATCGGCCGACACCAGCGTGCGCACCTTGGCGGCGGCATCCTTGACGCGAGTCAACGCCTGACGGGTGCGGTCGAGATCCGCCGCCTTGCCCGTCACCCCAAAGACGCGCGCATTGAGCCGGAACTCGTCCATCTCCGCGAGCAACGCAGCGGCGGCGATGTTGGCCGGGATCACCGAACGATCCACGAAGTCCACCTCCCGCTGCACCCCCCTTTCGAAGTACCAGTTCGTCACGCTCACCGCCACCAGCACGCCGATGATCAGAGCAAATCCGACGGAAACCCGCCGGCCAATAGTCATCGTCGAACGTTTCATGAACTCGGTTTGAGTAGAATCCCCTCCGCCATGCGGTTGTGTGAGGACAACCCGCGCCCGGTCCATCGGCCACCCCGTCGCGAACTTGAACCGTCTGCGCAGGCGCAGGGGGCATCCGAACTCCGGAGCATCGCCAACTCACGCAGGCCCTGACCTCGCGCGTTACGCGCAACGCGTGCGACCGCCATCACGAGCCCGTCGACTACTCAAGCTCGTGTCACCCGGCGGGCGTGAACACAGCCCGAACGCCCCCAAGGACCACCTCATCAAGAACAAGAGAGTGTGCACGGCTCGGCGGCGCTGCCGCTCGTGCGCACCACGTTCGGTGACGCTCCGGCACCTCCCCGGGGTATGCTCCGTTCGCGCAGCCACGTCTTCAGCGAGTGCTCGACGGCGCCGAGGGCGAGGGCCTTCTCGCGGCGGAAGGGCGGCAGGTCGTAGTGCGGAAAACCGGGCCGGTCCTGGAACCATTCGCGTCGGAGGCCGAGGGCCGCCGCCATCGCATGCAAGGCGTCGAGGTCGTCGCTCCACAAATGGCACCAGCGGTGGCCGAACTATTCCCCGGCCGTGCGCGCCGGTTCGGTGCGGCTGCGGTGCACGCGCAGTCGATCGACGTAGATGGATGCCCGGTGGACCGTCGACGGTGGGCCGTGGCCCGTGGGCGGTAAACGGGCAAGACCGCAGCCCGGAGTGGACGCAGCAGTACTGAAGACCGCCGGCAGGGACGCCTGCGCCACGGCTGGCGGCGCGCTTGAGTCCCCGCCGTCCTGAGTCTCGGCCCGGCTACTCACGCCAGCCGCTCCGCGCCGCTGTAGACCTCGTCCACCCGCAGCACGGCCGCCGCCACGCCGGGATGCCGGGATGGATTCCAGCGCTTCATCTCGTCGAAAACCGGCCCGGAGGTGAGGTACTCGAAATGCCCCTTCAACTGGTAGGATTTTCTCTCCTTCGTGAGGAAGACGAAGGCTCCGCGGCTGCCGGCCTGGATGTTGGCGCGGGTCTTGGCGAAGTAGTTGTCGGCAATGACGACGGCGTCGTCGCCCAGCAACTGGAACGAGCCGACGTAGATCGCATTGGGCATGCCGTGCGGGTCGACCGTGGTGAGCACGGCGTAGCCGTCGCGGTTGGCCCACGCGGCGAGGACGGGAGGAGGAATACAGGTCATGGCGAAGTCGGTTGCGGGGAGGCGGAAGCGGCGCCGGTCTGCGCGAGCAAGTCCGCCGCAAGACCGACGCACTCGGTGCAGGGGAAACGCAGGTCCCGCTTGAGCGGGCGGCACAGCGTGGAGCCGGCGCGCGCGGCGAACCCCGCCCGCAGTGCCTCGGCCGCCCCGGGCGCGGCCTGACAGGCCGCGTAGAGCGCCCCGCATTCGCCACCGGGCGCGCGGCCACCGCCGTGCATCCGGTAGTCATCGACCGGAGCGACCTGCCGGCCGCTCACGGTCTGGTAGGCGGCCAGCACCGCCTGGGCGCAGTTGAGGTTGTCGGGGGCGCGGTGGAACACCGCGAGGGCGTGGGTTTTCATCGGGGAGCGGTTGGTGCGGCGCCGGCCTGATGCCGCGCCAGCACGTCGAGGGTGTTCTGCAACAGGCCGGGATCGAGCCGTGTCCCGTGCGCGGCGACGGCGACCGCGATCGGCAGGTGTTGCAGCTCGCGTACACCCTCGGGCCAGCGCGCGAGATCGGCCTCGGCGAGGTTACCCGGGCGGTCGCCGGCCAGGAGCAGGCAGCTGCCGTAGAGCAGCCGGCGGCCGGGGAAGTAGATCGCGACCTTGTCGGGCGCCTGGGTGGGCCCGGGATAGATCACGCGCACCTCCTCGCCGCCGAAACGCAGCGACAGGCCCTGCTCGATCGGGAAGACGTGGTCGGGCGGCACGAACTGCAACGCGGCGTGGGCGGCTCGATACGGCGAGTTCGGGTCGGCGATGAAGCCGAGCGTGAGCGCGCGCATCGTCTCGCCGCGCTCGGCGAGCAGGCGCACGGTGAGGTCGGAGCCGTACACCGGGAACCCGGCGGCGCGGAAGGCCGCGTTGCCGCCGAGGTTGTCGAAATGGTAACCGGTATCGATCGCGACGACCGGGCGCTTGCCATGCTCGCGCTCAATCCAATCGAGCACGAGCCGCGCGGCTTCGGGAAACCCCGGCGTGCCGCCAAAGACGAACGTGCCGTCCGGCATCTCGACCAGCACGGAGTTGCAGACAAACGGACACCGGTGCCGCACGACGTAGGCGCCCGCGCCGAGGCGCAGGAGGTGCAGATCCGGCGCCAGCTCGAGCTCTGCGGCGACGACCGGCGCGACCGCGCGCGCCGTATCCGCCGGCTCATCGGCCGGGACGGCGGGGCCGGCGATGCCCGCGAGCAACAGCGCGGCCACGACTGGACGGAGAGACCTCATGCGTCCTTGATCGCGGAACGATGCGGCAGGCGCAACCCGGCGTTGTTCACCGTGCCGCCAGCCGAGGGCCGGGTTTCCCGCAGGGCCCGCCACACGACATGGCTGCCGACGGGATGGCCGCAATGCACGGCCACGGTCGGGCACTTCACGCGAAACAGGCAGAACAGCGGCGCGGGCGCGGTGTGGAGCGACTCGAAGTTGCCCTGTCCTTTCGCGATCACGAGATCGGCCTCCGCAAACCGGCGACAAAACTCCGGCGAGCAGTCGGCCAACACGGTGCCCGGCATGGCGGAGCCGTTGTCGATCACCTCGGCGATCTCCGGCAACCCGGCGACGAGGGCATCCTCGCGGGTGGCGTCGTTGATCACCGCCTGCCCGCGCACCGCGACAGTGACAACACCACGCGGCAGGTGCTCGATCAGCACGCGGTCGAAGGCGATCTCGCCGGCGTTGTCGCAAAGGTAGAGGATGCGGCGGGCGTGTTGCGCGGCGCGCCGAAGCGCGGCAAGCGGGCCGACCAGCGGCTGCGCGAGCGCATCTGAAGCGACATTACGCGCTTCGGCCTCCGTGAGCCCACTCTTGGCCCCGAGGTCGATGATGTTGCCCGCGATCGCCAGCCGCACCGCCGCGCCGAACGGATCCTCGTTACGCGCGACGGCCGCGGCCAGCGGTGGCAACAGCTCCAGCGCGAGCCGGTTGAAGCGCTGCTTCGCCTCCCGGTACGGGTCCGCGCAGCCGGTGATCTCGCGCAACTGCGCCTGCAACGCCCCGGAGAGCGAGGGAGGCGGCTGATCGAAGTCGAGCGTCGTGCTCGCCAGGAGCAGTTCGCGCACGACCATGACGTCGACCTTCTCGTCCTTGGCGCCGAGCCGGATGGCCTCGGTGGCCTGACGCAGCAGGCAAGGCAGGCAGTCGAGGGAGGTCTTCATCGTGATCGCCCGGGCCGGGAGTCAGCGCAGCCGGTTGGCCGGATCGACCTGCACGATCCGGGCGCGGTACGCCACCACGGCGGCTTCCGCCACCTGTGCGTAGGAGATGATGACAACCAGGTCGCCCGCCTCCCCCAGCCGCGCGGCCGGGCCGTTGAGCAGCATGGTGCCGGAGCCGGCGGGGGCCTCGATCACGTAGGTGATCAGCCGCGAGCCGTTGTTGAGGTTGAGCACGTGCACCTGTTCGCCGGCGACAAGGTCGGCGGCGTCCATCAGCAGGCGGTCGATGGCGATGCTGCCCTCGTAGTTCAGCTCCTTGCCGGTGAGCGTGGCGCGGTGGATCTTGGACTTGAGCAGCGTGCGGAAGGTGGTCGGCTGGGCGTTCATTGCGGGCGATTGGGTTCGGCTCCGGAGTCGTTCTCGATCGCCATGAATTTGCCACGAGCCCGGGCGCAGAGCACGCCGGCCTGATGGATTTCGGCCTCGAGGTGATGCAGCGGCGGGTAGGCGTTGCGATGGCGGGCGGTCACGGTGACCGAATCGCCCGACCGCACCGACTGCCGGTAGCGCACGGTGAGTTCACCGGTGCGGGCGACGACGCCGCGCGCGAACAGAGCGTGCACCATCGCGCTGTCGAGCGCCGTGGCGAGCAGGCCGCCGTGCACGATGCCCGCGTAGCTTTCGCCACCAGGCGGGCAGGTCCATTCGGCGGAGACAGCGCCGTCCGTCTGCACGGCGAAAGCGAGCCCGAGCCCGCCGCGGTCGGCGGGCCGGCAGGCAAAACAGGCGGCATGCTGCTGCGCGCAATGGGCGCGCAGCGCGGCCTCAGTGGGCGCCGCAACCACAGTGGTGTCCGTGTTCGTGGCCGTGTTCGCCATGATGATGGTGACCGTGTTCGCCGTGCTCGTGGTGGCCGCCCTCGCAGGCATTAGCGCCCGCGGCGAGCGAACCGTCGAGAAACGCCTGCACAAGGTCGGCCGGAGCCGCCGGCGCGACGCCGACGGTGACGAGGATGCCAGCCTCGGCCATGCGCTGCTGGGCGCCGCGGCCCATGCCGCCGGCGAGGAAGTGCGTGACTCCTTGCGCGCCGAGCCAGGTGGCCCAGCCACAGGGTTCGGGGTCGGGTGGCACAACGGGCGTCGTGCGCAGGATCATCCGGGCGGTGGGATCGACCTCGAACAGGGCCGCCTTGGCGGCGGCGCCGAAATGAGGGGAGAACTCGTCGTTCTCGGTGAGCGGAAGAGCGATGATCATGGGAAGCGGTGCGGGTTGAAGGTGCTCAGGCCCCGCAAAACGCTCGCCCGCGGCGCGGGCCGCGCCGAGAGTCGGGACGTTGCGGATTGCAGTTTATGCAATATTGAGCTTATGCCCATAACCACGCCGCACACAAGCCCGCTTTTCCACCATGCCCCGTCCCTGCTGCCCTCGCCACATCGCCCACCGTCCGCCGGCCTCGTACTTCAAGCCGGCCGGCATCCCGCTGTGCGAACTCCAGGAGATCGAGCTGGCCGCCGACGAACTGGAGGCGCTGCGACTGGCCGATGTTGAGGACCTCTACCACACCGAGGCGGCCAAGCGCATGCGGGTGTCGCGCCAGACCTTCGATCGCATCGTGCGCCGCGCCCGCATGAAGGTCGCCGAGGCGCTCGTGCGCGGCCGTGCCCTGCGCGTGCTCGCCCCGGCGCCGGCCGTGCCCGCCCGGAAGGAGTAATGCCCGGGCGGCGATGGCGAGCCCGCAGCCGCAACGCTTCGCCCCTACTGCGAGGAGGATTGTCCCAACCGTTTCACTTCGCGCTCCCGCGCGCGCAGCTCCTTCTTGAGCTGTTTGGCGGTTCTCTCCTGCTCCTTGAGCTGCTGCTTGAGCTGCGTCTTGGTCTGTTTTTCGGTCGTGGTGCGGATTCGTTCTCGCAGCTGGCTGCACTGGGCATCGGCATCGGTGCACTGCTGCTGCATCTCCTGCACGCGGGTCCGGGCCTGGGCGAGCACCGCGGGGTCGACCGGCTCGCGCTGCCGATCCCGTTGCCGCTCCTGATCCGCGGATTGATCCCGCTGCTCCTGCTGATACTGGCGATCCCAGCGCTGTTGCCGCTGGTCGCCACCACCAAAGCCGCCGCCACCCTGTCCGCCGCCGCCACCGTGCCCACCGCCCCCACCTCCTCCTCCGCCGCCGCCCCGGGCGAAGCCGACGGTCGCCACAAGCAGGGCGACGGAGAACAAGACAAGGCGTTGCGATAACTTGGTCATGATTAGCCTCCTGATACGATGATTCTCCGGCCCGGATGGAGAACGCGTCCGGAACCCGACCGGAGGAGCTGCCCGACGCGAAGCGCCTGTACTATGCCCCAAACCACTCGCCCCGCCACCGGCCTGCGGTGCGCGCCTCACCGCCGCCAGGAAACACGGGCGAACAGGAAACGCCCCGGCTCCGGCACCGCGACGCCGGCAGCGAACGGGTCGCGGGTGTAGGCATTGTGCAGCGGGTAAGTGCGATCGAAGAGGTTCTCCGCCCCGACCGAGAGCTCGACCGACTCGCGCGGTCTCCAGGCCACCGTCACGGCGACCGTGCCCCACCCCGCCACCGGCCGCTCCCCGATTCCCGGATCGACGCGCCCCTGCCGTGGGGCTCCCTGCCACTGCACCCGCACCGCCCACGGCGCGGGGCTCCACTGCACCGCCAACCGCGCTTGCACGGCGGGGACTTCGCCGAGCACGCGACTCGCGTTGCCCGCGGCGGAATCCCGTTTCACCCCACGCTGCGCCGCCACTCCGAGATCGAGCGACCAGCGCGACGTCGGCTGCCAGGTGGCGGTGAGATCGCCGCCCAACAAACGGGCGTCGAGGCCGACATACGTTTTCGTATTGGCCGGGTTCGCCGTCGATCCGGGCGCCGGCAGCAACCGCGCGAGGTAGATGTAGTCGTGCAACCACGAGTGGAACGCACTTGCGCGCACCGTCCAGGCGCCGACCGGCACAGCGGCGCCGACCTGCACCTCGGTGGCGCGCGTCGGCCCGAGCCGTGGATTGCCCACCCAGTCGCCCGCAGAAGGATGGTCGAGATTCTGGTAACGTTCCTGCGGGTCGGGCGCACGCCCCGCATGCCCGATCCCGGCATAGACCTTCGCCACACCAAGCATCCGGTGGCCAAGTACGTAGGCAGCCGGCAGCGTATCGTTCCGCCCCTTCTCGTCGCCAAGTCCGTGCGCAGCCCGCACGAACGCGAGATCGCCCCGCGCACGACTCTTCGCGACATCGAGCCGCGCCGCCATCTCGAGCCCCCAGGCGCCGCGATCCAGCGCCCCCAGCACATACGCCCCCGCGGTGTCGGCCACCACATCGGGCAACATGTCGTTGGCACGGGCGCCCACGCGATTGTCGGCATCCCAACCGCGGCGCTCGACACTCGCCCCATAGCGCACCGTCCAGTCCCCGACCGCGGTCTCGGCCGTGGCGCGCAGCTTCGCCGCCATCGTGCGCGCCTGGGTGCGCATCATCCAGCCACGCGCCGCCCAGATCGCCGCCGCCGCGCTTGTCCGCCAGGTGTCGCGCATGTCGTGATAGACGCCGCTGGCGGACGCCTCGACCACGAGCTTGCGGACGGCGGGATTGCCGGCGGGCTGCCATGTCCACGTGGCCCCGGTGCGCCACGACTCGTCGATCAGCGCGTCCATGCGCAACCCGGGATAGAGTACATCCGTGGCGCGATGATAGCCGCCGCGCAGATCGAGGATGCCTGCACCGAGGAGCGTGCTCAGCTTCCCCTCGGCCTGCATCACCTCGAAGGCGGTCCGCTCGCGCGCCCCGGCCCGGTAGTTGAGCCCTGGCAACTCGGTGAAGCGCCGCCCCGTCCCATCCTCATAGACGCCCCCCTGCTGCCACGCCGCGCTCGCCGAGAGCGTGGTCTCCCCGGCATGCGTCCGCATCGAGCCCGAGGCCGAACGGTAGCCGAACGAGCCGACGAACGCCGCCAGCGCCTGCGGCGTGTCGCAGCACGGCAAAGTACCCACACGAATCGTGCCGCCGACGGTGCCGCCGTCCTCGACGTCGAACGGCCCGCGCCGCACCGCCACCGCCGCGACCTGTTGCGAGCTCACATGGAACGCCGGTGGATCCATCCGGTTCGGACACGCCCCATGGACCATGATCCCGTCGAGCGAGATGCGGAGGTTGTCGCGGCCCAGCCCCCGCAGGAGAAAATCTCCGCCCAGCGGGCCCTTGCGCACGAGCGACACCGCCGCGACTTCCCGCGCGAGCACATCCGCCAGGTCGAGCGGCTTGTGGACCGCGATGCGCTCGCGTCCCACCGCACCGGCAGCTCCGCCGGCCTGCTCCGCCCGAACCGGGAAGTCGTCGAGCACCACGGTCTCCTCGCCGGCCCGGATCGGCACGGCAAGCAACACCAGCACACAGGAGATCAACCGCGAAGCCGGGCCGAAGCGAGTCATTGAACGTAGGTTACGCACCGCAGCTCGGCGCGCAAGATAGCAAGCCCGGGCACCACGCTGGCCGCGGCCCGACCGTCGTGGCGCGGTGCTTCAGCCCGCGCCGGCCGGCACTGCCGTATCCCGGCTCTCGAGCAACCGCCACCGCGGTCCCCGGCACCGCCCACCACCCACTGTCCACTGTCCACTGGCCACTGGCTACCGGCTACCGCCCCCCGGCTACCGATCAACGGCTACCTGAAACCGTCCACCGGCTACCGGTACTCGCGCCGCGCCTCGAGCGCGCTCTTGAGCGTGACGGAGTCGGCGTAGAGCACGCCGCCGCCGCTGGGCAGGCCGAAGCCGATCCGCGACACCTTCACCGCGCCCGCCGGGATCTTCTCGGTGATGAAATGGCAGGTCGCCTCGCCCTCGATGTCGTTGGAGAGCGCCAGGATCAGCTCGCGGATCTCCCCTCCCTGCAGCCGGCGCACGAGCGGTCCGAGGTTGAGATGCTCCGGTCCGACTCCATGGATCGGCGACAGTTTGCCGTGCAGCACGTGGTAGCGCCCGCGGTAGGCGCCGCTGCGTTCGATCGCCACCAGATCGGGCACCTGCTCGACCACGCACACGATCCCCGCCTCGCGCTTGGGGTCGGCACACACCGCGCAGGTCTCGCCCTCGGCGAGGTTGCCGCACACCGCGCACCGTCCCACCGCCTTCGCCGCCGCCTCCAGCGCGGCCACGATCTGCGGCAGCCGCTCCGGTCGCTCGACGAGCAGGTGCAGCGCGATGCGCTCGGCCGAGCGGAAGCCCAGCCCCGGCAGCCGCTTGAGCTGCTGCTGCAACGCCTCGAACGCGGGAGTCATGGGATTTGCGATTGGAGATTGCCGATTTTCGATTGCTGGACCGGCTCCTGAGCACGCCCACTTCTCCGGCCCCACATTCCGACCGCCCCAAATCGGCAATCGGAAATCCAAAATCGAAAACTAGAACATCCCCGGCATCTGGAACGCCGCGGTGATCTTCTGCATCTCGCCCTCGTTGAGCGCCTTCGCCTTCGCGGCGGCCTCCTGCACGGCGCCCAGCACCGTGTCGGAGACGACCTTAGCGTCCTCCTTGAGAAACTCGGGGTCGAGCTCGAGCGCGACGAACTTGCCCTGGCCGTTGACCTTGATCTTCACGGCGCCGCCGCCGCTGGAGATGTCGAGTTCCTTCTTCTCCAGCTCCGCCTGCAGAACCTCGATCTGCTTCTGCATCTTCGCCGCCTGTTTCAACATTTTGCCGAGTCCAGCCATGGTACGAAATGGGTTTTGGGTTGAGCCCGCGAGCGTCCGGACCGCCACGCCGCGACGCAACGGAAAACTCCATCGCCGGACACTTCGGTCAACTCCGCGCCCCCGCCATGCAAGTTCACCACTTCAGCATCCACGGGCCCCAGTGGATGCCGGTATCCAGCGGCGGCTCGTCCGCCAGTCGCAGATCGTAACGGAGCCGGCGCCCAACCGTCCGCCCCGCCCGGTCGCACGAGAATCCGAGCTCGGCGTACAGCGCCGTCGAGGCCGCATCGGACTCGTTCGTGTCGAGCGACAACGCCGTGCACCCCGCCGAGCGCGCCTCCCCGATCGCATGCTCGAGCAACCGCCGCCCGATGCCGCGCCGCCGCGCCGGTTCCACGACAAAGAGATCCTCCAACACCGCGGCGCCACCGCCCGCCCACAGGGAGAGGTGTCGCCGCTGCAGCGCGTAGCCGAGCAGCTCCGGGCCCGCCGCCGCGACCCCGAGCGTCACCGCCGGGTCGGCCTGCAGGCGCTCCAGCCGGCGCGCGATCTCGCTGCGCGTCGGCCGCTCGCGCCCGAGCAGATCGCGAAAACCCGCGACCAAGTGGGTCACGCCCGGCAGGTCGCGCGGACCTGCGCGGCGGACGATGAGCTGTGTATGCATACCTTCCTCAACGGTCGCGCGCGACCGGTATTCAAGCGCTCGACTTCACCACCATTGCGCTCAGTCCGCCCGGGCCACCGCCTACCGCCCACCGCCTACCGTTCACCGGCTCCGCAGGATCGCCTCGTAACCCGCGCGATAGTCCGCAAACCCCGGTTGCCAACCCAGCACGCGCCGAATCTTCTCGGCCACGATGATCCGGTCCGGGGCACGCCGCCGCCCACCGAACGGATTCGCCCCAACAGCCACCTCGGCCGCATCGCCGAATCTCGGGCACACCACCCCCAGCCGTCGCGCCAGCCACTCGGCGACCTCGGCACGGCTCGCCGGCGCGTTGTCGCTCAGGTTGAAGATCTCGTCGCGCACCGCCGCGGGCGCCCCGAAGCAGGACCAGACCGCACCCGCCGCATCGTCGCGGTGGATCAGGTTCATCCGGTGCGCGGGATCACCCACCATCGGTCCTCCCGTGCGGAGCTGATCGAGCAGACCGTGACGACCCGGCCCGTAGATCCCGGCCAACCGCAGCACGAACCACCGCCAGCCCACGCCCGCGGCGGCCCTTGCGAGCTCGGTCTCCGCTTCGCGCAGCAGCGGCCCCGTCTCGCCTGCGCCCGCGGTCGGTGCCGTCTCATCGACCCGCGCGCCACCACCCTGTGGGTACACGCCCGTGCTGCTGGTGTAGGCGATCGTGCCACCGCGCGGCTGCCCGGCGAGCCAGCGTCCGACCGAGCGCATCCCCTCGACATAGCTGTGCCGGTAGCCGGTCGCGCAGCCACCGCCCGCGCTCACGCAATTGAGCACGAAGTCGAACGGCCCCGCCGCCGCGGCCTGCCACGCGTCGCCCGCGAGATCGGCTTCGATCACCTGCGCGCAACCGGCCGCCCGCAGCGCCGCCGCCGTCGCGCCGTTGCGCGTCAACGCGGTGACCCGCAGCCCGCGCGCGAGCGCCTCGCGCACGAACGCTCCGCCTACGTAGCCGGCCCCGAGCACCAGCACCGTCCGGCCCGCCCAGGTTGTCGCGTCGTCCATGCAGGCGACAGAAACGCCGTTGCGACCGCGGCCAAGCACTTTACGCTCCCGCGCATGAGTTCCGCTCCCTCCGTGCTGGTGGTCCTGATGAACGGGTTCGAGGAGATCGAGGCCGTCGCCCCGATCGATCTGCTCCGCCGCGCCGGCGCGCGGGTGGTCCTCGCTTCGCTCGGGCCGGAACCCACGGTCATCGGACGCTGCAACCTCGCGCTGCTCGCCGAGACGACCCTCGCCGTGGCTGCGCAGCAGCCCTACGATCTGATCTTCCTGCCCGGCGGGCCCGGCGTGAAACACCTCCGCGCCGATGCGCGCGTCGTCCCCCTCGTGCAGGCCCAGGTCGCCGCCGGCCGGCTCGTGGCCGCGATCTGCGCCGCACCGCTCGTGCTGCACGATGCCGGCCTGCTCGCCGGCCGCCGCTACACCGCCTTCCCGGCCACCCAGGACGAACTCCCGCACATCCTCCACGACCAGCGCGTGGTCGAGGACGGACCGCTCCTCACCTCGCGCGGCGCCGGCACGGCATTGGATCTCGGTTACGCGATGGTTGCGCGGCTGTTCTCCCCGGCCAAGGCCGAGGAGCTGCGCCGGCAGATCTGCGCCTGAGCGCCGGAACGTGGCCCGGCCTGCCGGCCCGCACCACCGCGGGCGGACCGCGGAGCGGCCCCGCCGCCTGGTAAGCAGCCCGTAAACCTCGCGTTCTCCCCGGCGGCGGCGTGCCCGCCCGCCAACTTCACACTCGCCCGCCCCCCGGGCTGCTCCTCCAATCGGACCACATCGCCACCACGGCAGCATCATGGCCCGTATCCGCCTCCTGATCGGATCCCACCTCTGCACCGCCACCCGCGCCCGCCGGGTTGCCCGCACGCTCGCCGAAGCCGGCCACGACGTCACGATCCAGGGCGCGTGGTACGACCGCACCCTGATCGCCCGCGACGAAAGCCTGCTGCTGAAGGCGCCCTACCACTTCGAGCCGGTCGTGAATCTGTGCCGACATGGATTCGTCCCGCGCCTGCGCCGCCGCCTCGGGCTCGAGCGCTGGCGCCGATTCGGACGTTTCTCCCCCCACGGGCTCGGCTACGGCGTGAGCGAACACCTCCGCGCCGCGCAGACCGCCGCCGCCGACCTCACGATCGCCCATTCGGCCGGTACGCTCTGGGTCGCCGAGCGCCTCGCCGCCCAGCGTTTCCGCGTCGGCGTCGATTTCGAGGACTGGTTCTCCGAGATCGTCCGCCCCGATCAGGTTCGGCGCTATCCCGTCGAGCCCCTGCGCAACCTCGAGCGCACTTTGCTGCGCGTCGCCCGGTACCGCCTCGCCCCCTCGCGCGCGATGGCCCGCGCGCTGGGCGAGTTCGCCGGGGTGGAGCCGCCGCACCCCGTCTACAACGTCTTCCCGCTGGCGGACCTCCACGCCCCGGCGCCGCCCGCCACCGACCGGCGCAACCACCGCTTGCCCTCGCTCTACTGGGCCGAGGAGCGCATCGAACCCGGCCGCGGCCTCCGCGCGCTCTTCGGCGCCCTGCCCCACCTCCACCACCCGGTCGAGGTCCACTTGCGCGGCGAACTCTCCGGCCACGACAGGAAGTGGTTCTGCCACGAGGTGCCCGCCGACTGGCGCGAGCGTATCATCGTGCACCCCACGGTGCACGCCAGCGAGCAGCTGCCGCGCATCGCCAGCCACGACATTGGGCTCGCGCTCGAGTCCGGCGCCACCCGCGGTCGCGACCTCACCATCGCGAACAAGACTTTCCACTACCTGCTCGCCGGCCTCGCCGTGGCCGCCACCGACACCACCGGACACGAGGAGATCGCCGACACCGCCGCCGGGGCCGCGATGAAACTGGTTCCACCGGACGACCCCATCGCACTCGCCACGGCGCTCGATGTCTGGCTCGCCTTCCCCGAGCATCTCAAGCTCGCCCGCAAGGCGGCGGTGCGGGCGACCAAGGAAATCTTCTGCTGGGAGCAAGTCCGCGAGGGACTGCTCGACGAGGTCGCCCTCGCCCTTTCCGACTGATTTGCCGCCGACGTTTGCCTCGCCCCGTGACCAGAGCAACCTAGCGCTTCCGTCCGGATGAGAATCGTCCACGTCGCTCCCCGCCTGCACGGCACCACGGCCGACATCGATTGCGCCGTACGCGGTCTTGCCGCAGCCCAGGCGAAGGCGAGCAGTGGACTGGTCGAGGTGGTCGCCGCCGCGCGCGACCCCAAGCAGACACAGCTTGGCGAACTCGCTCTGCGACTCCTGCCGACCGACCGGCCCCGCTGGTTCGGGCGCTCGCGGGCCTTGCGGCACCACCTCGCCAACCGCCCGTTCGAGCTCGTGCATGCCCACTGCCCTGGGCAGCGCAGCCTGCACTACGCCTATCTCGCCGCCCAGCGCCACGGGGCCCCGCTCGTGGTCTCACCGACGGGGAAGTTCGGCCTCGGCACCCGCGAACGATTCCGTTTCCGCTGCGCGCTCCATCGCCTCGTCACCCACCCGCAAGCGCTCGAACAGGCCGCCGGCTGGCATGCCACCAGCGCCGAGGAGGCCGGTGCCATCCGCGCCTGCGGCTTCACGCAACCCATCTGCGTCGCCCCGCCCGGCGTCTCCGTTCCATCCACGGCCGCGCTCGCCGACGCGCGCGACTGGTGGTGCGTCCGCCACCCCGTCCTCGCCGGACGCCCCGTGGCGCTCTGCCTCGCCGCCGCGCCGGGCGGCGCACGCCTGCGCGAGTTCATCGGACTCTGGACGGAGGCCGCGCCCGCCGACTGGCTGCTGCTCGTCGTCGCCCCCGGCGGTGCCGCCGCCGAGTCCGCCGTGCAGGCGGCTCGTCCCCACTCCACGGATCGCGTGCTCGTCGCCCCGCCGGGCGAGCGGCCGCCGCACGCCGTCGCCCGGATCTTCCTGAGTTACTGGGCTACGGATACAGTCTTGGCCGACGTCGCCGCTGCGCTAGCCGCCGGCCTGCCGGCGCTGGTGACCGCCGATGCGCCCTGGAGCCGGCTCGACCGCGACCGCGCCGGCTGGTGCGTCCCCCGGCAGGAGTTCGGCGCGGCGCTGCGCCGCGCACTCGCGCTCGGGCCGGAAGGGCTGGCGGAGCTGGGGCAAACCGCCCGCGAACTCGCCCGGCGGGAGTTCGACTGGGCTCACACCGCGGAGTTGCTGCTGGCCTTCTATCGCAACCTGCGGCGCTGACTCCGGCCCGGGGACACGCCACGCGGATCGTTGCTCCGGTGGCACCACGATTTGCTTCGCCGGCCTCGGCCTTCATGCTGGGCTCCCTCCGTTCACCGCATGCCTCACTACGACTTCCTGGTTCTCGGCGGCGGCAGCGCCGGCTTCAACGCCGCGCGCGTCGCCCGCGACTTCACCGACCGCGTCGCGATCGTCGACGCCGCGCCCGCGCTCGGCGGTCTCTGCATCCTGCGCGGCTGCATGCCCTCGAAGACGCTGCTCTACAGCGCCGAGGTGCTGCACCTCGCGCAGCAGGCCGCCAAGTTCGGTCTCGCGATCGACGGCGCCCGTGCCGACATGGCCGCGCTCCACGCGCGCAAGCTCGCCGTGATCGGCGAGTTCGCCTCGTACCGCGAACAGGTAATGAACTCCGGTCGCTACATGATCCATCGCGCCGCCGCGCATTTCGTCGACCCGCACACCGTCGCCCTCGACAACGGTGAGACGCTCACGGCCGACCGTATCCTGATCGCCACCGGCTCGCGCGTGAGCTGGCCGGCCGTGCCCGGCCTCGCCGAATCCAAACCGTGGACGAGCGACGATGTGCTCGAGCTCGATGTCCTCCCCGAGAGCGTGGTCGTGCTCGGCGGGGGTGTCGTCGCGTGCGAACTCGCGCAACTGCTCCGGCGGCTCGGATCGCAGGTCACGCAGATCCAGCGTTCGCCCCACGTGCTCAAGGAGTTCGCACCCGCGGTCTCCGCGGTGGTCGAGCGCGCGTTCGCCGACGAAGGGATCGAGCTCCTCACCGGCACCTCGCTGCGACAGGTTCGCCGCACGCCCGACGGCTTCGAGGTCGAGTTTCTCCACGAGGGAGAACCGCTCGTGCGCCGCGCCCGGCATCTGCTCAACGCCCTCGGCCGCGAGCCCGACACCGCCGCGCTCAACCTCGCCGCGGCCGGCATCGCCACCGAGCCGAACGGACGGATCCGCATCAACGAGTGGCAGCAGACCGCGCAACCGCACGTCTACGCCGGGGGCGACTGCACCGGGCCGTTCGAGATCGTGCACACCGCCGTGGCGCAGGGCGAACTCGCCGCCCGCCACGCGTTCGGCCGGCCGGGCCTGAAGCCGGTCGACTACAGCGGCCTCGTGCAGGTCGTGTTCACCGACCCGCAAGTCGCGGTGGTCGGTCGCTCCGAGAAGGAGCTGGCGGAGGCCGGCATCGCGTATTCTGCCGCCAGCTACCCCTTCGACGACCACGGCAAGTCGATCCTCATGGAGGCGAAATACGGCCACGTGAAGGTGATCGCCGAGGAGGCGACCGCGCGCGTGCTCGGTGCGGAGATCGTCGGCAAGGACGCCGGGGAACTGATCCACATCTTCAGCGTCGCGATCGCAATGCGCGCCACCGTGCACGATCTGCTGCGGGCCCATTGGTACCACCCGACCCTCGCCGAAATCGTCACCTACCCGCTCGAGGAGCTCGCCGAGAAGATCCCGGCTCAGGTGTAGCAGCTTCCATGGTAAGGCGCCTTCTCTCGCAGGTTCTTCCGCGGGTGGAACGAAACCGCCGTCACCAGGATCAAGTCCCCGGCGAGGTTCCCATCGCTGGCCGGAGCAGGCGGGCGTTTCGGAGAAACGCCCCTACCCAAGCTCACCTCACACGCCGCCTCACCGCACCGCGGCAAGCGCCTCGGCCACGTTGACCCGGCCCTCGTAGATCGCCTTGCCGACGATCACGCCATCGAGGTGCGCGTGCTGCTTCGCCAGCGCGGCGAGCTTGGTGATGTCCTCAAGTTTCGAGACACCGCCCGAGGCGATCACTTGGCAGCGCACGGCGCCGAGCAGCTCGGTCAGCGCGGCGAAGTTGGGCCCGGTGAGCATGCCGTCGGTGGCGATGTCGGTGTAGATGATCGTGCGCACGCCGAGCGCCTCGGCCTTCTGGGCCAGTTCCACCGCGCGGGTGGCGGTCTTCTCGACCCAGCCCTTGATCGTCACGAAGCCGTCGCGGGCGTCGATGCCGACGGCGATCTTGTCGCCGTGCATCTGCGCCACCTCGCGCAGGAACGCCTCGTCCTCCCACGCCTTGGTGCCGATCACCACACGGCTCACGCCGGCGGCGAGCGCAGCGGCCACGGCCTCGCGGGTGCGCATCCCGCCGCCGAGCTGCATCCGCGGGGCCACCTTGGCGATCGCGGCGACCGCGGCGGCGTTCTGCGGTGAACCCGAGAACGCCCCGTCGAGATCGACCACATGGATCCACGCTGCGCCGGCGGCGGCGAACTCGCCGGCCACCTCGGCCGGGTTGTCGCGGTAGATCGTCGCCGCATCGGCGCGGCCTTGCGTCAACCGCACGCAGCGGCCGCCCTTGAGATCGATGGCAGGATAGATGGTGAACACCCCGCCATTGGCGCGAGCGACCCGCCTCGGGGCAAGCCGGTTGTGTCGGGAAGTCCGCGGTCGCCGCCTCAGAACAGCGGAACCGGGATCCCCTCGTACGGGGCATGCGCCGGCGGAGGAGCGACCCGGTCCACCGTTCCGGCCACCGGATCGACCAGCAGCTCCATCAGGGCCCGCCGATGCCGCACCCCGCGCAGCCAGCCTGCGGATTCGGGACGCCCCGGCGCATCGGTCGCCATGATGATCGCCTTGTACCGCGAGTTCTCCGCCACCGGCGCATTGGCATGATCGCCATCCCCCACGACGGCCATCGGAATCTCCGGCACGTACCAAGTCTCTGGTAACACATAGACCAGCGGGGCACCGTCGGCCCCGGGATGCCGCCAGAAAGCCGCGGTATCCGGAACCTTCCGCACCAGCTCGGCGACCCGCCCCAGCTTCGCCTCCGACACGCGCCCGATGGAGAGCCACGCCGCAGTGCCGTCGAACCGCGAATACAGATTGCCCAACGTCCAGTCGCGCACCGCGCCGGCCGCGAGCACCGCCCCGGCCACCGCCACCCCGAAGAGGACGAGCTTCCCCGCCCCCCTCCCGCCAAACTCCACCAGCCACTGCGGGGCGATCCGACCTCGGCAGCCCGGCACAAACATCGGTGTCCGCCGCAGGTAATCGGCATAACTCTCGCCGAAACGCTCGAGGCACTCCCGCTCCTCGGCCCGAGCCAGCAGGAAGTAGGCGAAGAGCATCGCCACATACACCGGCACCGCCACGACTCGCGGCCAGAGCAGCAACAGGCCGAGTCCGGCGACCGCGAAGCTCGCATACTGCGGATGGCGGACCCAGCGATACATCCCGCCGCATGCCGCGCCGCGGCGCAGCAGCTTCAGCGCATAGACCTGCACCGCATTGACGACGAAGCCCGCCGTGCCGACGAGAAACAGCACGATGCCGACCGGCTGCACCAAGTTGAGCACCGTGGATTTGGTCTCCACCACCAGGTGAGGAAGAAACACCGAGCCGAGCCACGCGAGCGAGGGATGCTCGGCCAGGAAACGCAGTCCCGGGCCGTAGACCCCGTAAAGGTATCCCGCAAACGGGGAGCACATGTAGACGAACTCGAAGGCCACGAGCAGATAGACCGGCAGCACGGCCCAGAACGTGCGCCGCGCCGTCCGCCCACGATCGGAAGTCGCCCCAGAAGAGAAGGAATTGTTCATACGGTGGCCATCCTACCGCCTCCGCGCCGTCGCCCGGTAGCGGGCCCGGGCACATTCGCACCGGAATCTCTGCAGGTCGGACATGACGCCAGTCATGCCCCAAGGTGAGGAGTTTCAGTTCCGCCTTCGCGGTCCTTCTGGTACGCTCCCGCCCCGATGAAGCGTTCGTGCCCCGAGCCCGAGGTCCTGCCCGCCTTCCGCCTGCTGGCGGTGCTCGTGCTCGGCCTACTCGCCCTCGACGCCCTCGCGCTGCCCTTCAAGCCCCACCACGACCTGCACCCGCTGTTCCATCTCGCGGTGATGGCGGGGACCATGATCGCGTTGCTCGCCTGGCTGACCTGGCACCGGGCGGCGGGGCGGGCCGGGCGCTGGCACCTGCCGCTGGCGATCGCGCTGTTCCTGGTCGCCCCCTTCGCGAGCGAGATCATGGAGCTCGGCCACCCGTTTCCCGAATACACTGCGCTCGCCCGGGAGCGCCTGCTCCTGCTCTTTCCGCCGCTGCTCATCGTCGCCTGGCAGTACCGGCCCCGCGCCATCGTGCTGTTCGCCCTGGGCACCGCGGCGCTCGATCTGGCGCTGACCTCCCTCGCCTACCCGGTCGCGCTCTGGCTGTGCTCGGAGTACAGCGGCGGCGTCGCGTTGCGCGCGCTCGTGCTGCTGGCCTGCGGCCTCCTGCTGTCGCGGTTGGTCGCCGCCCAGCGCGACCGGCAAAACGAGCTGCGCGACGCCAACGCACGCCTCGCCCGCTACGCCGCCACCCTCGAACAGCTCGCGGTGGCCCGCGAACGCACGCGGCTGGCCTGGGAACTCCACGACACCGCAGCCCAAGCCCTGAGCGGTCTGGCGGTGCAGCTCGAGGCGGCGCGCACACTCGCCGCCACCGCACCGGAGCAGGTCGGCCCGCTGCTCGAGCGGGCACTCGCCGCGACGCGGGAGGGACTGGGCGAGACCCGCCGCGCCATCCAGGCGCTCCACGCCGAACCGCTCGCACGGGAGGGTCTGGTCCGCGCCCTGCGCCAGCTCGCCGAGGCGGCGGCCGGCCGCCTCGGCGCCACCCTCGCCTGCCAGCTGCCGCCCCAGGACGCCGAACTCCCTGCGGAAGTCGGAGCGCTGTATTTCCGCGTCGCGCAGGAGGCGCTCGAAAACGCCGCTCGCCACTCCCGCGCCGGCCAGTTGAGTGTCACCCTGTCCAGGACAGACACCAGCATCACGATGACCATCGCCGACAACGGCATCGGCTTCGCCTCGTTCGCTCCGGATCCCGCCGCCGCGCGGTTCGGCATCCAGCACATGCGCGAGCGCGCGGAGCTGCTCGGCGCGAGATTGGAAATCTCCAGCCGGCCAAACGCAGGTTGCCTCGTCCGCCTGGAGTGGGAGGCTCGGGCATGATCCGCGTGCTGATCGTCGACGACCAGGAGATGGTCCGGGAAGGACTGCGCGTCATTCTCGCCAGCGATCCGGCTATCCGCGTCGTCGGTTGCGCTCGCGACGGAGCCGAGGCGGTGGAACGGGTCGCACACGAACCGGTGGACCTCGTGTTGATGGACCTGAGAATGCCGATTCTCGGGGGCGTGGAAGCCACCCGCCAGATCCGACAGAGCCGGCCCGCGATCCGCGTGCTTGTGCTGACCAGCTATGCCACCGACGAGATGCTCTTCGACGCGATCCGCGCCGGTGCCGCCGGCTACCTGCTCAAGGACTCCTCCCGCGATACGCTCCTCGCCGCAGTGAAAGGCACCCACGCGGGTGCAACCCATGTCGACCCCGCCGTGGCCGGCCGCCTTTTCGCGCAGATCACCCAGCCACAGCCGATCCCCCCATCGTCACTCGTGGCTGCGCTGTCCACACGCGAACACGAAGTGCTCGGGCTGATCGGTAACGGACTGAGCAACGCCGAGATCGCCGCCACCCTGCACCTCGCGGAGGGTACTGTGCGAAACTACGTCAGCGAGGTGCTCGCCAAGCTCGGCGTACCCGACCGCACCAAGGCCGCCGTCCTTGCGGTCCAGCACGGTCTCGCCCGCCGCTGACCCAGCCCCGTGGGCACAGCGTCTTGTACAGATCGTGACAAACGCTCTGCCTTCGGCGGTCCGCGCCCGCCCTCGTCCTCCGGCCCGCAGCTGCGAACTACCCCACGTACTGGTAACCGACTCCGTGCACGGTCTTGATGAGTTTCGCCGCGGCATCGTCGCCCACCTTCTTGCGCACCTGGGCGACATGCTGGTCGAGCGTGCGGGTCGTGCCCAGATAGTCGATTCCCCACACCTCGTTGAGCAACTGGTCGCGCGAAAGCACCTCGCCCTTCCGGCCGTGGAACACCTCCAGCAGCCGCAACTCGCGCGCGGTGAGCTCGTGGCTGCTCCGGCCGCGCACGGCGGTGAAACGCTTCCGGTCGATCAACGCCTCTCCGATGTAGAAGGTGTCCGGCGCTTCCTTGGCGGGAACGGCCTGCTGATCCAGCCGCCGGAAGGCCGCGTGCACCCGCGCGAGGATTTCGCGCACGCCGAAGGGTTTCGTCACGTAGTCGTCGGCGCCGAGCTCGAGCCCGAGCACCTTGTCGATCTCCTCCCCCTTGGCGGTGAGCATGATCACCGCCACGCGGCGGTCCTGCTCGCGGATCTGGCGGCACACGTCGTAACCGCTGAGCACCGGCAGCATGAGGTCGAGCAGCACGAGGTCGACGCCCCCGGCGCTGAAGAGCCGAACGGCCTGCCCGCCATCGGGGGCCACGACAACCGCGTGGCCGTCGGCCGCGATCGCCTCCTGCAACGCCTCGCGGATGGCGGGGTCATCTTCGACGATGAGAACCTTGCGCTGGTGGGTGGTCATGATGGGGAGCTGGACGCGGCGGTCGGTGCGAGGGGCAGACGTATCTCGAAAGCGGCGCCAGCGGTCGAATCGAGCAGCACGAGATCCCCACCGGCTTGCCGGAGCAGCCCGCGGGCGATGCTCAGCCCGAGGCCCACCCCCGGCGATTTGTCGGTGAGCGTGCGCCCACCCTGTACGAAGGGTTCGAACACACGAGCGCGGATCTCGGACGGGATCCCGGGCCCGCAGTCCGCCACGACCAGCCGCATCGCCTCCGGCCCGGCCGTCAACCGCACCGTCACCGCGCCGCTGCCGGGCGCGTATTTCGCGGAGTTGTCGAGCAGGTTGATCAACGCCTGTTTGACGGTGGAGCGCTCGCCGAGCGCCGGAGGAAGGTCGGGCTCCACCGCCAATTCAAGTATGAGGCCCGCCTCGGCCAGCCGCCCACGCATCTCCTCGGTAACCTCCTGCACAACCGCGGCGACGTCGACGGCCGCGCACTCGATCTTCCGGGTGCGCCGCTCGAGCGCGTTGAACGTCAGCAACCGCTCGATGAGCGCACCAAGCCGGCGGCTCTCGTCGCCGATACGACCGGCAAAGCGCACCCGCTTGGCCTCGTCCACGTCCGGCGCGCTCAGCAGGTCGGCGAACATCCGAATCGCAGTCAGAGGCGTGCGCAGTTCGTGGGAGACTTGGGCGACGAACGTGATCCGACGCTCGGCCTCTCGGGCGGAGCGCCGGGTGTGCACCGTGAGCAACACACCGACTCCGAGGAACAGCCCGAGCAGCAAGGCCCCGGCGAGGCCGGCCAACCGGGTGTCGCCAGCCTTCGCGCGCCAATCCGGGCCCGGCGCCACCACCAGGCGGTACCCGGGCAAGCCGGCCCCCACCTCGCCTCGATCCGCGCCATGGCTCGCCCACGGTTCCAAGACCACCCGCGCCTTTCCGCCGATCTCCATCTCCGCCCGCAAGCGTTTCACGATCGGCGCCACATCCACAAAGCAGCCGCGGACCGGAGCGTCGGGTCCCGCCTGATACCAGAACGTCCACGGGGCGGACGGATCCGCCAAGTTACCCGCCCAGCCCGCCCACGGATCGACCGGGCGTCCGGATTGCGCAAGCAGCTCGAGATTCTCCCCTTGGTAGCCGAGGCTCGCCTCGTCAAACTCGGGGTTTCCGAGCAACTGGTAGCGGACCGTGCGGAAAGTCCCACAGGCCGACGGTGGAGCAAGCTCGGCTGCGGGATGGGCGGTGCGCCACTCGCGCAGACCGCGGATCAACGCCCGTAGCTCAGTCGCCGGCAACGCGCCAACGGGCGCAGCATAGTCCGTCGGATCCCCCTGCGGGTCCCACACAAAGGTGCCCACCACGAGCGCATTCGCCTCGTCCCACCGACGCAGGGCACGCACCAGTCCGTCGACATGAAACGAAGCCAGCTCCGCCACGGTGGTCCGGCGCACCTCCTCGGTATAGCGCGTGATCCGTCCGACCGCTTGGGCCCGCTCCTGCGCCACCGCCCGTGCAGCTTGAGCCGCGATCTCGTCTCGCGCGGTCGCGTAGAGCCGGTGGAGCACCGACGCGGTCGCACAGGCGGCGACCGCGAGGAGCACCCAGAGAAGCAGAAGGTTGTGCCGAAAGAAGCGGTGCATGGGCGGGCCGTTACTCGTCGCTCGCTTCCGCCGTCGGAACCTCGAACTGATGGTTCAGGCCCGAGCGCAGGACCTTCCGGTCGAGCTGATTGAGCCCACGCGCCCGCACTTCGGCGAGGTATGCTTCCAAAATACGGATGCGCGCGGCGACGTCTTTGTCGTCGAGGTTGTAGTTCATGGCCTGCGCCTTGTCGCGCGTGCGGCGCAGCTCACGCAGCGCCCGGGTGAGATCCCCCTTGTCGATCTGCGCGATCGCACGCTGGATTCCCTCGCTGATCACCGCGCCGACCGCCGCGCGGATGACACCACAATTCACGGACTTCCGCGAAGCCCAGGTGTCGGCCTCGACGTAGACGGTCAGCCGGCGACTGAGCTCATGGGACTCGCCCGTCGCCACATCCATCCACCGCAGCCGGACCGAGGCCAGGCTGGAGGAATCGCGGTAAGCCGAGAACCGCGCACCGGCGAGGACACCGACATCCTGGCCGACAAACACCGCGGGGAACCGATACGTGATGGTGCGATCCTCGACCACGGCGGGCACCCACCCAGCAGTCTCTATCTCCTCGCAGCCATAGCCGAACTCGATGCTCAGCTCCACATTCCGGGCCAACGGGGTGCGCAGTCGCGCCAACTCCGACTGGAGGGAGGCCGGCAGGTCGCCCGGTTGCGCCGCAAACCGAAATCGACCGTTGGCCGTGCGCGCGAGGTCGGCGAGCAGGTCCTCCTGAAACTCCTCGCCCAGACCAATCGTGGAGAGCGTGAAGCCCTCGCGCGCGAGAAGCTCGGCGAGCCGCAAGAAGTCCGCACGCTCGCGCGGCCCCTTCGTCGCCGGACCGTCGGTGACCAGCACGAGGTGGCTGATGGTGGCGGTCGCAGCATAACGACGCAACTGGGCCGCGCCCTGGTTGAGCGCATCGTACAGTGCCGCGCCCCCCGCCGGCTCGATCTTGGCAAGCAAGACGTCGAGGTCGCCGAGTTCGTCGCGCCGCTGCGCCGCGAGAACCGTCTCCACCTCGGAGCCGAACAGGACGATCGAGACCACATCGCGTTCGGCGAGGGTACCAAGGGCGAGAGAAACCGCCTGCCGCAAAGCTTGGATCGGCTCGCCGGCCATCGAGCCGGAACGATCGAGCACAAGGGCGATGTTGCGCACCGAACCCGTGTCCGGACCGGAGGGAGTCGGGACGAGAATCTTCGCCTCAACATAGGCCGGCATTTTCGCGCTGCGGCTATAGATGGTGCGATCGGAGGCCGCCTCCAGCCGCAGCCCTTCGGACTGTGCCCGCGTGGCAGCGCCGAACAGTAGCGGGAACAACAGGAGAGAAATCGCGATTCGCATGGGGTGAAGTGTACACGAACGGCCAGGGCAATGCGTCATGGGGGAGTAAAACATTGTCAACAGGATGTCATGTGGACGAGTGCGAGGCCCGCCAGCGGCGGCCGGGCCCGTGGGACGACTCTCGGCTGGTGCGTCGCCGCGTTCGCGAGAGTCCGACGCCCCATCCACCGCGCCCCGCGCGCGGCACTTGCGTCAGGATCGCTCCGGCGAAACCGGCAGCCCACACGAACCACCGGTCGCTCAACCGGGCGCCTCCGCTCAATTGGGGTGGTTGCGCCGACCGCGGTGCGACAAGGTCCGCTCGCCGCGGTCGTCCACGGTCGAGGGCTCACCATGACCGGCCAATCCGGCCATCCGGCGATGGAGCCCCTGCACGAGCTTGCGCTCCGAATCGAGCTCGCGATCCGAGTCGCCCTCCAGCAGATCCCGGAGGTCGCCGAGCAGACCATACGCCTTCTCCTGGTTGTTCTCGGTGAGATGCGCCGTCATCGCCGCCTTGAGGCCGAGGTATTCGCTTACGAGCATCCGCCCGCGGATCAGGCCGAGGCTGGCCACCTGCACGGTCACGAGCGGAAGCTCGAGCTGCGGGATCCGCGCCGCCTCGGCTCCGACCTCGCGATACGAGAGCTGCACCGTCGCCAGCGGTCGGCCTTCCACGTAGCGACGGGCCCGCAGATCCTCCTGTTCCGGAGCGAAGGCGACATAGATCGCACCGCTTGCCGAGGAACACGGTCGTCACGTGGAAACGCACATCGCGGTCTCCTTCCCATTTCAGCATCTCGCCGGGGATGCTGTACACCCCGACCAGCCGCAGTCCAGCGGCCGGGCGGATCGTCACATCGATGTCGTTGGCGAGCTCGGTGACAAGCATGTCGAGTTCCTCCGTGAAGGTCTTCACCATCTCCGCCTCATCCGGGAAGAAGAAGAGGTTACCACCGCGCCCGGAACTGACCTTCGCCGCAAGCTCGGCGCCGAACTGCACGTCCACGCCGATCGTCGTCTGCCCGGAGAATCACGCCACTCGCGGCATCTGGTCTGCACCAAGCCACGGCGCGCCGTCCGAGAAACGTCGTCCCCTACTCCCGGAACCGGAACACGGTCTCGCCCTGCTTCGCGTAGCCGAGCTTGCGGCGGATCATCGACTCCACGTACAGCGGATCGGTGCGCAACTGCTCCAGCATGCGTTGCTGCTCGCGCAGTTCCTGCTCGGCCACCTGCAGTTTCTGCCGCGTCTCCGCCTCCTGCGTCCGCAGGTTTCCAAGCTCCTGATACGTCTGCATGAACGAGATTCCGGCGAACGCACTGAGCGCCAGGAACACGACCGCATACAACGTAGCTAGGAATCGACCGAGGGACATCGCAGAGGGAACAAGAAGCGGCGGTAAAAAAGGGTCTGGCTGCCGCTGCCTTCTTGCGTCGGGATTTTAGAGTCCATAATCGGCGGCGTTTCAATCACTTTCCCGTCTTGTCCGCGCCGTCGCGCGACCTTCCGCCGATCCCAACCCAGCCCGCCCGATGTACCAAAGCTTCTACGGTTTCGAGGAGATGCCCTTCAACATCACCCCGGACCCGAAGTTCCTCTATCTCAGCCCGTCGCACGTCGACGCGCTCCAGCACCTCAAGTACGGCATCGAGGAGCGCAAGGGGTTCATCGTCCTCATCGGCGAGGTGGGCTGCGGCAAGACCACGCTCTGCCGCCGGCTCCTCAACGAGCTGGATCCGGACCGCTTCGAGACCGCCCTCGTGCTCAACCCCCGCGTGACCGAGACCGAGATGCTCGAGACCATCCTGCTCGAGCTCGGCGAGACCATCGAGGACCACACGCAGAACGCCCTCGTCGCCCAGGTCAACCGAGTCCTCATGTCGCGGATTCACGCCGGCAAGGACATCGTCCTCATCATCGACGAGTGCCAGAACCTCTCCTTCGAGGTCCTCGAGCAGGTCCGGCTCCTCTCCAACCTCGAGACCGACAAGCAGAAGCTCCTTCAGATCGTCCTGATGGGCCAGCCCGAGTTCAAGGAGAAGCTCCGCCAGGACCGCCTCCGCCAACTCCGGCAACGCATCCTCGTCCACTACGAGCTCAACCCGCTCTCCCAAGCCGAGGCCGAGCACTACATCTTCCACCGCCTCACCCTCGCCGGCGCCAACGGCCGCCCGCGTTTCACCAAATGGGCGCTGCGCTCGATCTACCGGCACAGCCGCGGCACGCCGCGCATCATCAATAATCTCTGTGACAAGGCGCTGCTGGCCGCCTTCGTGCGCGACTCCGACGAGGTCAGCTGGTGGGATGTCCGCCGCGCCCTCAAAGAGATCGCCCACCTCACCGACTGAGCGCGCCCGCGCGCCCCGCGGTTCTCCGCTTTCCGCCCCGCCTCTTTCCCGCCAACCTCGGCATCAACCTCCGCCGCCATGAGCCTCATCAACGACGCCCTGAAAAAAGCGCAACGCGAGCGAACCACCGCGCCGGAGCATCCCGCCACCGTTACGCCGATCGCCCCCCAACCGCCCACCGGCCGAGGGCCGGCCAGGCGCGAGGAGCTCCGCTCCAAGAGCAACCATTGGCCCCTGCTCCTCGTCGTGCTCGCGCTCATCGGCGGCGGTACCGCCGTGTGGTTTCTCAAGCCCGGAGGGCAGCCGGCACCGGCCACCTCCACAGCGGCCGCGGACCTTGCGTCCGCGACACAGCCTGCCCCCGCATCCGCTACGGCAGCACCTGCCGAGCCCGCCCCGGCTCCCGCCCCCCTCCAGATCAATCTGCCCTCCACCGCCACCGAGCCGCCGACACCGGTTGCCGCTGCCCCTGTCCCGCCGGCGGCAGTCCCCCCCATGGTCGTCCAGCCGGCGCCCCTGCCTCCACCTGCGCCCGGCACCGAACCGCTCAAGATCTCGCTCCAACTGGAGGACCCGCGCATCCTCGCGTTCCTCGACGCCGCCCGTATCCAAGGAATCCGTTCCGTCGCCGATGACGCCAAGTTGCTCATGAACAGCAAGGTCTTCCGCCCCGGCGCCGTCGTCGATCGCGAGCTGGGGCTGAAACTCGTGCAGATTCTGCCCACCGAACTCGTCTTCGAGGACCCCCGAGGCATCCAGTACCGCAAAGTCCTCTGAGCCGCGACGTGGCAAGGCGGGGCCCTCCGGGGCGGCGAGGCAGCAGGCCTGCCCTCGCTCCTCGGCACAGGAATCTGGCGCCGACCGCGCGCCACCTCACAGCGGCGTTTCACGGTGATGCTGGCGCCAGCCATCGGGCACCCAAAACCCGCTGGACCACGATCCGGGGCACTTCCAAATTCGGCTCGTGCGCCTCATCCGCAAGCACCAGTTCAAAGCAGAGACCAGTCCCCTCGCGGAGCGCTTTCGCCCCAAAGACCGGCAACTGGAGCTGCATCCGCAGGAGAAATGGACGCTTTTCTGGGTGACCCTGCACCTTTGCTTCCTGCCGTGGGCGCTGGGAACGATGCACCCATGGAGCCAGTGCACGAGTCTCGCGCTGGCAATCGTCGGATTCATCGTGGCCGCCCGACCACGCTGCTACACGGAGGCGCACACCGGCACTGAAGCCGTGCGTGTACGGCCGCTGCAACGGCTTTGGCGGTTCCCCCTTTTCTGGATCGGACTGCTCGTCCTCGTCTACATCGCGACACAAGGCATCAACCCTGCATGGCGGTACCGCAGCAACACCGCCTACTGGTGGATCGAACCGATCAAATACTTGGCGTGGCTGCCCCACGGGATGGACGTTCCATTCAGGACCGCAGGACCATGGCGCGCGTTGATCATCCACGCCTCGCTCTGGCTCACCATCTGCGCGGTCTGGATCGGCCTGATGCGCCGCCTGAGCTTCCGGCTGCTCTTCACCCTCCTCGTGGCCAACGGCGTGATCCTTGCCGGGCTCGGTCTCGCCCAACACCTCACGCACGCCACCGGCATCTTCTGGTCGCTCAAGGTCAACAGCCAATCCTTCGTCTCCAGCTTCATCTATCGCAACCACGCCGGGGCGTACCTCAACCTCGTGCTCGCCCTCGCCGCGGGTCTCGCCTGGTGGCACTTCAACCGTGCAGACCGGCGCCTCGCGAAGTCCAGCCCCGCCGGAGTTTTCGCCTTTGGAGCGGTGGTGATCGGCGTGATGGTGCTCTTCTCCCTCTCGCGCGGTGCCACGCTCACGATGATGACTTTCATCGTCCTCGTCGGCGGAGCCTTTGGCTGGGCACAGCTCCGGCGTCCGGACAAGCGGCACAGCCGCATCGTTCTGTTCGGATTGCTGGGCCTGCTTCTCGGATTCGTCGCCGTCGGGTTCCAATCGCTCAAGACGGAGAACGTCTGGAAACGCTTCGCGGGTCTGATCGTCGACCCTGTGGCCTCAACGGGGGACCGGCTCCAGGCGCACGCCGCCGCCACCAAGATGTTCGCACAGCAGCCAGTCCTCGGCTGGGGCGCCGGTTGTTTCCGCTTCGGTTATCCCGGATACATCTACCAGCGCGCGGACATCTACTACGCGGGGCCCGCGCAACGGAAACTCTGGGAACACGCCCACAACGACCTGCTCGAGTACTCGATCGAGTTCGGGCTCGTTGGTTGCGCCCTCCTCGGTGCTGGGATCGCATGGCTCTGCTGGCAGCTGCTCCGGCGCCGCTGCTGGGAGAATCCCTTCGCACTGGCCGCGGCCATCGGCATTGGGCTGACGTTCCTCCACGCGTGGGGAGACTTCGTCTTCCAGAATCCCGCCATCCTCACAACATGGGCTGTCACATTCCTCGCCGCCAGCCGCTGGGCCGATCTCGACCCAAACCCGACCGCGTAGCCTACGCCTTCCGCGGCCCCTCCCACGGCTACCGGGTTTGCAGGCGGATCGAGTTGAGCCCGTTCTTGCGGCAAAGGTCCATCACCTTGGTGACACTCTTCAACGGAGCGTTCTCGTCGGACCGAATGAGCACCGTGATGCTTTTGTCCACTCTCGACAGCTCGGCGGCCAGACTTTCGATCTCATCTACCGAGGCTTCGCGCTTGTCGAGCACCAGTTCGCCGTCGCCGCCCGTAATGGTCACTCGGACGCGGTCGTCCTTGTCGACAGAGATCACCACTTGGCTGTGGAACACGTTCTTCCCCGCGGTCTCCACCTTCGGAAGTGTCAGGTTCATGGTCCCGCCATGGGCCTCACGGAACTGCATCGTCGCAAAGGTGAAGAACACGAGCATCACCAGCACGTCGATCAACGGCACCAGCGGGAGTTCGGGCCGTCGGTAGCGATCGCTGCGTAGGCTCATGGCGCGACGGCGTCATCCTCCTTCGCTTTCGGCCGTACCCGCGCGATCACCCGTTCAAGCAGCACATCGAGCTGCGCCGCATGATGGTCGATGCGCCGCTGGATGAGGCCGTTGCCCGCCAACGCAACAAGTGCGACGATCAAACCGAGCAGCGTTGCAGAGAGCGCGTAGCCCACGCTTTGGGAGAACTTCGCCGGGTCGGGCAATCCTGTCATCTGGTCGCGGGTGCTCGAGAATGCACTGAGCAATCCCCAGACTGTGCCAATCAAACCCAACAGCGGGGCTCCGGTGTAGATCGTGTCAAGATAACGAACGCCACGCTCCATCTTCATGACTTCGAGTCGCGCGTATGCTTTCGTGGCATCGGGGTCGCTTGCGTGCCGTTCGGCAAACTCGATCACGCGCCCAAGCACCGAATAGCGCCCGCCCGACGTTTGCTTGTTCAGCAACACCGCCTCCGAAAGCTCGGGAGGGAGCACCGCCGTTGTGCGCAAGGCGAAGGCGCGTTCGCAAATGATGAACACAGCAACTCCAGATAAGCTCAGGAGAATGTAGGCCAAAGGCCCCGCCTCCCTGAAAACCCGAGTGAGTTCGACGACAGCGAGAAGCATAAAAGGAAGAAATAGACGTGCGGCAGCCCGAAAAGTTTCGCAACGCTGAAACTGGATTTGAGCAGGATACAAACCGTCTCGCGCCGCCAAGCCCGTGGGCTGGAAAGCAAGAAGGCCCGGCCTCCTTTAGGGAGGCCGGGCCTATAATCCTGGCAATAACCTACTCTCGCGGAACCTTACGTCCAACTACCATTGG